>NZ_CP132543.1:2212568-2526746 GCF_030845195.1 Sanyastnella coralliicola
TTAGGAAGGTAACACCAGAACCTCCATTGTAATTTAAGGTGTATTGAACGTTCTCTAGCCACGGGTTTGCCCAGAAATAATCGAAGCACGGATCAGTCTCTGCTTTCGTAGCTACTTCTACCTCAACCATTCCTGTTGAGCTACAATTTATTCCTGAAAGATCAGATAAGGGGTTCGCCTCGAAAACGCTGTATTGACCAGGGTCAGCCATCACGATTATATCTCCCGAATCCCCATAAGGATTGGCATCACACCCCGTATAATAAGCCTCCACCGTAACACGATGATAACCCACTGCATAGGGGTCAGAACTGTCAAATTGATAGTTCAATTCTGGGCCTGTCGAGACTGTAATATCTTGATCTAAAATCGAATAGGAACCATCGCAATCTTGTCCATAAGAATCAATGGTCCAATGATATTCAGCTGCATCGCTAGTGGCTGAAGCAGATTCTGAAGTTAACTGCCATGAAAAATCAGTGTCTACACACACCTTTTCCTCATTCAAGAGGTTGTCAAGGATTGGCATGACTTCATCGATTCCATCATCCCCGATAACGAAACTTACACTGTGCAAGCACAGAGGGTTTCCTCCCACGCAATCCGTAGAAATACTTATAAACGTACCTTCCGCACCGCATTGAGTGTTAAGCACGAGATTATCACCGTCCAGTTCCACTCCAACAGTTTCAGTGAGAATTTCGGTTCCTTCGATCAATAGAGATGTACCTGAATTTACACTCACATACCATCGAAGTCCGACACAGAGAGTACAATTTTCAATGCTTATCGTGTAAGAATTCCCCTCTCCTTCTTTGATATCTTCAAACCCAGTGGATTCAGGCGATATTACTTCCATACTCTGGCCAATACTCACAAGAGATAGTCCGCATGCAATAAGCAGCAATAAAACACGACCAATTTTCAAGTTCTTTAATGTAGTTCTCATGATGTCAAAGGCTTAGCGCAGATCGCGAATGTTATAGTTCTTGTAAGCAGCGTTGCGAAAGATCACTTCGTTGTAATCATTGCATTGGGATGGCATACTCTCCACTGGACCGTATGCATTGATGATGTAGGTAGTTGTTACAGTAGATTGACCTTTCTTGATCGTTGTTCCTGATCGAAGCAACTCACCTTTGCTGTTTAGCCACACTTCTATGATTTCAATTGTTGATGAGGTCGCATCTTTTGGCAAAAGACGAATGCGTTTTTCGTCCCCAACTTGTTCGATGGTATCTATCTCCCAATGGTCCCAAAAGCGATCTATTTCCGAAAGAGGATTGAATTCATCCTCTTTTTTTTGAGGCACAGATGAAATAATAATTCTCTCCTTTTTATGGTCTACACGAATTGAATTCGCTTTAGACTCCATTACATCCATGTCATCGATGAAAACGAATTTGGTCTCACCATCGAAATACACTTCGAAGTCTTTTGAGACTTTATCTCGTTGACCGTTGAGAATTCGTTCTGTGACAACGCGTATTTCGGAATGCAGCACCTCGCCTTTGTCAACTTCTGTTGGATTGACAGATTTGAGCGCTTCGATAATCTCTATTTTTATCTCAGATTGACCTGTAGCTAAGGCTGGGACCAATGAAAACATGATCAATAGTCTCTTGAACAATTGAACTCTCATTATCGTGCGACTTTAGGAGTGTTGTAATGTGATTCTTGAAGGGTTTTTGTCCCTCTTTCTGTCTCTTTGAGCTGACGAATGAGCTTCCCTTCTGCATTGTATTGATAGAGCAAGGCGAAGTTCTGATCATCCATACTTGCTAGCAATCGATAATTGACTGGATCATAGACATAAGTTGTCATCGCTCCATCTCTCGGCTGAATCCGCAAATCATCAATAAAGCAGCTTGTTGCTCCGGTATTTCCGTAATTCATATAGAGATAGATATCGAAACTGGATAGCCCGATATTCTCAAGAGGAGGTAGATATGCCTCGAGCAACACCCACTCTCCGGATCTTGCCACTTTCTTAAATCCATATTCACCAGCCTGAAGCGTGGTACTGCCTTCAGGACGCAGGATCATCTTGAAGTTATCAGCCAATACAAGGTCGTCAACTACATCAGAGCTCACCCATACTTTGGCAAGCAAACCTTCTTGTCCGATATGATCATCCATGAACATGTTACTGATGAACGCACCTTGCGATGAATTGATAAGTCGTGCGGAATACTCCCCAGTATGCGACTTGAAATTGCTTCGTTCTAACTGTGGATTCGTCTTGATTCCATTCTCCAAATGTTCCGTTCCGTACAGCATTTCGTAAGAGCAGAAAATGGTATTGTTCTCATTGGCATTCTGTGCCGATAGAACCGGTAGGTTTTCGTGGTATCCAAATTTCGTCACCCCTTCAATCCCGAGAATATTCCGTTCTTCAACGGCCTGGCCCTGAGAAGAATAGTTGGTAAGGTTACTTAGATTCAACCAAGGCCCTTGAGAACCTTCGCCTTCGCCTTCGCCCCAAACGAAGTAATTCATATCGAAGAGTCCAGTGTTGTAGTTTCTACTTTCGGCGGTAGCCGGGTTAAAATCTTCTTCAAGACTCGCTACGGCATCTGTGTTATAAGCATAGGTGCCATGACCACGCCATTTTCCTTTCTTCCCTAACTCAACCTCGTTGTAACTGTAATCCGCTGCGAGAGGGTTTAGCTCCGGGTTCCAGTTGTCAGAAATCGTTGTGGCAGAGCATGAAACCACATTGGTAATTCCTTTTCCTCCAAACTCGGTATTACAAAACTGAGGGCATGAAATCTCTTGATCAAAGCACATACCTCCATCCGTATATATTAGCAATCCTGTTTCTTGATCGATCGCAAATTCACCGCTAGTACCAGAAAGAGCAATATCATGGTAACAAGCTGGTTGAATCGTTTGAGGAGATCTTTCGATCATCACATTCGATTCGAAAACCTGGAAATCACATGAACTATGACTCGGTGTTAGAGTGATATACCCTTCCTCACTTTGGCCATAATCACCTATCATCTCTTGATCTGAAGAAGGAGTGGCTTCAAAATTTTGAATACAGGATGGAGAATAAGACTCCACGTAACCAACCTCTGAACCGCTCGGGTTTGGTCCAATATATTGTGCCATTTGCACGATGACTTCCCCTCCGTAGGCACCACGAAGCGATCGCAATTGATATTCTGTTTGTCCTTCTGGTTTCACATAAATCACTCGTGAAACTCCATTAATCTGACCTAGAGGAAAGAACGTAATATTCGGAATTATTTCGTAAGTACAATCAGAAAAATCGACAGCCGCTTGAGCCGCAAATGCCGCGTTCATACTGGCAAAATATCCGTCTTCATCAGTAGTAACAAACGAATATGGGAAGACTAACACATCTCCTACGCCAGGGAAATCAATGTGGAAAGAAGTCGACTCATACACAGAGAGACCTGCACTAGTGAAGTTCCAAAGCTGAGGCAATGCATTATTCAAATGTTGAACACTAAGCGCTCTATTTTCATTATCTCCACAAATTTCTGTCGATAACCATTGGTCTTCTAGCCCTCCTACCGAAATTCTAATTCGATCTGCGAGTCGTTCTAAATGAATGTCTTCTGGAATGGTGAATTGATCCACCCCCACTGTCATCTCATATTCACTTAACGGTCCACATGTTCCATTGAATGGGCTAATGAGATCATACGAAGAGACCTGCGACGTTGAAATCGTAGTCTTATCACCTTCATTCGGGATGAGTGGAAGACTTGCGTTTAACAAATCAGCCAAGCCTTGTCTTGCAGCAACTTCAGCGTTTGGAAACGAATTCAATTTCGCCTCCCCGTAGGTTGTTACATTCCCGATGCCCATGGCAATTTGATTCGAACGACCACTTCTCAAGATTTCAATTCCTGCTAAATCAGGAATGCTCGAACCGTTCACTCCATTGTGTACAAATGAAGGTGAAATGTGTAGGGTATTTCCGTCTACTGAAATAGTATTGAAGATCATATCTCCTACCACAAGCAGATCTCCACTATTGAAGTTGTCCATTAAAGCACACAGGTCAGGTGTCCCTGCGACATCTGCATCATCAAAGAATTGAAGGATTGCACCTTCTTCATCGACCGTTTTTGAAATGGTAACCCCTTCAGTTGCAGCAACTATGAACTTTCCTTCAGCAATTGACTTTTGCTTTGTCGCATTGTACTCGAAATGAGCAGGGATACTGTAACTAGTATATGTTCCCGCAGGAGTACCGTCGGGCATTGTTTTACCAACAAATCCGTCTGTTGTTCTTGAAACAATGGTTCTTCCTGTTAATTCGTCAAAACCAACATTCTCAGTGACGTGATACACACCTTCAGTGAAAGTCGTTGACTTTTTTGCAATTACTGGGTATTGAATCACCTTAGTGGTTTTGTGCAAGTACAGCTCGCTTTCCTTGTAGGTGAGCTCAGGGACAACAGTTGCGAAAGGAATGAGCGGCGTTCCGAATGAAATATCAGCTTCTACGCTCACATCATTCGTGATGTCACGAATCTGTTTCGACTCCATGATAACGTCAACCTCTCTCCCTGGGTATTGCATTTCAATGTTGTCGAAAGTGCCGTAATCATTCTCTACATATCCCTCGAAGTTGAAGCCTTTCCAAATAGGTATAGCCTCTCCCGGTTCAAAATATTCTATCTCTTGTTGACTGGTAATCCGTCCAGTATCAAATGCTCCAGGTGCGCCTTCTGTCGGAGGGGCTAGCGAGAAATCACCACAAGCCTCGGCGTAAGTGGTCATCGAACGCATTTGACCGTGCATGTTGTTCTTAACGAAAGAGAATCCTTGTGTTAGCCATTGATTGTTGGTGAAATAGTTCAACATACCCAACGGCAAAGGCAAATAGTCCTTTTTGGTCAAATCCAAGTTGGTCATATCGTACTGGAACGGATAATCTTTCGCTGTATAGTAACGCTGAATATTATAACCTGACCCAGTAGGACCTTCGTGTATATTCTTCACGATGACTGTGGAGTAACCAACAGCTGCTCCTGGCATAATTGATTCTCCTAATGGACCTTCGTTGTAGTCTTTGTCCACTCCACCTACTACCTTGTCAATAAAGCTCTGTTCGAATTCGTCTAAGACATTTGTCAATGGGTTCTCTTCACGAATGCTAGGCGGCTCATTTGTGGCAACTCCACTAGACTCCCAATCTCCACTGATTGGATTGATATCCTTGTAGATGTACTCTGAACCGTACAAACTAGTGTAACTTACACCATCTTCTTGAGGCGTATCTGGGTCGTACATCAGTAGACGCTTTACTCTAACACCTCCGCCTTTCTTTGCTACTGGGAGCGGAACTCTGAAATAAGACAGTTCATCATTGATTTCAAGACAAGCTTCCGCAGCAAAGGTCATTGTGCTTAAGGCTTGAACTAAACTTTGAACAGCTGATGGCCCTTCATCATCGAACTCCCCTGACACGGGGTCGCAGACCTCACCATTGTCACTTACCAGACCTCTTCGCTGAGTCTTGTAGAAATCTCTGCAGAGTCTTTTAGGAAGATGATCCTCTTCGCTACTTAATGTAATTCGTATCCGGACGTTGCCTTCGGAAGGATCCGTTAGCGTGGCGCTGGCTAATTTTGCATATCCAGATATATACTCTGCATTACAATCTTCCAATTCAGGTGGTGCTCCTTCGCCCAGTAAACGATACAAGAACTTGAAATAGATTTTCTTTCCTCCTAAATATTCAGCGTTAATCAAATCTACCATTTCTGATATCTCATCTGCATGAGTATCCCATGTCCAACCTAAAGTTGATTCTAAGTCCAAGAAGTACTGGCTTCCGCTAAAAATCTCATCAGGTATGGGAGTTTCAATCGAACTAGGATGGAGCGAAACCATTGCATGTGCTCGTTGATCTTGAACATAACAGTAATCATCAGCTTCATATTGAACATGAATTTCTCCTCCGCTAGGTAAATGAATTTGCTTTAGATTCCATGCAGCCGGGTCAAAAGGGGCGGGATTCTGATCAACCCAGTTCATGTCTTTCTTCAATCTTTCTGCTCCATCAAATTGATAGTTCCCCCATGCATCAATATTGTAAGGATTATAATCTGGGTTCTGCATACCCAAAGTATAATCGTTGTAGAAGTCCGCTATTTCCTCATATGCTTCTCCTGGACCTGACTCCGGGTAATTCGGGTTTTGTGGGTACGCATAATCAAATTCGTAAGGAGCGATTTTCGCATTGTAGATGTTCTCGTTTTCAAACCAAACCCTTTTCAGAGTAAGTTTTGCCGGATTATTACCTGTTTCGCTCTGACCATTCCAAACATTTGGTGACAAACCTGTAAGTCCAGCAGAATCGTTGTATTCCTCATGATATTCAAACCGAACAGTCTTTAGTCGTTCTCCAATGCTACCGTCTTGATTTTTTACGAAAAGCTCTATTCTGTCTAGTTTCAACAATCCATCTTCACCATACCCTTGCACTCCCTGTCCAGCGTTATCAATCGCTTCGAATCCGTCTTTTCGATCTGATGTAATGAACAACGCCACATGCGTTTTCGTCTCGATTCTTTCTAAGTAGTAGATTTCCTTCTCACCTTCGGAAACACTGCAGATATCATCTTTGGGATCTGATAGTGAATTGCGGTTGTAGATATAGCCCTTATATGGTGCCCTCCATTTGTACCATTCATCGCTGTCTTGATCAAGTCCTCCTGCGATTCTCTTGTATTTGAATTTAGTCCATCCCCCGAGATCATCGTCTGTAGGACCATTCATTGTCATGTCTAAATAATCAGAGGTTGTGATTTGTGTTAGGAGGTAACTTGTAGCATATGGTGTATCACGCTCTTCCCCCATTTTCACTTCAGCCTCTTCTGGGTTATTCATGAAGATGTTATTGACTTCTCCACTGTTTAATCCCAGATCAGGTACACTGTATCCCTCAACAAGACTGTACTGCAGATCTTTTTCGTTTCGAGCGTATACCGGTAATCCATAAACATATTGAATACCAGACTCATTAACGACTGCTATTTCACCTACTTGATCAGGAACGGTACTTCTCGCGATGGCTGCATTAGAGATATTGTCTTTTTTGGTGTAAGCCTTGTAGCGAGTTGTTGGAGATAGTGCATCTCCATTTAAATCGTCAATGGTTTCTAAGATCTCTTCATTGGTTGTATAAGTGACAAAAGAAGATTGTCCTACTCTCTCACCACCACCCAATTCTTGCAGGATGTTTGGCACACCTCCTAAGTTGTACTCTTTGATCCCAGGAATCATTTCACCTTCATTCAAAACCGCTGCATATGGTGTTTCAGGATTGTTCGATGCGTAGGTAAGTTCTCCACCTAAATCACTATTGAATCGCATGAATACCCCTTCCGGATCATCCGCACTTGCGAATTGATACCCTCCTGTTTGCCAGCCTTCAACAGTTAAATCATGATCACCTGTTCCTAGTTGAGTACCTACCCCGTTATTTGAACCTACATTTCCTTCAAAGGCGATGTTATAGATATCGGTATGATTGGATTTTTTGTTTGGACGGAAGGTTCCTACACGTGAATTGTACATTCGGAATCCCCCGCCGATGCCCTCTCCAGAAACCACGAACGCGTCTGGATTGCTAAATGGAACACCAATGGACTTATCATTTCTATTGTAAGTATTCTCCTTCTCGACATAATAATCCTGAATATCCTCACTGTTACTCACGTCCCCTGAGTACATATATCCGTACACATTCTTCTCGTCTACTTCGGTATACTCTTGTTTAGTAAATGCTCCAGAAATACTTGCACTACTTCCAATTGGTAAGGGGGTTAAGGTTCCAACCCCTTGAAAAGTGACGTTAGTGGAGGTTCCTTCATATCCATGAATTTTCTCTGAGCGCGTTGAATAATTATGTGAGTAAACTCCATATTGACTCCCCGCAACAGTTAATGTGCTCTTTTTACTCCCTTCTTTAATCCATGAACTGATTTTTGCAGAAGCAATCGACTCTTCCTTCTCAGACGAAGCTTGAGACGATTTGTAACGAGTATGTGCAATTCGACCAGGATTTACTGAACCGGAGAAACTTGCTTGTCCTTCAGAAAATTGAACCCCAATGCTTGATAAACCTTTATCAGATGTAAAACTCAACCCACTTGAGAATCCGTAACCAGTGTAGTTGTTGTAGCGAACCGAGGCATTTCCAGAAACAGACAGGTCAATACCAAATGTCTCTATTGGACCAGAAATCGTAGCTGAGGTTGTCTTGTTTGCCGGACGCTTATTATGATAAGTCACACTCTCACCCTTCCAATCATCTGGAAAACCGCGCTTTGATCGGTTAATTGCCCCTGGATTCAAAGTCCAGCCAAGACCTACCCATGATGCCTCTTCTTCAGGTTGAACACCTGAATGGTAGCTCAGTGATAAGGCATAGCCTCCTCCATTCGGACCCGGGATTTGGAGCACTGGGAGGTTATATGAGAAATCTCCGGTGAACGGGTTTACCATATCTGAACTTGAGACAGGCTCGAAGCTGCTAAATTCAGGTTGTGACGGACCACTTGTTAGTGCCAATGCCGCTGTCGGATAAAATAATTCCGAAGCAAAAAGCAAAAGCAAAAACAGTGCTTTGAGTCGAAGTGCAGCATTAATTTTCATAAGTCTCAATTTTAGACAGCAAGTGCTGGATATCTTCTTGTTTGAAAACCACTTTATTCGTTCCAGTGTGGAAGATTTCATCGTGGAAGACAAATGTTAAATCGTCGTTATTCGACAGAATATGCGGGGGAAACACAGTTTGCATGGCTATTTCTTTCGAAAGACCATGGGTATTCTCGGTATGAGTCATCAATGGTTCGATCTCTCCTTCAGAAGTGACGATCTCCACTAATTCTCCGATGTAAAAATTCACCTCATTGATTCGAGCCTTCCAATCCTGTTCGCTGTTGACATTGTGTGTCAATAAATCACGAGACGAACCTCCATTCCTAGGACTGAGGGTCCAAGAAAATGCCACTTGATTCAATTCCCCTGTTTCTTCGTTGATAGATGGAATCATGGTCACATCCATATTCATGATCGGTGTCTCTTTCAGCTTTCGCATTCCGTGAGACTCCGACTTACAGAATGACTCTATCTGAGTATTCGTATTCAAGTTTTCCACGCTAGTGCAGGAAACTAACACGACCAACAAGTAGAAGACTGTAAGATTAAAGGCCTTCATACGATTCATTTAAAGAGATCAATACTTCGTCAGTGATGTCTAAATCCTCAGTTCCAAAAAGGACGTTACCATCCACTGTGGTTCCGATGATCATGTCATAGCCGTGTTCTTCCCCATACTGTTTGATGTGAAAATTCACTTGATCTATAACAGCGCCTGTCAATTCAGCGTCGCGTTCAGTAAGATGGTTGTACATGCTTTCTTCGAATTGATCGCATTGCATTTTTTTATTCTCAAGGATGGCAATCGACTTATTTCGATCTAACTCCGAAAGACCCGCAGCCGTTTGTTCAAATGCCATGTAGGTCGACTTCAAATCGAGTCTCAAAGAGTCTAATGATCGTTGCAACTCACTTTCAAGCGAAGCATATTTATTACGCGCGTCGATCATGCCTTGATAAGCATCGATCAACTCCGCAGTTCGGACATAAACCGTGCGATCTTCACTTTTCTTCCAGATCAGGCCAAGTGCTACAATCAGCGCCAAGCTCAATGCGATAATGGATATATTCTTTAGGTCTTTCATTCTTTCACTATAAACTGTCCATGGCCAACTTGACCGTCATAATTCAACTCGTAGAAATAAAGTCCTGGAGTCACTGTTTGAGCCGTCAATGTTGACGTTCCGTCCCAGGCAATATTTTGATCGTAGGTTTCGAAAACCACTTGATTCATCTGGTTTCGAACCCGTAAGAAGTAATTCTGAAAATTCTCGGAGCCCACGATTTTAAACGTATCATAAACGCCGTCACCGTTAGGAGAGAAATACAAAGCGAACTCCAATTCAGGGTAACAGTGTTGTACCTCCTTTTTTGGTTCAGCCATGATATAAAGCGTGTTGTCTTCAACATTAATAACATGCCCTGTGGCTGGTACATAATCATCCATGGCTCCCACTTTCACCGAATCCAGCGATACCTCCCCAAATGAGTTGGCACTCAACATCATGTATAGGCTGTCGTAATCATTGTACCACATCACTTCCATTGGTGATGAATCACCTGGTAAGGCATGCATCATATTCATCGGAATAGACTCTGATTGAGACTGGAGCGACACAGCGTGATTTTCTTGATTCAGTGATATGTTACCTCCAATGAGATGATCCGCTTGTACAATTCTGAAACTTGAAGGATTACATGTCGCATTTGAGGAAACACTGTGAACTGCGTCATTAGTGGTTCCCAAGGTGATTTCTGGTCTGAGTTTACCGTCGATGCTTGAAGGCATAGAAACCGTTGCGAAAGTTATCTCCGCTCCATGTTGACCTGAGAAGTAAAGGTTGATCTCATTTCCTTTTCGGTAGAGTACCGCGCGCCCTTTTCTTCCTATGTTTCGATTGAAGAAGGTCTTGTTCTTGTTCGCTCCATTTTCGTCCTTGTAGTTCATTTTGACTACTTGGATTCCTGGGAGTAAAACGAGTTCATAAATCACTTCGTCATCATCTCGTATCGCCACTTCAATGGATGAATATGGATCTGTTGAACAAACGAAGTTCGCTTCGATGTACATGTCGTCATGAGATTCAAAACGGTAGTCGCTGTTCAAGACTGTCTCGAGGCCAGTGTTATTTTTGACATAGCCTGTACTGTAATTAGATACTGTCGCATTTGAGAGAGAACTCGGAGTCCATTGAATGTATGTCCCAAGGGCTACTGGAGTTTCTTTAATTGCCGTCCCGCTGATATAACGCGCGAGATAGATATCTGAAGGAAGCACCGAGAAGTCTCCAACCTCACTTGTATACAGTTGGTTTCCATTCAGATCATGCAGATTGAAGTATTCGTTCTCTACAGGTGCGAACGAAGCTAACGTAAGTCCGCCTAGGTCTGCCGGACGTCCGCAATGGTAAAGGTCTCGGCTGATTTGAGGGATTTTTGGCCTGGTCACATGGGGTATGGAGTGATGAATAAACTCGATAGATTCATCATCATCCCCGATGAAAACCCCTTCAGTGAAGTAGGAATTACTTGGTACGGACACACTTCCTACTGTGCTACCATCCAATGAAATTTCCAAGCTGAGTTGGTTTTTGACGAGGCCAACAACACTAGCATTCGTCACACCTGCACTGAGTACATTTTCGCTGCCATTTGACCGGCTCTTCAACTGGCCATTCTCGATGACAACGCCATATTTTAAGTGACTTCCGGTTGCTGAAAAATTATCTCCTTCTGGCCAGAATCCATAGACCGTTTTGTGAGAAGCGTCGCTGACTTTAAAGGTCACCTCTACATTGGAAAAGGTGGTGATTCCGTTCCAAAAGGAACATTCAAATGCATTCGGGTTTTGCGTAGTTCGAGTGAAGGTTTGTCCTACTTGATCAACCCCTCTTAGGCTTCGTGAGATAAAATCATCAGAAACGAATACGCTATCTTCAAGAATATCTCCATTGGCATCTTCGATTCGAAAAGGTTGATAACCACTGACATTGACCTCATAGCTGAGATTCTCACCAGTAAATATCTCGTTGTGTTTGATACCAGCGTAATTGACCCATGCCGGCAAAGCACCCAAGTATCCTGTGAATTCGCTGAAGGTCAAATACTCATCTCCCCAGTAAACCTGGTACGGTCCTACACCATTGTTTGGTGTTAACGTGATCGTAGTGGATTGATTTTCAGATAGTGGCTGAACTGCGACTGTTACATCCAATCCAGGTGTTGGAATTGGATCATGATCCACGCTCATTACAGCACCATTGAATGTCGCTCCCTGAGCAAAGAGTGCAACGTCTACATGAAGCTCATCTGCAGAATTGGAAGCAACCGTTCTCAGTACTATTCCATTTCTACTATATATAATGTCGCTTCCAACTCGCTCAATTTTCAGAACAGCACCTGTACCCGTTCGTCCAAATGAACCCATGTTTCTTCCACGTTCTACAATGTATAATCCGGCTCCGTCAAACTGGAAGGAATAGGATATGCTGTTTTGACTCGTATTTGGATTGTTCTTATTGAACCCAAACGCGCGCATGGCAGCCTCAGACTGCAAAACGTACTCCACACTACCATCCGTGTTTGTAGGAATCTTATTGTTCGAAAATGCTCCCGCATCCCAACCATCCGCACTCGTCTTCGACATCGTTTGCGCGGCGTAGTCTACTGATACGTTTTCTTGATCGTCCCAGAGTATTGGAAAAGTTTGTCCAAAAACTGAGCATATTAAGAAAGAGAAACATGCTCCTAGGAACAGGCACTTTTTCATGTTACAAAAGTTTTAGTCGCACCTAAGGCGCGGTAGTTAAAACGCTGGATGAAAGTTTTGGCAATACAATCCTACCACCCGTACAAGGCGTTTTTAAGTTAAATCTGAGCACGAGGCATCAGAAATCTATGTGGGGATTCGAAAATCCAATTAGCAAGTAACAGTTGAAATGAAATCGAGGAAATGATGAACAATCACACACCTCGCGAAGGCAAATCGCAAATTTTCATATCACTGGTTATCAATGTACTTAACAACTTAAAAGGAAATTCTCCAAAGGCAAAAAGGAGGTCTTTCATAGTTGTAGGCAGTAGTAATGTGATGTATAGTTACGAAGGAATTCTCCTACTTCCAAATCCCAATCCGGGAAAAATATCAAGTGTAAAGAAGACACCAAGACGCACATTTAGGTTTCCAAGCCCTACTATTCAAGGGTTTAACGGATTTACACTGTCAACTTTTTCTCAAGTTCCAAATGGATCTTTACTCTAAGCTTAACTTAACCAAGCGGTCGCAGTCTTCATTGTCCGACTGTTTGGTTGGAATTTGCTTCGTGGATTTAAATGTGGAGAGTTCGGTTTCCGGCGTCCTGCATCCAGTGTCTGTTTTCTTTTTGCTCTCCTTCCTCCGCCAACTGTCTGCAGTCCGCTGACCAACATAAAACTAGTCCCCTAATTTCACAATCGTGTTTGTCGATTGCTCGTTCACAATGACATTTTCGAATTCTGATTTCACAATCGTTTTTTCTAATGCCGTGTTCACAATGGCTTTTTCGAAATGCAATTTCACAATCATGTTTTGAGAATGCGTGTTCACAATGGTGTTTTCGAGTTGTCGTTTCACAATCGTTTTTTCAGAAGAACTGTTCACATTCGTGATTTTGGATTATTGGTTCACTTTGGACTTTCATCAATCCAAAATGACCAATCTGAGGTGCGAATGAAGAAAATCATTGAATCCATTTCGGCTTTCAGAAAACCTGCTGAATGAATCTCAGGGGCAAATTCTTCTATTTGCTTTCGACGCTCACTTAAATGCCCATGAAGAAAAACCGAATTGACTACCCCTTCTCTTTCATGAAATGATAGATCATATCTCTTCTCATTCAGCGTGATTTCAACAATCAATGATGAGCTGCAATCACAAGCATTGGAAAACGACTCATGGCATATCCATGCAGAATCTACAAACTGAATTGTCGGACTGAAACTACTATCAATTCCTTGGATAATTAAATGCTGAATTCTTTGGTCAAATCCTTCACAGTTTTTAACTGGAAAAAAGTTGCAACTGTACCAAATGGCTGGCAAAATCAGAAAGTATAGACCAAGCTTTTTATTCATCACTTTGTATCAATCTAAATTTTTCCGCCTCGTCCAAATCAATGCATTAAATCAAAAAGCTCTGGTTAGGTAATTGATCGATTGGCACAACTTCTTGAGATCGACTCTATTGTTTTAATATTTCAAATCGAACTGCACGGTTCAATTGACGGGCGAATTCAAGCTTGGCTCTGCCCTCCTCATCCAATTCTTGGTGGGAAAAGTCTTGAATCTCTTCCAATGAGTCAAAAAGTAAGTCTCCTGATTGTTCAGGAGAATAGATTGCTTCAACCGCTACGTCTGTTGCAACACTGTCGTTTATTAATTGCATAATGAATTGGGCTCTTTCTGCTGCGATGGCACTTTTACCATTCAAGAGTTCAAGGACATCGCAGTAGCCTACCACCCTTATCTTAAGCTCCGGGGTTTGAAGTTTGTAATCCCTAAAGATTGAGATTAGCTCTCTTGTATCCACTACGTCCCATACAGACAACTCATCCCTATGACTGATTGGCACTACAGAATTGGGTTCGAAGCAAACCATCGGTAAAGTTTCGCAACAGCCTTGATCAGAATCATTGACCGGAAAGAAAAGCAGAACAAGAAACAGCCAATTCATGATTCTAATTTAAAACTTCGTTAGAAAATGTCTCCTATATATAAACTGAGTGGTGAACAAGGGTGGAATTTCAGGGATTGGGGAGATTTCTGTTGGTTCCGGCATCCGGCGTCCGGCGTCCGAAGGTTTACTTTGCTTTCCGTCTGCCTTCTACATTTCCGCCTTATTTCACAATCGCGTGTTTCGATTGCCCGTTCACAACGGTATTTCCGCATTCTGAATTCACAATCATGTTTTCAGAAGGCTTGTTCACAATGGTGTTTTCGAGTTGTCGTTTCACAATTGCTTTTCCGAATTCCAATTTCACAATCGTGTTTTACGATTGCATGTTCACAATGACATTTTCGCGAACGTTTTGGGGTTTGGACGGATGTTATCCGTCCCTCTCAGTGTTTTTCGGTATCAGCGCTTATAAAAAAGCCATCATCGCTACGAACTACGCACCACGCACCACGAACCACACACCACAAACCAATCCCCGTCCACCGTCTACAGTCCACCGTCCACAAATCTGTATCTTTGCCCTTCCTCTTTTGCGGAATATCTTCAAAGGAGACTCATTCCGCAAACTCCAATCACTTTATGGATCAGTTCAGACCGAAGAAAAAGAAGAAGAAGAATAAGCCACGTCCTGGTCAAGGAGGAGGTAAGCCGCAAGGCGGAAACTCAAAGGGCGGTAAACCTCATGGGACGAACTCAAAAGGCGGTAAACCTAAGAAAAGGCGACCTCAAGGGGGCAACGCCAAGGGCGGTAAACCGCAAGGTAGAGGACCTCAAGGAGGAAAAGGACAGCCGAAGAAGAGAGGGAGAAGAAAATCTGATATAGATCCTAGCCTATTGGTAAAGAAGGCAAAGCCTGTTGAAATCAAGGAGTATGTTCCTGAACGAAAGATTTCAGAAATGCCGATTAGTGAGGTGCTGAAATCGAGTCTAGCGACGAAGGGGTTTGAAGTACCTACTGAAATTCAAGATCGGACATTGGAGTTTTTGCTCGAGCGAAAGAACCTTCTGGGAATCGCTCAGACAGGAACGGGTAAGACCGGAGCTTTCTTGATTCCGATTATCGAACACATTCTGGAACGAAAGCAGCGTTCATATGCGCTGATCTTAGTTCCCACAAGAGAACTCGCAATTCAGGTGCGTGATGAGTTCCAAAGCATGAGTAAAGGGTTAAACCTGCACAGTGCTTGCTTTATCGGTGGGACAAACATCAACCGAGATCTCTACGAATGCCGACGTGAAAGTCACATCGTCATTGCGACTCCGGGAAGACTGCTCGATTTGATTCAACGGAGAGCTCTTAAGGTGTTCCGATTCAATACGCTTGTCTTGGATGAATTCGACCGCATGCTTGATATGGGGTTTGTGCACGATGTGAACCGCATTATTCAAGCGATGGAGCGCAGAGAACACACGCTCCTATTCTCAGCAACGCTTGATGATAGACAGCGAGACCTCATCGACGAATACCTAGGTCTGGACTACGAAATGGTGAAGGTGGCTACAGGCACCAGCTCAAGCGAGAACGTCGACCAAGAGGTCATCTACATGAAGCCAAATGAGGATAAGTTCATTGTCCTGAAACAAATGCTTGAAGATGAAAGCTTTGACAAGGTGTTGATTTTCGAAGAAACCAAACACCGTGTGAAGCGCCTGTGTGCAAGACTAAACAAGTCCGGCATCAAGTCTGACGAAATACACGGAAACAAAAGCCAGAATGCCCGTCAGAATGCACTCAAAGCCTTCAAACAAGGAAAGGTGCGTGTTCTTGTAGCCACAGACGTTGCCGCCCGAGGTATCGATGTCGATGGTGTCAGCCACGTCATCAACTACCAACTTCCTTTAACTATGGACAGCTATATCCATCGAATTGGTCGTACGGGTAGAGCTGGGAAGGTTGGGAAGGCGTTTACTTTCGTTGAAGCTTAAGCCTCATGGCTCAAGGCTTAAGGCCTAAGGCTTATGGCTTATGGCCTTTTTGTTTAGATTTTTTTTTCGGAATTCTGTGGGGTGTGAAACGTATCTTGGTCAAAATTCACCCCCATGCCAGAACCCCTAAAAAACATGTATTCCCCTGCGTTTATTTCGCAGTTGAGTGAGCGTATTTGTAGTTACGATGCGAGTGTTGATGCGAAGGCTTTTGAGCGCGATGTGTTCGATAAGCAATGGGAGGCGCGGGAGTTGAAAGATCGGATGAAGCATATTGCTTCGGTGATGAAAGAACACTTGGCTGGAGACTATGACCAGCAGCTGGGAGTCGTTGAGCAGATGGCGCTTGATCTTGATGCTGAACTGGGAGGAGAGATGAACTTCGAATATGTATTCTTAACGGAATTCATCGAGCAGTTTGGTCAACATGACCTTGAACGTTCTGTGGCGGGAATGACAAAGGTGACGCAATTCACTAGCTGCGAGTTTGCTGTTCGTCCGTACATTCTTCAAGATCCGGAGCGGATGCATCGACAAATGAAGGAGTGGGCTACGCATGAACACGCGATGGTCAGACGATTAGCTACCGAAGGGTACCGTCCTAGGTTGCCTTGGGGGATGGCGCTTGGGATTTATAAGAAAGACCCAACGAATGTGATTGAAGGACTCGAGATGCTCAAAGATGATCCGTCTGAAACGGTTCGACGAAGTGTCGCGAATAACTTGAACGACATTGCCAAGGACCATCCGAATACAGTCGTAGCCATTGCCAAGCATTGGTACGGTGCTTCGGAAGAACGGAATTGGTTAGTGAAGCACGCATGCCGTACCCTCTTGAAGGAAGGCAGACCGGATGTACTGGAGATCTTCGGTTATGCGAAGCCTTCGGCGTTCCGCGTTAGCGAGATTAACATTACCTCACCGCTCATTAATGCTTCTACGCCCCTCTCCTTTGAATTCAACATTGAAAACAAAGCGAAATCAGCTTCGCTCCTGCGTTTAGAATATGCCATCCACTTCCTCAAAGCCAATGGAAGTCACAACAAAAAGGTGTTCAAGATCAGTGAACGCGAACTCAAACCAGGCGAGCAAATTCAAATGGAACGCAAGCAATCATTCAAACCGATTTCGACGAGAAAGATGTATCCGGGAGTACATTATGTTTCGTTAGTTGTGAATGGGGAAGAAAAGAAGGCAGTCCCGTTTGAGCTTGAATGAAGGGTTGGTCGTTGAGATTATGATACCGTGTGTAGAGTTCATACTCTGGGATGTAGACCGTGGACGGTGGACGGTGGACGGTGGACGGTGGACGGTGGACGGTGGACGGTGGACCGTTTGAATAATAAATAATGATTCGTGAATACTGAAAAGTAAATTCTAGGCTTAACCTCCAATTCATTATTTACGATTCATTAATCATTAATTATTCTTTCAAAAGCTCGATGGGTAGATCTCAAATGGCGACTTGAGGATTCAGCTCTCCCCCAAAAAAATTCATGGTTTTGTCCCCAAACGAATTTGGGCTTCGTCATTAGAGTGAAATCAAGTTATATTCACTCAAATCCAAAATGAAATGAAAGAATTCATGATGATCTTCGTCGGAACACCTTATGAGGAGCTCGGACTATCGCCAGAACAAATGCAAGCACGTATGGGCAAGTGGTTTGCCTGGAGTAATAAAATGGAATCGCAGGGGATTGCGCACCGTGGTGAGGCCTTGCATGATGCCGTGAAACGAATTTCAGGACCTGACCGTGTGGTTGGTGACGGACCCTTCGTTGAAAGCAAAGAGCTTGTAGGAGGTTACTACATCGTGAAAGCGGAATCAGTGGACGATGTGGTTGAGATTGCCCAAGGCTTCCCTGATTATGACCTCGGAAGCTCTGTGGAAATTCGTGAGATCATGGTCTTTGATCAATGAGCGACGAACCCTTAGTCGAACACCTTTTTAGGCACCAGTTCGGTAAGATGGTGTCTGTCTTGACCCGCATCTTCGGTCTCTCGAACCTTGAGATGATTGAGGATGCGGTGCAAGACACCTTTGTCAATGCCTTAACCAAATGGCGTATCCAAGCGCCTGATGACCCCGAGGCTTGGTTGATGCAAGCGGCGAAAAACCGAATGGTTGATCTATTCCGCAAAACCAAAGCTGAGAACAAGCACACCGAACAGCTCTATTACAGTCCGGGTGCGCATCATTTGAATGAGTTGTTCTTAGACCATGAAATCGAAGACGCGCAACTGCGCATGATCTTCGTTGCTTGTCACCCAGCGCTGAAGCCTGAAGAACAGATCGCCTTTGCGCTCCGTAGCATCGCCGGGTTCAACATCAAAGAAATCGCTGTCGGACTTCTTCTCCCAGAAGAAACCGTCAAGAAACGACTCCAACGCGCCCGCAAAAAAGTGGTCGATCAAGGCATTGAATTCGCCGTGCCTTCAGGAGCTGACCTCCTCCCCCGGTTCAATCGCGTAATGGATGTTATCTACCTCATCTTCAACGAGGGCTTTCAGTCGACCCACCAAGCCCAGATCATCAAGAAAGATCTTTGTGGAGAGGCCTTACGCCTTTGTCAACTCCTTCTCAAGCGCGACGAAATGCGCAGTAGCAAACTCTATGCGCTCTTCGCCCTGTTGTGCTTTCACTCCAGTCGTTTGGACACGAAAATCAGTCAAGAAGGAGAACTCATCGACCTCGAACATCAAGATCGAACCCAGTGGTTTTGGCCACTGATCAAGTTGGGCAACGAAGCCATGAACAAGGCCATGGAAAGCGATGAACTCTCCACCTACCACTTCGAAGCGGCCATTGCCGGTGAACACATCAAAGCCCGCACCTTCGCCGAAACTGATTGGAATCAAATCGCCCATTGGTACGCCTGCCTCCTTGAATGGCATGATCACGATATCTATCGATTGAATCTCGCTTACGTCCACATTCAACAAGGTAATTTCGCTAACGCGGAACGCCTTCTGCTTCAAATCCCTCCCAAAAACCTCGCTGATCGTCAATACCTCCTCTTCGGCACCTGGGCCGAACTCCACAAAGCCAAAGGAGACCGCCAGAAAGCAAATGCTTCACTGAAAGAAGCGATTGAAGCGGTGACGAACGATGTGGAGCGGAGATATTTGGAGGGTAAGCTTCGAGGGTAAGGGTGGTCTTACTCCGGCGTCCGGCATCCGGCGTCCGGCCATTGCAGCTCACATCTCAACCATACTTATCCGTCAACCGTCCACTGTCCACCGTCTACTTTTCCGGCGTCCGGCGTCCGGCGTCCGGCGTCTGTTAGTTATCGTTTATAGATTATAGACTATCGATTAGAGTCTCTAGACTCTTGTCGCTCGTCTCTAGACTATTATCTCTTCTCCCTACCTTAGTCTCGACGCTAAGCCACTTCCAACATAATGATCGATAAGTACTGTAGTATTCTTGGTGTAGAGAAAACGGCTTCTTTGGAGGAGATTAAAAAGGCCTATCGCAAGAAAGCTCGTCAATTGCACCCCGATGTGAATAAAAGTCCGGATGCGCATGATCAGTTTATTCTTCTGAATGAAGCGTACGAGTACCTTCAAAACTACAAGACAGGTAAGACTTACAACACAAAAAAGCACGGCTACGCTAAAGCAGGTCAACGATACAAGTCATACGAAGAATGGAAGCGCAATGAACGTGAACGCGCACGGAGACGAGCTCAGGAGCATGCGAGAATGCAGTATGAGGCTTTCACCAAGACAGAATTCTACAAAACAACGGAGGCACTCGACGTTCTTGCGGATTTCTTCAACCTGCTTTTTGTTTTGTTCATCTTCATTGGTTGTCCACTGATTGGGTACACTTACAAGGGCGTTGGCGGACTCATAGCAGGAATTGTTATGATTTTTCTGACTGTCCACTTCTGGGCAGATGTGGTCTACAACAACCGTCCGGATTTCAATTTGAAAGAACTCTGGGCCTCCATAGTGCATCTGGCAGAAGTCAAGCGAATTCAACTGGCCGTGCTCCTTTTCATCAACATTGTCCTATTATTCATTTACGGCTTTAACACCCTTATCTCCTTAGGCGCCCTTGCTGCACTTTTCGCTCTTGCGTTAACCGCTGGATTTATTGTAGGCACCCAGCTCAACAAATCCTTCCACAAACGTCTTATTCTATTCGGCATCGCTCCGGGGATTATCAATCTTGTTCTCTTATTCAATTACCACGCAAGCTCCAATGAAACCGCCGAGACGTATTCTTTCAAGCGCAAAAAAGAACTATCCGAAGACGGCGTAGAAAACACCACACTCATCATCCTCGAAGGAAACAAGTATTCAGAGTACATGCCTATGCGGTTCTTCCTTGAAGAAGACTCCTTAAGATGGCATCGAAAAATCACCTACAACATTGCGGAGGGGCCGATTGGTTTGAGGGTGGTTAAGTCATATGAGTTTGACTGACTGTTCCGGCGTCTGTTAGTTATCGTTTATAGATTATAGACTATCGATTAGAGTCTCTAGGCTCTTGTCGTTCGTCTCTCGTCTCCTAAGTCCCACAAAAGGTTTGATACCCCTCATCCACCCCCACGGGCAGCTCCTGCGGTGTTAGCCTTTCATTATACGGATCAGCCAGCGCCTTTAATAGATCGTGAAACGGATTCATGTCTCCCTTGACAGCGGCCACTAGGGCTTCTTCGACCAAGTGATTTCGAGGGATGACCATAGGATTGGTGGCTATCATGAGCGCTTCACTTTCCTCTAGGTTTGAAAGTCGGACGCGTGCTTTTTCCCATTGGATGTGCCATGCGTTGAAGTCTGTGTCCTCTCTTAGCACCTGAATGAGGGAACCGTTCGTTCTTAACTCAGTGAAGAAGTTGGTGTAGTCGACCTTGTGCTTTTGGAGGAGACGAAGGCAGTCTTCGACCAGACTGGCGTCTTCTTGCATGTGGTTTTGAATACCCAGTTTATCAGTCATCATCTTGAGGTATGACTTCGAGAACAGCTGCGGGAACTTCCCTAAGACCTCTTCAGCTTTGGATACTGCAACTTTTTCGTCTTCATCGATCAATGGAAGCAAGGCATTCGCGAAGATTTTGAGGTTCCAGAACGCAATGTTCGGTTGGTTCGCAAAGGCATATCGGCCATTACGGTCAATGGAACTAAACACCGTTTGCGGATGATACACGTTCATAAACGCACACGGACCATAGTCGATGGTTTCCCCAGCAATCGAGACGTTGTCTGTATTCATGACCCCGTGAATGAATCCCACACGAAGCCAATGGTTGATCAATTCGCTTTGCTGCTGCATCACTTTCTGAAGAAGAGCCAAGGCTAAATTATCCTCGCTAACCAACAATGGATAATGTCTCTTGATGGTATACTCCAAGAGCTTTTCTGAATCCTTTTCACCTCCTAGGTAGCGCGCATACTCGAAGGTGCCTACTCGAATGTGGCTGGCAGCTACACGAGATAAGATTCCTCCATCATGAATGTGCTCGCGGTAAACGTCCTCCCCTGTCTTCACCACCGACAAGCTTCTCGTCGTAGAGATCCCGAGCGCATGCATCGCTTCACTCATGAGGTACTCACGCAACATCGAATAGAGTGTAGCCCTTCCATCTCCCCTTCTTGAATATGGCGTTTGTCCGGAACCTTTCAGCTGAAGATCATACAGTCCATTATCAGTTTGAATCTCTCCCAAGAGCACCGCACGTCCATCACCAAGACGATTGAAGTGAGCGAATTGATGTCCTGCATATGCCTGTGAGATCGGCCTACTCCCTTCCATCAACTCATTCCCCGCAAGAATTAACGCCGCTTTCGATTCATCCGCGAAGGTCTCTTCTACGCCTAGCTCTTTCGCCAATTCACCATTGAAAACCACCATTTCAGGCTTCGCTACCGAGATTGGGATTTGAGCAGTGAAAAGAGTTGGTGGTAGGTTTTCGAGGTAGGTGTTTTTTAAGGCTTTAGGCATTAGGCGTTGGGCGTTAGAGGGGCCTTCGCAAAGGTCGGGAAAAAGATAGCACCGGCGTCCGGCATCCGGCGTCCGTTTTTCTACTTGATGATTTACTCACGACCACCCGTCAACCGTCTACTAATCCGGCATCCGGCGTCCGGCGTCCGGCGTCGGTTAATTATCGTTTATAGATTCTAGACTATCGTTTGAGTCTCTAGACCCTCGTCCCTCGACCGGCGTCCGGCGTCCGGCGTCCGGCGTCCGTTGTTATCGTTTATAGATTATAGATCATCGATTACAGTCCCTCGACCCTTGTCTCTCGACCGTAGCTGGCCTATCTCACAACTCGAACCACCTGGCTTGCCGCTCCGCTTCTTACTTCCAACACATACATCCCCTTCGCCAAGTTGGCGACATTGATGATGTTGAGGTAGGCGTTTAAGTTTCCGGCTTGAATGAGTCTACCGTTGATATCTGTGAGTTGGTATTCCGCGCTAGCGACATTGAGTTGAATATTCAGAATATCAGAGGCTGGGTTAGGCCATACTTTGAGAGATAGTTTGTCTAGGTCATTGACGCTGTTATTGCACTCTCCAGGAACCCATTCTGTCACGCCGTTCATATACCATGCTACGCAGCTGTTTGAATACGTTTCGCCATCACAGCCACATACCGGATCGTAAAGTGTGAAGCAAAGTACGTCAGGATCGATAACCGCCTGATCAGGGCATGAACAAGGACCATCAGTAAATTCAGTGATCCCGTATTCATACATGGCTACGCAACCGTTCCAGTAAGTAACACCATCACAACCACATACCGGATCTGGTTCAGCTTCAGGACCACAGTCTTGTTGTCCGATGAGGGTTTGATCGATGCAGCCTCCACAAGTCATTTGGCAGTCTTCGATGTCGTCAAATGCATAAATTGAATAGTCTGTTTCTCCAACGACCCAGCTGCAACCTGAAATGTAAGAACAGCTCCCATTCAATAGAGCTACGCCAAGTACCGCTTCACAAGGACCGAAGTCAATACCGTACACATCGAAGCAATCAGAGTCAAGGCAAGAACCGCATTCACTCATGTCTTCAAAGAAATATGGGGAATAGTCAAATCCGTTCACCACCCAATCACATCCAGAAAGTTCGGTGCACTCACCATTGACAATGGCGATACCTAAAGGGAAGTCACAGTCGCCGAAGTCTACGCCGCCAAGATCAATGCAATCAGTTTCTAAACATGCTTGGCAGTCTTCGATGTTTTGGTAGAAGTAAGGACTGTAATCCACACCGCCTACTTCCCAACCACAGCCAGAAACCGACATACATTGTCCGTTTACCAACGCGATTCCCATTGCCATATCACAAAGACCGAAATCGACGCCTCCGACGTCAAAACAATCGTCTTCAAGGCAAGCTTCGCATGATTCGAAATCTTCAAAAGCGTATGGACTGTAATCAACTCCACCCACTTCCCAGCCGCAGCCAGAAACGAAGGTACATTCACCATTGACCAGGCCAATTCCCATGGCCATTTCGCAATCGCCAAAATCAACATCACCTAGGTCTTCGCAGTTTTGAGCTGACGCGGAAAGCGTGAATACGCCCGCGATGAGAAGAGAGAGAATAGTTCGCATGTTCAGATCGTTTAAGTGTTACTCAAAAGATGCAAAAACCTCTCCAGAAGTTGCTTACAGATCGCGACGATTAATGATCCAACGATTCATGAGAATTAAGATGATAATCCAAGCAAGTGAGATCGCCATATCCTCCCAACGGATGTATGTAAACGTCTGGGAAAGCGCGTATTTATTGAATGGACTATGGATGAGCACCTTCGTGGCTGCATTCGGAAGAATACTAGCTAGGAATGGAAGTCCTGCAGCATATTCGATCAATGCCGCACCGAATTGTTCGATCCATCCATAGAAAATCAAGACCACTACCCCGATTCCTGTTCTGCGAATAAGTAGTGCCACCAACATGGCAAAAAGGAAGTCATGGACTAGGTGCAAGAAATAGGCGCCAATGAACTCTACATTCATGAACATCGAATGTGTATCTGTCACCGGAGAGTACATCAATCCAAAGATCAAACACAGTAGGAATACCACGATTGACACCACGGCCGCGAGGGATAAGATCAGCAAGAACTTTCCTTTGAAAAATTCGCCACGACTCATACCGTCTATGACGTTCTGTCTAGCTGTTTGCAAGCTGAATTCCTGTGCTACATTGATCACGATCAAACTCGAAAGCAAGACCGTGAAGTACTGATACAGGAAGGTGAAGTTCTGCCATATATCGGCGAAGTCGTAGAAGGGAATAATGTCCTTCAACGGACTTTCTTCCGGCATGATGTTATTCGTAATCCAGCTTCCCAGTGCGTAGGTTCCGATTGGAATGCCCACCAAAATGACGAAGAAGAGGACCAAAAGAATCCAGAAGTATCGTGCAGGCTTGAGCTTTAGGAGCTCTATGGAGAGTAGTCTGATCATGCCTCGTTCTTTAAGATTTCGAGGAACTTCTCCTCCAGTGTTTGTCGATGCGTCACGAGGTGATCGACTGTAATTCCTTTATCGAAAAGCGCTGCATTTAAGGCATGCGCATTGGCATCATCATTCAATACCACTTTGAATCCGCCATCGAATTCTTTGTGGAGTTCTTTGACCATAGCCAGCTCATTCAAGGCTAACTCGAGTTCTTTCTGAGGCGACTTCACCTCAACTTCAACAGAAGCAGTTTCTCCAGTGTCTTCTACCTTTCCTTGGTAAATCAGTCTTCCGCTTCTCAATACACAGAAATCTGAACATACCTTCTGAACCTCATCCAAAAGGTGACTTGCTAGGACAATGGTTTTTCCGCTTTCCGCAATTTCTAAGATCAATTGACGAATCTCTGCGATTCCTTGAGGATCGAGACCATTGGTTGGCTCATCCAAGATCAACACCTTCGGATCGCAAAGCATGGCTGAAGCGATCGCCAGACGCTGCTTCATACCCAATGAATAGGTCTTGAAATTCGAGTCGCGGCGTTCGTACAGTCCGACCAACTTTAGCACTTCATTGATGCGGTTGTTATCCACTTCTTTAATGCGTGCTGTGATCTTGAGGTTTTGCGTTGCTGTGAAGGATGGGTAGAAAATCGGTCGTTCCAAAATCGCGCCGATTTGACGACGAATCTTGTGGTCGTTTCCTTGTCCGAACCACGTAAACTCGCCTGAGGTGGGCTGTGTTGCACCCAATACCATTCCTAAGGTTGTTGACTTTCCGCTTCCATTTGGGCCAAGGATTCCGAAGACGCTCCCTTCAGGAATCTGGAGACTAATCTCATTGGCCGCTTTGATCTTACCATAGTGCTTGGTAAGTTGTTTTGTCTCAAGCACCATCATAAACCGAAGAGGGATAAAACGTTTTCATTGAAGAGTCCATCCATGGTATCTTCCATGCTCATGTTTCTGAGTTCCATGAGTTGTTCAGGGGTCATCTTCCCCTCGTAATCAATAATCATGAACTGATCGTTGTACATGCCTAAACCGACGAAATGTTGAATCTCCCCTTCTGACTCCGATACCTGCAATGCCGCGAAGTTGGTCCCTGACATTTCAATCCATGTTTCGAACCCCTGTGCTCTCAATTCTTCATTGATTGAACTGAACTTCTCCATCATGGTCTCCTTCTTCATATCCGTACTCACCAAGATGACTGTTTGCTCGAGACCGATGCTCAAGTCATCCCACATTGCTGCGCGTGAGACATTGATCGCACGCATGGTACTTGGGTAAATCCAGTACCCTCTGAAAACTTCTGGCGGTACAATACTATCTGCGTGGACTCCCGCGTCCGGGTTTCGCCAGGCTTCCCTGCGCGCATCCCAATATGCCTCCTTCTTTTCGTCACTTTCTTTCATGACATCAAGGATCGCATCAGACTGACCGAAGGAAGTAAAGTTGAGTAGCAGTAGTAGTGGTAGGAAAAGGAGTCTGCGCATATTACTTGTTGTCCATGTGTTCCAGTTGCTCTAGTCCGTCGATATCTACTGCACGACCAATTCGTGCCACTTGATTCAAGTCGATATCTCCTGCCAGCGACATAATGATGAACTCTTCAGTGCCGTGTCCGATCATTACCAATTCAGTCACCATCCCGTCTTTCTCTTTGATCAAGAAAGTGAAGTTGTCATCCTTGTTCTCAACGCGAAGTAGTTCTGCGTAGGAAGAGTCAAAGCGCTTGAGGGCGTCTTTGTACATGGCATATCCGTCTTCACAGTTATCGCACACCACCATTTTCATGGCATCAAGGTCAGAAATGGCTTTGAGCATTTCTTCTTCCTCTTTCGTTTCTCCTTCGATGTGCGTCATGAGTTCGAACATCTTTCCCGAGATGCTGATCTGTGTGAATCGATCATCTTCTTGGTAATCGCTGAAGTACTCAGTCACGGCGCTCTGTGCAAACGTTACGATGCTAAAGGCCGTCAAGCAAAGGGTAATTACGTATTTCATTGGTCTCTATTTGTGATCGCGAAACTAGCCTCATTGAATTTGTTGATGACCGTCGCGTGTTCTTGTCCTTTTTCCATTCCAGCACCCATCTTACGTAGTGCTTCTTGCGTTTGAATCCAAGCCTGTTGGATCTCTTCTTCGGTGTACTCTTCGGCAACAGGACCAGGGTCTTGTTGTGCGAAGAAATACCACCCTCCGAGAACCGCAATTACGATGGCAGCGGCAGCGAATAAAGGACGGAGTCGTTGAATAGAAAAAATAGGAGTCGAAGAAGTGCTTAGCTTTTCAAGCATTTCGTCGTCGAAAGACTCTCCGAGCATCGGTTCATCCTCCATCGCTTCGAAGTAAGCAGCTACCCCTTGGAATTCATCAGGAAGGGCATCTTCTTTCGCCAATTGACGAAGCAGTGCTTCTTCTTCGAGGGAGGTACTCCCACCCCAAAACTTTTCAACGATTGATCTGATCTCCAGTTCGTTATACGCCATAATCGTAGGCTTTCTCAATTGTGCTTCTAACCGCCCTGCGCGCTCTGTGCAGGGTGACTTTGACTACGTTCATGTCAAGTCCGGTCTCATCTACGATTTCCTGGTAGCTCATGCCTTTCATATCACGCAAACGAATCACCTCAGACTGTTGGTCTGGAAGGCTTCTAATCGCCTCTTTGATTCGTCTCACTAACTCAGCATTTTCCACCTTTCTGTCAGGTGCTACGCTCCGATCACCAAGATCAAAGCGTTCCTCCACTTGCTCGTATTTTCTGCCCGCCTTTTTCAACAGGTCTAGGCAACGATTTCGAGCCATCGTAATGAGCCAGGCTTCTTCATTCCGAATCGCCACCGCAGTGGATTGCGATTCCCAGAACTTCAGCATGACATCTTGAACCACGTCCTTTGCCTCGTCTTCATTTTTCATGTAGCGAAAAGCGAGACGGAACACCTTATCTTTCAAAGGCAGGATGCGGTTTCGGAAGTCATCCCTGGTCATAGTCATAGCGAAGACGATCGTATTTCTGGTTTGTTACAGATCAAGGTAAAATTAATTTCACATCCCTCTCAACACCCCAGTTTTCGGGTGTAAGGAAGCAAGGGGGGCGTAGACGGTAGGCTGTATGCTGTAAGCGGTAGACGGTGGACGGTGGACAGTGGACGATGGACAGTGGACAGTGGACAGTGGACAGTGGACAATCTAATCATGCTAACCGCCATTGGCGGACTAATCATGCTCACCCTCCTATTCTGCACCAATCTCCTTAAGCCATAAGCCTTAAGCCTTAGGCCTATAGAAGGTGTTTAGCTTTCCAACCAAGCCCCCTTGTATAACCCATCATTTTTTGTTACCTTAGTATATTAGTACCATCACGTATGCTGCGCCTACTAAAACATACTTGCTACCTGATCGCCTTTCTTCTGATGGGCACGGGTGTCGTGGCGCAGGTTTCTTTAGGTACAGAACCCGTTTCTTGGGGCGTAGATGAAGAATTACTTTCCTCGTTGAATTATGAGCAACTCGAAGATATTGATGCTGCTGCATTGATGGCTGAAGATGCTGCCGAAGTCATTGATAAAGATTTACCAATCCGTTTTGCGGTAAAACAGGAAGTTGAGTTTACAACCAATGTTTCCGGACGTTGGGTCAATCTAGACAACGGAGACCGAATCTGGATGCTGGGGATTTACTCTCCGAACGCCAAGGCCTTGAGTGTGACTTTTGAAACCTTCGATATTCCGAAGGGTGCAGTGGTTCACATCTACAATGCCAACAAAGAAGAAGTGATTGGTGCCTTTACAGCTGACAATAACAAAACTGACGGGGTACTCACTACTTCTAGCCTCACCGGAGAACAGATAGTGGTTGAGTACTACGAGCCTTATGCTGTCCGTCAGGAAGGATACCTCAATATCCGAACGGTTGCGCACACCTACCGAGAAGTAGATAGTGAACTTAATGACAATACTTCGCTCGGTGAATGTATGGTCAATGTAGACTGTGAAGTCGACGAAGCACGCCAAGAACAAGCGGCTTCGACCGTGCTCATCACAGTTGATGACGGTACGCGCTGGTGTACTGGAACGTTGGTCAACAACGCAAACTTCGATGGTACGCCATACATCCTGACTGGTGACCACTGCCTTTACGGAGATCCGTCAAGCTGGTTGTTTACTTTCAACTACCAAGCTCGAGAATGCGATAATAGCGGTGCGAAGCAAATCACGCAAAGCATCAGTGGTGCTCAAGTAGTGACCTCGAACGTTGAAGCTGGAGTAGCTCTCCTTGAACTAAGCGCTCGTCCGAAGCCTGAATGGAATGTGTTCTACGCTGGATGGGACGCGTCAGGTGTTACTCCTCAAGGGGTTCACTCTATTCACCATCCGCTGGGTGACGTAAAGAAAATCAGTCTATCAGTTGAAGCACCGCTTCCAGAAGTATGGAAGGCGAAAGAAGTATTCACTGTAGAAAACTGGCTGTACGGTGCGACAAGCAACGGAAGCACTGGTGCTCCACTCTTCGATCAAAACGGACGAGTGATCGGTGTGATGTTCGGTGGTACTTCATCTTGCCAATTCCTTGGTGATGATCACTTCAATAAAATTGCTGGAGCTTGGGATGACATCGAGAAATATCTCAACCCTTTCAATCAAGACATCATCACCCTTGATGGTACATTCCTACGATTCGGAGTGGTTGACGTGCGTATCTTTAACGAAAACATTGCCCTCTTCCCAAATCCTGCGACTACGCAGTTCAATTTGGTAAACGATGGTGCTTCGGCCATAGTCAACGTCGAAATCCATGACATGAGTGGACGTTTGATTGACACGATCCAATACACGGGTCAGCCGATTGACGTGAGCACGCTTCCTGTTGGACACTATGTGATCCTAATCAACAAGACACAGGGAACAGCCCGTCAGAAACTGGTTATCTGGAGATAATTACTTTTCGATCGATTTCTGATCGATATTCAACTCGTATCCTTCTATTTCTCCTTTCTCGCGCTTTTCGAGTAATGCAAGTGTTGCGCCTACCGTGCACGTGACTGGCGCGAACACCGTCCCGATAAAGGTTCCTAGAATTGGTATCATCAGCCAAAGCGCAAAGATTCCACCATTCGCTACCGCTAGTCCTCTTTGTGCCCTGATCTTCTTCACGCTATCGCGGAAACTGACACGGTAACGCTCGTTGGTATAGTCCATTGTAGAGAAGCCGAAGTAGTACGCACTCACCAAGAAATTAATGACAAGGACCGCAGGTGAAGTAATGACAGACAAGGGCGCCAAGAAAATGGTGATGAAAAGGTTTACAATGAGCAAACCAACGGTAATACTCATTTCAAAGATGAAGTTTCGCAGTGCTATTCGAATACCGCGCACTACATCTTTCATCAGTTGCTTCCATGAAAAAGGAAAGTTCTGTCCTGTAACTACCGCATCGGTTTTCTCAGAAATCAATGCCATCACTGGCGACATGACAATCAAGACAACGTATTTACTGATCTTGTAGAAGATGTAAATCATGATAAGCCACACCAAGAAGCTCACTACGTAAGTACTGATGTTCGAAAGGAAGTTCAAGGTTATCTCCCACCATCCATCTCCCGGAACGGGCTCAGCGCCAATTATATCTAGAATCCATGGGTTCACGGTATCATTGATGTATCCGATTCCGGCGGTAGCCCCAACGCTAAATAGAATGATGAACAACAATGGATACAAATAGAAGTGCATCATCTTGTTGCGCACGATAAACCCAAAGCTCTTGAAGTAGGTGCGGATGCCGAGGCGGAAGTCAGGCCAAAACTTATTCATAAGGCGTTCATTGTTAGACGCAGTGCGTGCTAAGTTCTATCGAAGATCAACAATTTGACGATTCTAAGGAAAGGGATTGTGCTTACCGCACGAAGTCAATGCTGAATGGTTAGTTCAGGTAGTTATGTTCTACACGATCATCTTCTTCCTTCCAGATCTGAAAGTACCAGTAGACTAAGTAGCCAATGTTCGCGAAGAAGAGAATGACCAAGGCCCATATCAGACGATTCGAAGAATCTAAACGTGAGTTATTGACCACGTGCACCAGGTAATACACGAAGAGGGCGATCGATGAGACCACCATTAAGATGAACAAGATCAAGGTCAAGCCAATAGAAAAGATTCCCAACGACGGATCTGACATATCACCCGGTTCGTGGGCGATAAAGGCCATCGGAAAGAACGACAACACGTACAACACCATCAAAATGAATGGAAATACGGTGGCAATCCCAAGTAATATTTTGCCCATCGGAGACATTCATACAAAGATACGACGGTGTGTTCGGAATGTTCGTCACGATTCTGACCAGTGGTCGAATTGACGGCGGACTGTTCATTCCTTTCTAGTCAGCGGTAATTTTTGTGCCTTTCAAATGCCTTCCTTCGTTGTATGAATGTTCATTTTATCGCCATTGGCGGAAGCGCTATGCACAACCTTGCGCTCGCCCTTGCACACCAAGGAGACACTGTAACCGGATCAGACGATGAGATCTTTGAGCCATCGCGTTCACGATTAGCAGATGCGGGAATTCTTCCATCTGAATTCGGCTGGTTCCCTGAGAAGATTCATGAAGGCCTTGATGCGATTATCCTCGGTATGCATGCGCGTGAAGACAACCCTGAACTCTTGAAAGCAAAAGAGCTCGGTTTGAACATTTATTCCTACCCAGAATACCTTTACCAAAGAACACGCTCCAAGAAACGTGCTGTCATCGGCGGTAGCCATGGAAAGACCACCATCACTTCAATGGTGCTACATGCCTTGAACTACAACAAGGTTGATCACGATTACATGGTTGGGGCATTGCTAGACGGATTCGAACGCAGTGTGCTCTTGAAAGATGAAACACCAATCGCCGTTTTCGAAGGAGACGAATACCTCTCCTCTCCTATTGATCGTCGTCCGAAATTTCACCTGTACAACCCGCACGTGGCCCTCATCAGCGGTATCGCATGGGATCACATGAACGTATTTCCGACTTTCGATAATTATGTTGAACAGTTCCGCATCTACGTTTCGAAAATCGAAGACGGGGGTGTCTTGATCTACAACGCAGAAGACGAAGAAGTGGCGAAGGTGGCGAAGACTGCCCGTGAAGGCATCCGCGTCTTGCCTTATCACACTCCAAGCTATCGTATTGATGATGGCAAGACCTTCCTAAAACTCGAGCATGGAGAAATTCCTATCCAGGTCTTTGGAAAGCACAACCTTCAAAATATGGAAGGAGCTCGATTGGTGTGCGCCGAACTGGGTGTTTCCACCGCAGAATTCTACGAAGCAATGCAGCATTTCCGAGGCGCTAGCCGAAGATTAGAGAAAATGCATGAAGAAGATGGCTACGTCGTTTATCGCGATTTTGCACACGCTCCAAGCAAGCTAAGGGCGACCACCTCGGCAGTAAAAGAAATGTACCCCAACAGGCATTTGTTGGCGTGTATGGAACTCCACACCTTCTCAAGCCTCAACAAAGACTTCCTTCATCACTACGAAGGCGCCATGAACGCTGCCGATACTGCCCTCGTCTATTTCTCACCAGATGTAGTAGCCCACAAGCGCCTTCCTGAAATTACAATTGAAGATGTTTCTCAGGCCTTCGGCCGGAACGACTTAAAAGTCTTCACAAACGCCCAAGAAATGCAAGCCTTTATCGAATCTCAAGAAAAAGCAAACAGTGTTCGTTTGCTGATGAGTTCTGGGAATTGGGGAGGGGCAACTCTTTTTTAGGCTTATGGCCTATGGCTTAAGGCGTAAGTTGGATTGCTTAAGCCATACGCCTTAAGCCTTAAGCCTAGTTCAAAGGAATTTCCGCATTCCCAACTCAAACCCGATTTGGTAAACTACCATTTCACCTTCTATGAAGTTGTTGTGAATGCGTCTATGGGCAATTGGTTGGAAGAACATGGTACGTTCATTCGAAAAATCTACCTCTAGTCCAAAAGAACCAAAGAGATCTACGTAGGACCGTTCGAAATAACGGAAGTTTTTCAAAGCATTTCCTGTAGCCCAGGTGTTTTCGACTCCACGCCTCATATCAATGCCGAAGAAATATCCATAGGCCATTCCTCCATTCTCCAAAAATGGCCTGAAGCTACTTTTCCCGAATGTATAACGCATTGCCAGCGGTATCTCAATGCCCGTTAGTTGATTATACCATTGCTGCCTCCCTTGAAATTCAAAAAGATATTGCCTTCAGCATCTTGGCCGTTATCTGAGTACCAATCGCTAGAGATCAACTGTCCAGAATTGATAAATCGCATCCCCGTTTTTACAGCACAGCTCTTGGTCAAATGGATATTCAAATTGGCCCCAAATCGATAGAAAAAAAACAAGGACCGGCTATCAGTGTCTGGCCAACCCGCAGGAGAAGAACTTGAATAAATCGATCGTGGATAGGTATCCATGTGAGTATATCCCACTATCCAATCATGAGAAATACGTTGTTGACTATTCACCGCCACAGAAAGCAACAGCAACAATCCCAAAGTGAAGGCAATTCGCATGGTAATGGTTTTGGTTGTAAGTAAGACGGGGGGGGTAGGTGGAAGGTTACTCTTTTACTGAGGCTTAGGGCATAAGGCTTAAGGCGTAAGCTAGTCTACTTAGGCCTTAGGCCTTAGGCCATAAGCCTGTTCATATGATTTTCCTCCAACCAAACTCCACTCCCAACAAATAAGAGTACCTCGAGTCTCTTAAATTCAAAGCAGAAAGGGTGCGTGTTTGAAAGAAGGGTTGGAAGAACAAGGCTCTGCCACTTTCTAGACTGATATCCATCCCTACAGAACCGAAGTAATCTACCGTAGCGAAATTGTACGACGGAGTTCCGTCGATGAAAAGGCTGCCGAAACGACTTGAATTCTCTACTCCACTTCTACGACTGTAATTCACTAGCATGAGATTTCCGGTAAGACCTAGTTCTGTAAAGAACTTCACTTTGTTACCGTTGGTTACAAAGCGCACGGCCAAAGGAACTTGAAATCCGGTTTCTTGATATAGGTTTCGCTGCGATCCGGCCAGTTCGAATTGGACATAGCTACTAGTATCATTCGTCTGGATAACTTCAAAAACGTCATAAACAGCCCGTCTTAGTTGATTGTCTATCCGTAAACCAGTTTTTAGAATGACATGGTCATTCAGCGAATAGTTGACATTTACCCCGAATCGATAATTCATTCGCACAACCTGCACATCTTCAAAAGAATATTGGAAGATAAATCCCGAAGATCCTTCATTGCGTTCATGAAGGTACCCTTGATCAGCTATTCCTAAGATAAGATCGTAACTAAACTTTGATTGCGCTTTCACCGCCACAGAAAGCAACAGCAACAATCCCAATGAGAAGGCAATTCGCATGGTAATGGTTTTGGTTATAGGTAAGACGGGGGGTAAGGTGGAAGGTTGCTCTTTATTAAGGCTTATGGCCTAAGGCCTATGGCGTAAGTTAGGTTGCTTAAGCCTTAGGCCTTAGGCCTTAGGCCATACGCCTTAGCTAGGCAAAGCCTAGCCTAACCCTACATCCAACATCATCATCACGATAAACCCAAAGATCAACCCCAACGTAGCGATGTCAGTGTACTTATCACGTTGGGTTTCTGGAATTACCTCTTCTACTACGACGTAGATCATCGCTCCTGCGGCGAAGGCGAGAGCGTATGGGAGGATAGGTGTCATTTGAATTACGAGCAGCGCACCCAGCACTCCGGCGACCGGTTCTACGATGGCTGATAGTTGTCCGTACCAGGCGGCGCGGGCTGCTTTTACGCCGTTACGGCGGAGAGGCATACTTACTGCGATTCCTTCTGGGAAATTCTGGATTCCGATTCCGATAGCGAGGGCTACAGCTCCGGCTACGGTGGCTCCTTCGACTCCTGCAGCGGCTCCTCCGAAGAGTACACCTACCGCTAACCCTTCAGGGATGTTGTGCAGGGTGATGGCCAATACCAAGAGCGTGGTCTTGTGCCAGTTGGTCTGAATTCCTTCGGCTTCATCTGCCTTGAAGTTGATGTGGAGGTGCGGTAAGAACTTATCCAGGACGAACAAGAACAGCGCACCCAGTCCGAACCCAACAGCAGCTGGCATGGCTTTAAGGAAGCCCTCTCCTTCTGACATTTCAATGGCTGGACTCAACAAACTCCAGAAACTTGCGGCGATCATGACTCCTCCGGTGAAACCCAGCATGCCGTCTAACCATTTACGGCTTACGCCATTGAAGAAGAAGACGAGTGAAGCTCCTGCACCAGTTAAAAACCATGTGAAACAGGTAGCAATTAATGCCGCGACCACAGGGTCAATCGATTCGAAATAGGCTACGAGATCGTTCATTTCATTAGGATTTTAGAACAAGTAGGTTTCGTGCAACGAGCTGTGAAAGCTGTTGTTGTTGTTTACCGAGACTCACACGGACACTCTGATCAAAGGCGAACCGCTCTTCAACAGTGATCGAAGAACCAAGGGTCAATTTGATAGAATCGAGGTACTGCAAGAACTCTTGAGAAGAGTCACGCACCCCAACGAGGATGCCTCCTTCCCCTTCGTTCAAAGCACTCACTGCTACTTTGTCTCGGTTATCTCGGAAATTGCCGTCTGCATCCGGAATGGGATCTCCATGCGGGTCATATTGAGGGTGGCCAAGGAATGCGTCCAAACGTTTGAATAGCTCTTCCGATGCAATGTGTTCCAGCTCTTCAGCAATGGGATGCACTTCATCCCATTTGAAGTCGAGTTTCTCAACCAAAAACACTTCCCACAAGCGGTGGCGACGAATGATATCTATGGCGATAGTCATTCCATTATCTGTCAAATGCGCCCCCTTGTATTTCTTGTAATTGACCAGTCCTTTCGTCTTCAGTTTCTTCAACATATCGGTCACTGAAGAAGCCTGGGTTTCCAGGCGTTCCGCGATAGCGTTTGTACTCACCCCATCCGGTGAATACTGCTGAAGCGCATAGATACACTTCAAATAATTTTCAACTGTTTGACTGGCCATGGTTGGTTCTCAGATTGAAGCAAAAGTAGGAAATGTTTTCTTTGACCGAAATGGATTTTTAGACTAATCGAAATATCGTTACGAAACCATGATTGATAACTGGTAATCTATAACTGGGGTTTGGGATGGTGCAGAGCTTCGATTGAGTTTCACATTAACTTAAGCCATAAGCCCTAAGCCTTACGCCTAATTCATTACCTTCGATTCAATGAAACGCAGCCTAATACTTATTCGACATGCAAAGTCTTCATGGAACAATGAACGACTTGACGACAAGGATCGACCGTTGAACAAACGAGGGGAACGTGATTGCCCGCACATGGCTAAGCACATGGCCGGCAGCGAAGCTTGTCCTGACATGATTGTCTCATCACATGCTTTACGCGCTCATACCACAGCGAAAGCGTATGCCGCTGCTTTTGGCATTGCGGATGATGCGATCAAACTGGATGAACGCATTTATGAAGCCCCGGTTTCACGTCTTGTTGAAGTGATCAATGACTTCTCAGATGATCACTCGAGTGTGATTATGTTCGGACACAACCCGGGCTTCAGCTACCTCACGCAATACCTCACTGGAGAGTTGATCCAGATGCCTACCAATGGCGTGGTGAAGATTGAGATGGATGTTGATAGTTGGAAGCACATTGGCACGAACTGCGGTTCATTGACATACCACGACTTTCCTAAGCAGCACGAAGCATTGCGATGAGCAAAAACCTGCGATACATCCTTGGAATTATAGGAGGTATTCTCCTTTGTCTTGCCCTTTGGTACTTCCGAACCATCGTTAGCTATGTGATTGTAGCAGCCGTGATTTCATTGGTAGGTGCCCCTATCGTTCGATTGATTCGAAAGATCAAAATTGGCAAGCGTGAAATTCCTTCAAGTATCGCGGCCATTCTCACCCTAAGTAGCTTTTTACTTATCATATTCTTGTTCTTAAACATCTTCGCCCCTTTGGTGGCAGAAGAAGCACAAGCTCTGTCTCAAATTGATGTGGAGGCCTTCTCAGCCAATTTGAACAAGCAGTTCGAAAGTACCATGGGCTACTTAGAACAATTCAACCTCAGCGGTGATGACCGTTCGAATGAGGCCTTTCTAGTAGAGCAGCTTCAAGCCCTGGTTAGCTTCGGTGACATTCGCGGAATCTTCAATAACATCTTCGGTGTGATTGGTAACGCAGTAATCGCGCTGTTCTCTGTGCTGTTCATCACCTTCTTCTTTCTCCAAGACGGGAATATGGTCAACCGCATCATCCTGACCCTCACTCCCGACAAGCACATGGATGAAATGAAGAGTATTATCCTTCAAACGAAGAAACTGCTCTCTCGCTACTTTGTAGGTCTTGTGGCTCAGGTAAGCATCATCACCCTGCTCGTAACACTCGGGCTTTCCATTTTCGGAGTAGAGAACGCATTCTTGATTGGCTTCTTGGCCGGACTCGTCAACCTTGTCCCTTACCTCGGACCAATTATCGGTGCATTGATCGGAATCTTTATTGCGGTGACGACTAACCTTCAAATGGATTTTAATTCAGAATTGTTGCCCCTGATACTAAGTATTGGCGGTGTATTCTTGACAGTTCAATTGATTGATAATTTCGTCATCCAACCCTTCATTTTCAGCAATAGCGTGAATGCCCATCCGCTAGAGATTTTCATCGTGATTTCGATGGCTGGAGCACTTGCTGGAGTGGGTGGAATGATCTTAGCCATTCCGGCCTATACCCTAATTCGAATTATAGCGAGCGAATTCCTTTCTGGTTTTAAGGTGGTTGACTCGCTAACGCGGAATCTCGACGAATGATCAAAATCATTCATTAAAAGATTTCCACATGGGATGCCTGCCTTAAACATTTGTGTAATTTTGTTTCCCGTATTCGTAATGCGGGAAAATGAATCAATCTACCAAATACGTCTTCGTGACAGGAGGCGTTACTTCCAGTCTAGGTAAAGGAATTATTTCGGCTTCACTAGCCAAGCTTCTTCAGGGGCGCGGTTACCAAGTGACCATCCAAAAACTCGATCCATATATCAATGTGGACCCGGGTACACTTAACCCTTATGAGCATGGTGAGTGTTTCGTTACTGACGACGGAGCAGAGACCGATCTTGACCTCGGACACTACGAGCGATTCCTGAACGTCCCTACATCGCAAGCGAATAACGTGACTACTGGTAAAATCTATCAGTCAGTCATCAACAAAGAACGTAAAGGAGAATACCTCGGAAAGACGGTACAGATCGTACCTCACATCACCGACGAAATCAAGCGTTGTGTTCAGATCCTCGGATCAAAGAGTGAATTCGATGTCGTGATTACCGAGATTGGTGGAACTGTTGGTGATATTGAGTCGCTTCCTTACATCGAGGCTGTTCGTCAGATGAAATGGGAACGTCCGAACGATGTAATTGTCGTTCACCTTACACTCATCCCTTACCTATCCGCAGCAGGCGAATTGAAAACGAAGCCAACGCAACACTCTGTGAAGCAGTTGTTGGAGTTCGGTGTACAGCCAGATGTTTTGGTTTGTCGTACAGAGCATGAATTGACACCATCAGTACGATCTAAGGTGGCTCGCTTCTGTAACGTGAAGTTGAACGCGGTGATTCAGAGTATCGATGCTGATACTATTTACGACGTACCTCTACTTATGCAGCAAGAGAAGTTCGATGAAGTAGTCATCGAAAAGCTTGGGATGAAGAAAGGACGTAAGCCTGAACTCAAGAAGTGGAACAACTTCCTTCAAAAGCACAAAAACCCAAAGCATCAAGTACGGATTGCTCTTGTTGGTAAGTACGTTGAGCTAAAAGACGCCTACAAGTCAATCGCTGAAGCCTTTGTCCATGCAGGTGCTGCGAATGAAGTAAAAGTCGATATCAAGTGGGTACACAGTGAAAGCATCAATGAACGCAACTTGGAACAACATCTAGGGGACGTAGATGGCGTGCTTGTAGCCCCAGGCTTCGGTTCCCGCGGAATTGACGGCAAACTAGAGGCCATTCAATACGTCCGTGAGAACAAGATTCCATTCTTAGGTATTTGTCTCGGAATGCAATGTGCAGTGATCGAATTCGCTCGCAACGTTCTTGGTATGGAGGAAGCGCATTCCACTGAAATCAAGGAATACACTCCACACCCTGTCATCTCTTTAATGGCTGAACAAAAGTCAATCACAACCCTCGGAGGAACCATGCGTCTCGGTTCATACCCTTGCGCACTGAAGAAAGGCTCTCACGCACACGAAGCATACAAGGAAGACCTCATCCAAGAACGTCACCGTCACCGTTTTGAGTTCAACAATGATTACCAGCAAGCCTTCGAACAAGCTGGCATGACAGCCTCTGGAATCAACCCAGAAAGCGAACTCGTTGAGGTTGTAGAGATCCCAGACCACCCATGGTTTGTTGGGGCTCAATTCCACCCAGAATACAAGTCAACAGTTGCTGAACCTCATCCGTTGTTCCAAGCCTTCGTGAAGGCAGCAAGAACGCATGCGGAGAATGAGGATCGGGCAGCGGTTGAAGCTTAGTTTAGGGTTAAAGGGCTAAAGGGCTAAAGGGCGAAAAGGCTAAATGTTTCTTTTTTTAGGCGTTGGGCTTTAGGCTATAGGCGTTAGGGACTTGGAATGTTATCCTATTCACTATTCTGCTAATCATGCTATCCGCCTTAGGCGGACTGATCATGCTTGGCTGGACTAGGGACGAGAGTCTAGAGACTAGAGACCAAGAACCAACAACTAAGAGCCAAAGACCACTCTCTTACCTCTTCAGCAAATCTGATTTAAATTGCCCTTGATCATCAAGTAAGTGCGGGTATTCTTTTTGGAAGAGGTCAAAAACTAATTCTCTTGGGAGGTCAGCGAAGCCGCCGTAGTCTTCGAGGTACTGCATGAAGTCTCCTCCATCTCTGTCGTAAGCTTGGAAAACGCTGTCTTCTGTGCCGTTGAATTCGAGTGGTTCTACGCCTAGTTTATCGCACAACTCTTTGTTGAATGCCGGGGTGCATTTTACCCATCGGTCTTCGAGGTACACTTCGGCGTAGCCGTGAGGTACGAGGACGTTCGTTTGAAGAATGGCCTCGAGTCTCTCTGTTCCCATATGGTTCTGAACGCGAGCCAAACCAAGACGTGCTGGGAGTCCTTCATTTCGGCAGAGGCCGATGAATACCATGGCCTTATCAATACAATGGCCTCGATCACCTTTGACGACGTTCGAGATACGCACTTTTTCAACTTCGAAACGAATATTGAAAGGGTCGTACATCAGATCATCGCGTACGAAATTGTAGATATTGACTGCATTTTCTAAGGTCGTTGAACCTCTGCTCCATCGCTCACTGTACGACTGAAAATCAGCGTGTTGAAAGTCAATGATCTCTGTTGTCGACAGGTATTCTGAAAAATCTTTCTGCTCCATCGGGAATACACCTTCGCTTGGTAGTCTCTCTTGTAACCAAAGATACCCCAAATGCGATTAATCAAACTCTCTCTTTGTCTCCTTTTCGCCGCCCTATCTATTCAATCAATGGCGATAGATAAATTTTGGAGACCTATTGGTACACCTAACTGGAACAGTGCATTTAACTGGTCCCCTACCGGAGTTCCGAACAGCGGTGACGTTGTTCACTTTGACACCTTCGATGGAACCGATTGTACCGTGAATACGAACGTCAACGTAGCCGGAGTCATTCTTGATGCTGGTTATACAGGTGTTGTCTGGCTACAGGGAACAAATTCATTCACCGTAGGAGCCAACGGTTATGTCCAGCACGACGGAACCTTTCAATGTGCCGATGGAACCGTCACCTTCAACGGACCATTCGACCAACAAGGTGGAGCCTTTAGCACTACCCTTGGTGATCATTATTTCAATAACACCGTCAACATTGCCCCTGCTGCACCAGGTTTCTTCAATGATAATGGCGGTTGGATCATCTTCGGAGGTGGGAACAACGTCACACTGAATCAAAGTTATCAGTTGCTGAATGTGCGGGTGCAAAAAACCGGAGGCTCTGTGCTGACTCTAGCAGCTGGACAACAAATCACCATCAACCAACAATTGGAATTAATCACCGGATATGTTGCTGGGCCTGGAAGACTGCGCCTCTTCGGAGACGGCTTTGTAGGATCGAGCATGAACAGTTCTTCAGCTACCCTTGAGTTGTATGGTACTGGTTCGCGTGAGTTCAAAATCAACGCATTTAACTGGGGTCAAGACGTCATCGAGATTACTAATGGAGCGAACTACTTTTTCCGCTCTGACAACTCTACCCTCAACATCTTGCAGGCCGGGGATTCATTGAAGATCCTTCTCGGACATGCCATCATGGATCACCCGAATGTCTATCTAAGACCAAATGCCGTATTCATGGCCTCTAGCGGTCAATTCACCGCAAGTAGTGGCAACACCTACCTTGAGCGTGGATGGATCAATGAAGGTTCTGGTTTCAATGCTAACGGAGGGGTATTCTATTTGAGCGCAGGCAATAATGCCACGATGGACCTCACTTCAGAACAGGTTTTCTATGATCTCGTTTGTGCTAAATCAGGAGGGGCTAATCTCAATCTGACAGATAACTCAAAAATTCGTGTAAGCAACAAATACACGGCCTCTTCAGGCTACTTGAATGGTAGCAATGGTGCTGTGATCAACGCTGTTGACAGTGTGGTCATCAACTCCACTTACGTTCAAGGAACATGTCCGCTTCACTTCGTTGGAGATCAAAACGGAACCTTCATCTACAACAGCTCATCGAATCTATTCTCTGAACTGCGTATTAAGAAAGACGCCGTAAACGATACGGTGCATTTTGAAACGACTACGTCTACATTAAATATCGGTGACGTTTCGTCTGACCCGATTGTGGTTGAACAAGGAACGCTCGCCTTCAAAGATTATGGGAATCATGTTGATTGGAACGTGGTGAACACTACCGTGGAATCAAACGGGAAATTCGTGGCTCCAGAGGGTACGATCTACTTCAATGGTAACTATACCGCCAACGGAGGAAGTTTCGATCACAACATGGGTACTGTGCGATTTGACAACGGTACCCCAAGAACCTGGAATGGCAACCCGACCACGCGGTTCTATAATCTCCGAATGGAGAAATCAGGCGGTGCTTCTGTCACCATTGATGGTTCAGATCAATTGATTGTCGAGAATCTCATGACTTTTGCGACGGGATATCTCAACGGTCCTTCAGCACTTGTGGCCTGCGAAAAAGACGTATTGGTCACCAATACTTATGTCCAAGGAAATGCGCCAGTGGCTTGTGTTGGTCCGGCGGATGGTGTTTTCACATACAATAGCTCTTCGAACCTCTTCGACTTACTCACGATCAACAAAGACACCCCTTCCACGAGTGTTTCATTTGGCTCTACCAATTCCTTCTTGAACATGGGTGATGGTGTTACCGACCCTATTGTGATTCAACAAGGTACCCTGCGCTTTGAAAATTTTGGAAGCCATGTGGATTGGGATGTTTTCTCCACTACCGTGGAACCGGATGGAACCTTTGAGGCGCCAGCGGGCACCATCTACTTCAATGGTAACTATACCGCTAATGGCGGAAACTTTGAGCACAACATGGGCTTTGTCCGCTTCAATGATGGATCCAACCGCTCTTGGGATGGCAATTCTTCTACTCGCTTCTATGATCTGCGTATGGAAAAGAGCGGTGGTGCGAATGTGGCTATACAAGGCACTGATACGCTTATCGTAGAAAATCTGATGACCATTAGCTCTGGATACCTTAACGGTGCGACTGCCCTACTCGCTTGCGAAAAAGACCTAACGATCACCAATACCTACGTCCAAGGAAATGCTCCTGCGGCCTTCATAGGTAATGAAGCAAGTGTATTCACCTACAATAGCTCATCAAATCTTTTCGATCTGCTCACCATCAATAAAGACACGCCAGGAGCAACGGTTAGCTTCGGTTCTACCAATACCTTCTTGAATATTGGTGATGGGGTAACCGATCCGATTGTTGTTGAACGTGGAACGCTTCAATTTGACAACTACGGTACTTACGTCGATTGGGATGTTTTTTCCATTACCGTGGAATCAGATGGTAGCTTTATCGCTCCAGCTGGTACGATTTACTTCAACGGAAACTACACCGCGAACGGAGGCCACTTCGATCACAACATGGGTTTTGTCCGTTTCAACGATAGTGCAAACCGCTCTTGGGATGGAAACTCTTCTACCCGCTTCTACGATCTCCGAATGGAAAAGAGTGGTGGTGCCAATGTGGTTATTCAAGGCACTGACTCTCTTATCGTAGAAAACCAGATGACCATAAGTTCTGGTTACCTCAACGGACCAAATGCGTTGTTGGCATGTGAAAAGAACATGACCATCACAAACACTTATGTGCAAGGTGACGCACCAGCGGCGTTCATTGGTGATGAGGCGAGCATGCTCACCTACAACAGTTCATCGAATCTATTTGACTTGTTGACCATTAACAAAGACGAAGCACAAGACACCGTTTTCTTCGGAACGACAAATGGCTTCCTCAACATCGGTGACGCAAGCGTGGATCCCATCTTGATTCAGCGAGGAGTGCTCGCATTCCAAAACGTAGGAAGCTACGTTGATTGGGACATCAATTCCACTACCGTAGAGGCAGATGGAACATTTGAAGCGTATTCAGGAACGACTTATTTCAACGGTCACTACACTTCAAATGGAGGACACTTTGAACACAATATGGGTGAGTTCCGCTTTAATAACAGTAACAACCGAAACTGGAACGCCAATGGTAATGCAGTCTTCTACGATCTGATTCAAGAGAAATCTGGAGGAGCCAACGTCAACGTAGGCAACGGTGATTCAATTATCGTGACCAACTCTCTCACGATGAATTCAGGCTACTTGAATGGTAATGGCCGTATAGATATGCGGGGTGATGTGACAATCGGAAACTCTCATGTGAAAGGAACCCTTGATCTTCTATTCACTGGTACAAACAACACCATGAATAACCTCAACACCGGGTTGAGCTTCGACACCTTGGAAGTTGACATGGGGGCTGGTCAATTAACCTTTATCGATGGTAACGCTGGAACAGCAAATAGCGGAAGCACTACGGCACGTTACATCCAGCGAAGCGGAAATGTTGATTTCAACACCTCTCTCCTCACCCACAACTGGAAATTCCTCTCAACGACAATAGAAGACGGAACCTTCACTCTTCCAGTAGATGATCTCTACGTTACAGGTTCTCTGGCCTTGCTTGGAGGTAGTATGGAAGGAAATGGTGGTCGTTTGATCTTCAGTGGAAGTTCTAATGTGTCTGCTCAATTTGAAGCATCTCCTCAACTGTCATATGTCGACTTCACCAAATCAGGCGGTGCCGCGGTCACATTGAGTGGAGCCGCTCCAATGGTAGTCAACGAGATTCTGCAGTTCCTCACCGGTTATGTATACGACAGCGAAATCGTGGCTCTTGGTGACGTTAACTTGGGTAACTCACTCAACATTGTCAGCAGCCAGGTGAGCTTTAACGGCACCACCGATCAAAACTTTGATCTGAACAACTCTCCGAATAAACTGGAAGGATTCATCGAAATCGACAAGGCTTCAGGAAACGTTGTCCTTCAGTCAAACCTGACCATTGAAGACAACTTCGCTCAATTGGTGTTGACCAATGGAAACATTACCATGGCTGATCCAAGTTACCGTGTCATCTTCGGTAATGCCGTAGACACGGGCTGGTCCGGTGGTGGAAACAATAGTTTCATTGACGGTATTGCTCGTAAGCAAGGAACCGGAACTCTTGAACTCCCTATTGGCGACAACGGATTCTGGGGGATGATCACTATCACCGGTGTGAACACGACGTCAGAATACTACGATGCGGAATTCCATCATGTGGATCCTGCCTCCGCTGGTTTGGTTGGAACACTCGACACTGGTCTAGATCACATTTCATCATGCGAGTACTGGTCAACAACACACGTGGGCACTTTCAGTCCTTCTGTGGGCCTCAGCTTCTACGAAGATCGCTGTGGACCAATTAATGCTCCAGCAGACTTACGTGTAGCGCGTTTTGAATCTGGAACTTGGGTTAATGAGGGCTATAGCTTTCACGACTCCGACGAGGTGTTTGCGAGCAATGTAGACCCGATCATGGGAGCCTTTACCCTTGCTAGTGCTACTCCTTCTAACCCAATGGACGGAAGCGGAGCGGCTGGTTGTCCAGAAGATTTCAATGGCGACGGCGTGGTAGCTGCGGCAGACTTATTGGAACTCCTCTCTCAATTTGGATGTATGGGCTCCTGCTCTGCGGATCTCAATGGCGACGGCCAAGTGGCCGCTGCCGACCTACTTCAATTCTTATCTGCTTTTGGAAGCAGCTGCAACTAACTACTCTCTCATCTGGAATAGGCTCTTAGGTTAGAACAACCGAGTCTTACACTGTTAATGGAGGATCATCATCGCGATGGTCCTCTTTTGCTTTAGACGACTTTTCCTTCACTGGGCTCTTGACGAAGAAACCGTAGAAGAAGGCTACGAATACGACTCCTGATTGCACCTCAAGGAAGCTCTCGAAGAGCATATTTAATCCCAAAATGAGTAAGAAGCTTAGGAATAGGAAATCACGTCGTTGAAGTGCTAGTCTGAATCCGAAAAAGAAGACGGCACAAAGAATTAAGAAACCAGTCCAGCCAAAGGCCACCCCTGCTTGGAGAAACTGATTGTGCGGGTTCAATCGCTTGCGCAACGCGTAGTCTTCTCCGTCGCGTTCGTAAAGTTTCATGAGTTCTGTCGTCACGTCTCCAGTCCCCACTCCCAATGGCTTATTGAGCATGATTTCAACTGAAGAACGCCATGCTACGAGTCTGCCGCCAGAACTGCTCTTGGCTTTTACTTGAGTCTCTTCTCCAGGTTCATTGAAAGCTTGCTCCAATTGTTCTTGAGAACTGGCTACTTCTTGAATACGTTTCTGACTTCCTGGAGTGAGCATGATGGTGAGCGCCAACAGCCCCATACCACTGATGATGTACACCAATCCAATCTTGGTACGACGTCTTCTGAACTCCTGCAGTGCAACGAGGAGAAGCGCCAATAAGGCACACAAATAACCGGCACGTGAAGAAAGCAGTCCGATATGGACCATTAAAACAGCTCCTGCTAGGTGGTGAATCCATGGTTTACCGAGAGCAAAGATCTTCTTCATCTGCATTCTCCCTAACACCACTAAGCCCATCGCTTCATAGGTAGCGAGGTAGGTTGGGTGAAAGAACCACGCTAGATCAGCGTAATAGAAAGCTCCTGCGTCTTGGGTCTGTATGTACATATAGACGGCCCTGACAAGACTGATAACAACGAACGAGATACAACCCCAGACCAATGCAAGTAGGATATTCAACCGTTGCCGGAGATTCACTTGTGGGAGGAACATCCAGGTCATTGGGAAGACGAATAAGGAGGCCTTCACTTCTAGCGCAAAACTCGCGGAGGCTTGGTCTTCACTTGAAAAGAGCCATACCGCATTGCAAACGTAATAGAGCGCCATGGCAAGGAGCGCCTGCCAACCGTTTCTTGCGTGTTGTTTTATGAAAAGAAAGAAACTCGCAATCACCCACAGGATAACCAACGGTGGTATCAATCGCTTGCTAATGGGCAACATGGCAGCAATGGCCAATGTCAACCAAGCATGGATCTTTCGGGTTTTGGAGTGATCGTTCTCTTTCAAATTCAGCGAGTTGTGCGGTATCCAGATCGCGCAGGCTTCCTTCCTAAAATTAGGAAATCAAGTATTCCCTTCGCATATCCTAGCCCATAACCAACGTGTAAAAGGAAAAAAGATGCGATCACCCCTCCAATTTGTGCTGATCTTGACTGTGCCCAAAGTGCTCCAATCATCGCTCCAATGAACCATAACACCAGGCCTAAGCCGAAGGCGTTCCGCGCTAGCGGGAAGAAAATAGAGAGCAAACCACCTACCACCAAAAAAGCCACAAAAAAGAACGGAATCAACTGACGAACGCTGGTAACAGCACCGTGTTTTTTGTTTACATAGACCTTCCAGTAGCCATATTGACGGTACTGTTTAAAGAGCTTTGAATAGCTGCTTCGAACGTAGTACTTCGAACGAATCTTGGGATCAAACCACACCTTAGCGCCAGAAGAAGTCAGGCGGTAGTTGAACTCATCATCTTGGTTACGTACCAGCTCTTCATCGAATAAACCAATTTGCTCGAAGATCTCTTTTCGATAGGCGCCAAAGGCCACCGTATCAACGTAAGCTGCTTTCCCTCCTGTTCGGAATCGCGCGTTACCAACCCCAAAAGGGGAAGCCATGGCCCGACCAATAATTGCAGCCGTTTCATTTTCGTTGACGTTCTCAATGACACCGCCAACACATCCAGCATCAGGGTGTGCTTCAAGAGCTTCGATGTTCTTCGAAACAAAGTTCTCATACAATTCCGCGTGAGCGCCAAGGATAATCACCACATCGCTTGTCGAAGCTTTTATACCCAGATTCAACGCCACGGGCGTGTGTTTGATAGGGTTGTCAACGAGATGGACATTCGGATGCTCTTTGCTGTATGAACTGATGATTTCTCGCGTACCATCATCGCTCATTCCATCTGCGATGAATACATCGATACTCCCCACCGCATAATCTTGGTTGAGGATAGACTCAATGCATCGGCCGATGTAGGCTTTTTCATTGAGGCACGGAATCACAATAGCAACAGAGCTTCCCATCTGCGGCAAATGTACCAAAAGTGGCGGTGAGGAAATGCCCTACAGATCAAGGGAATTTCACTGACACTTTCATCATACACAATCCCACAGACCTCCCTTTATCACCGGCGTAACCCTAAGTGATCGAGTATCAACCTAATCTTTCGAACTATGTATAAATCAATTCTAGCTGTGGTAGCCATAGCAATATCTGCCACAGTCTCCGCTCAACAGTATCAGCAAGTGTATTCAACAGAAAGTGTTGACTTTCTAGTAGACGCTTTGCAATTAGACGACAACGGCATGGTCATGGTCGGTTTCAGTAATGGAGCAGGTCAAGGTGGCAATGACGCTGTTATCATTCGTACCAGTGTGTATGGCGAAATTCTATGGTCACAATCCCTCGGTGGAGGTGCCAGTGATTCATTCAAGAAGATCACCCAACTCCCGAATGGCAACCTGCTCATTGCAGGAACTACTCAATCGGTTTCGGAAACCGGGCTTCCAGATGGATTCTTATGTGAAATGGACCTCGACGGACAGGTCATATGGACCACAGTGCTTGGTGAAGCTTCCGATGAACAAATTCGCGACATTAAAGTCACCGAAGACGAAGAGATTGTCATTACCGGCTTAACGAGTTCATTCAATGATCAAGGGAACTACGACATCTTCGTATCAAAACTTGATATCACCGGAAACCTTCTGTGGAACAAAGTTTATGGATCGCAGCAGTACGAGGTTCCATTAGGAATTGAAGTCAGTCCAGAAGGTAAAATCTTCGTGTGGGGGCATACCTCAGATGACACCAACAATTACAGTGCGATTCTATTGAAAATTGGCGGTGAAACCGGAGAATTAGACTGGACAAGATCATTCAACCTTGCTGAAAATGAACTCGCATGGGATATTGTCATGACCCCTGAAGGCGACTTGCTCGTCAGTGGTGATACGAATAGTCAAGGTGCTGGTTTGAACGACATTTATGTGATCAGATTAAATCAAGATGGGGTTATCCAATGGGCAAAAACTTATGGCTCTTTCTCTCATGATCATGGAACAAACATCGAATACATCAAAAACGATCTATTTGCCGTAGTAGGTGCTTCCTCTAGCTTTGGTCAGGGAGGACTAGACTTTTCTGTTCTCTGGATTAATGATGATGGAGTACTCAAGTACACCTCCGCTTACGGTGGTGACAATAAAGAAGTAGCCCATGGTGTGGCAAAAACTTCAGATGATGGACTTGCCATTGTCGGGGAGTCACGCAGCTTTGGACAAGGCTTCTACAGTGGTCTTTTGGTCAAAGTCAATCAAGACGGTCGTTGCATGTGCAACAACGCTTTTTCATCAGAATTTGAAGTATCGAATATAGAATTTGAAACAGGAAGTCCAGAGCTCCAGTTGAGAGGAGAGGAAATGGAGAGTCTGAGCTCTGACTTTCTTGTTTCGATGCAAAATGTGATCGGATCAGAAGTGATCTGTAGCGATTCTCCACTTGAGTCAGCTCCAGTAGGATCTCCATCGCACGACATTGGCGCGGAGATTTACCAAAGACTATCTCTGTTCCCGAACCCAACCGCAGGACAAGTAACAGCAAGCCTTAAAACAATCAAGGGTACAGTTTCGCACTTAGAAGTCTACAACTTAGAAGGAAAACTCGTTTATCGGAAGGATGTACCCGGTACCAACGCCACCCATCAAATCAGCATCCCTGATTTGAGTACCGGAATTTTCTTAGTCCGCCTCACCACAGGCACCAAGATCGAAACTAAACGATTGATAGTTGAATAACCGGGATCATCCGGAATACTTACCGTTAGCGAGAAAAGGGCAGTCTTTAGGGCTGCTCTTTTTTTGTAGGCAGTATGCTGTATGCTGTTTACGGTGGACAGTGGACAGTGGACAGTGGACAGACTAATCATGCTATCGCCAAAGGCGAACTAACCATACTAATCAGCCTACCGCATACAGCCTACCGCATACAGCATACAGCATACTGCATACCGCATACAACATACAGCGCAGGCCGCAGGCCGAACGCTCACATCCGCTCTTTCAGTCTGTTGAGCTGATGAACGTGATGCTCGATATGATGCTCTAGAAAGCCTAACGTCTGTTCCAAGTTCATTCTTCCGGCGAAGGGATGGCGGAAGATTTGTTTGTCGTAGTAATCTTCGTTGAGCTCATCTAGGAAGCTGCGCATTTTACCTCGGATGTGGCTCCACTTGCCGGCCATTTCATTGAAGTTCATTTCATCTTTTGGATCAGGGAGCACGGGCGGTGCCTTCCACTGCTTGTCTGATTTCAATGCTTCATTTAGTCCGGATGAACCTTCAGCAGAATCGCTTCCGGCCACGGGAATGTCAGAGGCAGGAGCTTGTGTCTTTTTCATCAAGTAGCCTAACGTTCCGTATTCGCTGGTCATGATGTGATCAGCAATCTGAATGGCATTCCACTCCCCTTCCGGTGCCCAATGCAATTCTTCTTCACTCCAGCCTTCTAGGTTTGAAAGGAATTGCGTTTTCTGCATTTCCATTCCGCTCCAACGTTGTTTGATCTGATCTTTCATGGGGTGTATAGCATTTCAATGTGTGGAATCCCATCTTCTAGGTAGCCATCGCCAACTGGAGTGTAGCCTAAACTCTTGTAGAAGCTTCTTAAATACTCCTGTGCGCTCAGTCTGATGGGTACTTTTCCGAATAGACGCTCGATCTCCGTCATGCCTCGCTCCATCAATTCACGACCAATGCCGCTTCCGCGATAGCGTTCATGAACAGCAACACGACCAATAGATACTTCTTCATAGCTCACACCAGGCTCTACAATGCGCAAGTAGGCTACAACGGCATCTTGGCTGTCAAGGCACCACAAGTGTATTGATCGCTGATCTTTACCATCAAATTCTGGATAGGGACAATCTTGTTCGACCACGAAGATTCCAATGCGCAGCACGGTAAAGTCGTAGAGTTCTTCTTTCGAAAGTTCGTTCCAATGTTTTGAGATCCACTTCACGCAGACAAGCTACGCAATCTCACTCAACTCCAACCAGCGCATTTCCTTCTCATCGAGCTCAGACATCACTTTTCCCAGCTCGGCTGAAACGGCTGAAAGCCTTTCGTGATCGAGCGAAGGATCATTGAGCTTTTCCTCCAATCCTGACTTCAACACTTCAAGTTCCTCTAGTCGCTTCGTTATCTGTTCGAGCTCATACTTCTCTTTGTATGAGAGCTTCTTTGGCTTATCGCCGGAATCGGTCGCTTCCCTCTTGACCACCTTCGGCTGAGCCGCTTTGATTTCTTTGTTCAGCGCTTTGGCTTGGCGTTCTTCTTCAGAAATCTTGGCGCGATACGCGGAATAGTTCCCTGGAATATCTCTGATCTTGCCTTCATTTCCGAAGAGCAACACGTGCTCCACAAGCTTGTCCATGAAGTATCGGTCGTGGCTCACAATAACCAAGCAACCCGGAAAATCTTGCAAGTAATCTTCCAGTACAGACAGGGTGAAGATATCTAGGTCGTTCGTAGGCTCATCGAGAATCAAGAAATTCGGATTCGCCATCAGAATGGTGAGCAGGTAAAGTCGTTTGCGCTCACCCCCACTCAATTTGCTGATGTATTGATGGTGCATTGATCGCGGGAACAAGAACCGCTCTAGCATCTGTGCTGCACTGATCTTTGCTCCTCCTTTCAATGGAATGACCTCGGCAATTTCCTTGATGGCTTCAACGACACGCTGTCCTTCTTTGAATTTGATTCCCTTCTGCGTGTAGTATCCGAAGACCACCGTTTCACCAATGACCACCTTTCCACCATCCACTTCTTCTGAACCTGTGAGCAGGTTGAGGAAGGTACTTTTCCCTGATCCGTTCGGACCTACGATTCCCATTTTCTCGCCTTTGCGGAACATGTAATCGTAGCCATCAATCAATTTCTTCTCCCCGAATTGTTTCTTCAAGCGATGGAGCTCCACGATCTTACCACCCAAACGGTGCGGGTTCAGTTGAAGCTTCAATTCATCTTCTTCTAGGCGAACATGGGCTGCCTTTTTCAGGTCTTTGAATGCACCTAGACGCGCTTTCGATTTAGTAGTGCGAGCCTTCGGCTGTGTACGAACCCATTGCAACTCCCGACGCATCAAGTTCCTAGCCTTTTCTCGGTTGACGAACTCTAACTCTTCGCGTTCCGCTTTCTTTTCTAAGAAATAAGAGAAGTTCCCTTTGTAGCGGTATATCTTCAAATCGTCGATCTCCAGAATCTCATCGCAGACCACTTCAAGGAAGTAGCGATCGTGCGTCACCATCAAGAGGGTCATATTGGTGCGGGCGAGGTAATCTTCCAACCACTCGATCATATCGAGATCCAGGTGGTTGGTTGGCTCATCTAGCAACAACATGTCGGGCTGAGCAATGAGCGCCTTAGCCAGCGCCACGCGGCGCTTCTCTCCACCACTCATCGTACTCACCTGCATGTTCAGGTCGTGGATATTCAGCTTCCCGAGAATCTGCTTCGCATTCGCCTCGTAGTTCCACGCATTCATTTGATCCATCCGATTGATCGCCTTTTGCAATGCATCTTGGTCAGCCTCTGCTTCATTGAGCAAAAGCTCTTCATAGACGCGAATGGCTTTTACCATCTCGTTATCTGCATCAAAAAGGTTCCCTAGGATCGACAGCTCTTCTTTGAGTCCGTGCTCTTGAGCGAGGTAGGCTAGCTTCACATCGTTGTTGTAAGTAACGCTACCGGTATCAGGAGTATCCTCTCCTGTTAGAATCTTCAACAGCGTGGTCTTACCCGTCCCGTTGCGAGCAACCAGCGCGACTTTCTGTCCCTTATTGACACCAAAAGTGATGTCTTCAAAAATGAGTCTTTCCCCAAAGCGTCGCGACACGCCTTCTACTGACAGGTAGTTGATGATTCCTTCCACAGAGCGAAAGTACGGAATAGACGGTAGACGGTGGACGGTGGACGGTGGACGGTGGACGGTGGACGGAATATTTCCATAAATGGAAAATTCAAAAATCATTAATCATAACTTATTATTTCCTCGGTCCACAGTCCACGGTCCACGGTCCACGAAAAAATACAGCCTACTGCATACCGCTTACCGCCCACGTCCAAAGGACGGTTCAGTCTTCCTATATTTGGGGCCTGCAAAAGGAGAATCATGCCGCAATTTCACACCCTCACCATTTCTGAAGTCCGCAAAGAGACGGAAGACACTGTTTCTATCGCGTTTGACGTACCGCAATCGTTAAAAGATGATTACCAGTTCATTCAGGGTCAGTACTTGACTTTACGCGCTGATATCAATGGCGAAGATGTTCGTCGTTCTTACTCGATTTGCAGTGGAACAGATGAAGGAGAATTGCGAGTAGCGATTAAGCAAGTGGAGGACGGAAGATTCAGTACTTACGCCAACAACGAATTGAAGGCCGGTGATGAACTTTCAGTGATGACACCGATGGGGAACTTTTACGTTCCGCTCGATGAAACGAACGATAAAGACTACCTCGCTTTTGCCGCTGGATCAGGGATTACGCCAATGATGTCGATCATTAAGACGACGCTTCAGAAAGAACCGAACAGCACATTTACTTTGTTCTATGCGAACCGTTCAAGCTCAACAATCATCTTCCGCGATGAATTGGAGGAGCTGAAGGACCGCTACCTTTCACGTCTGCGAATCTTCCATGTGTTGACACAAGAACCTACCGACATTCCTATGTTCTCAGGTAGAATCGATGCCGATAAATGCGGCCAATTCTGCGACGTACTTGTAGACGCTCCAGCAATTGATGCGGTCTTCATTTGTGGCCCAGAACCGATGATCAAAGCTGTAAGCAGTAAAATGGAAGAGCTCGGAACTCCGAAGGAGAATATCCACTTTGAGCTTTTCACCTCTCCCGTAGCTGGTGCCTTGAAAGAGAAAAAGGCTACAGAAAAGAAACCAGAATTCGACGGCAAGACAGCCAGTGTAGAAGTAGTTCTCGACGGCAACACCCTTGCTTTCAATCTTCCATATGAAGGTGAGAACATTCTCGACGCTGCCCTCGGCAAAGGAGCAGATCTACCCTTCTCTTGTAAAGGTGGTGTATGCTGCACCTGCCGTGCCCTTCTTGTTGAAGGAGAAGTAGATATGGAAGTAAACTACAGCCTTGAACCAGACGAAGTAGAACGCGGGTTCATTCTCACCTGCCAAGCACATCCGAGGACCGAGAAGGTGGTGGTTGATTTTGATCAGCAGTAAAAAGCGGAGCTTTTTAGGCGTAGGGCTTATGGCGTAAGGCGTATGGCTGTGCTTCGTCTTGTACTTTCAACGTTCCACATTCAACGTTCCACATTCAACATTCAACATGACACCGATTCACTACATCGAACTTTATTCTCCTGACCTTGAAAAGGTGAAGGCCTTTTACTCTGCTTGTTTCGGGTGGGAGTTTACTGATTATGGTCCTGGCTATACTGCCTTCTCGAAGAGCGGTGTTGAAGGTGGTTTCGAAAAAATTGACGGTGAAGTTGTAAATGGAGCACTCGTGGTTTTGCACCACGACAATCTTGAAGAGATTTATGAAGTTGTTCTCGCCAATGGCGGAACGATTTCCAAAGAAATCTTCTCCTTCCCAGGCGGACGACGATTTGAGTTTTTTGATCCGGTGGGGAATCTTCTTGCTGTTTGGACGGAAATCAAGGCGTAAGGCGTAAGGCGTAAGTTGATGAGTATATAAATACTTAGGCCTTAAGCCATAGGCCATAGGCCATAAGCCCACAATTCCTTATTTTCCCCCATGCGTAACCTCCTAACAATCTTATTCTTACTTCCCTCGATGCTATTCGGCCAAGTGGCTGACTATGTTCTTTACAATGGGAAGATTTATACTGCGAATGCTGAACAAGGGTTTGAGGAAGCCCTAGCTATTGACGATGGAATTCTTGTCTATGTTGGTGACAATGATGGCGTTCAGTCCTTCATTGGAGACAACACATTGTCAGTAGATCTTGAGGGAAAACTCATTCTCCCTGGGATGCATGATGTACATAATCACTTGCTCGAAGGAAGCTCTGGTGCGGGGTCGAATTGTACGTTGAGCTCTGCAGCACAGTCGACAACTCAATTAGGTCAGCAGCTTTCCGATTGTGATCCTCAGGCCAATTCAAACGGATGGATATTTGCTTACGGATTCTCCATTCTCACCTTGTTGGAATCAGATGAGAATCCGCGTGAGGTGTTGGACTCGTTCTTCCCTTCTACTCCGGTGGTCGCGATGGAAGAGACTTCGCATTCTGCTTGGGTCAACAGTGCAGCTTTAGAAGCATTGAGTATTGATGAAAACACTCCTGATCCTGAGGGCGGTTTGATCGTCAAAGAAAACGGTATCCCCAATGGAATTCTACTTGATGCGGCGGGTGATTTAGCCTTCGGTGCTGCCCTTGCATCCAACGAAGACATTGACCAAGCGAACTACGAAGGTTTGATCAATTTCGGACTTCCGGCGCTAGCTGAACAAGGAATTACAAGCATCGTCGAAGGCAGAACCTACTGGAAAAGAAACTACATCGAGACCTGGCAAGAGGTTAAAGACAATGGTGAACTCACTGCCAGAGTTGTCCTAGCCCCTTGGATTTATGCCGAAGATGCTGACGAAGAGCAGATCCCACTCCTCACTGATATGTATGATGAAGGTGACGACATGCTTCGCGTCACTCAAATCAAGTGTTACATCGATGGAATAAGCTTGAACGGGACAGCTGCACTTGATCAAGACTACGTCTACAACTTCGGTTGGCCATTCACCAATGGAACGAATTACATCGACCCAGATCGCTTAGCTGACTACATCACGCAACTTGAATTGGTTGGCTACGACTTCTTCATTCACAGTATTGGCAACAGAGGTTCAGCTGAATCCTTAGACGCCATTGAAGCCGCACGTAATGCCAATGGAGACATCGGTGCACGCCATCGCCTGACCCACATTGAATTCATGAACGAAGTAGAGTATTCACGCTTCGCTGAATTGGATGTCATTGCTGACGCCCAAGTATCAGCAAACTGGACTCAGCCAAATCAGTGGCAATGGAATGCAGACTTCGTAGGTGATGAGATCGCTGAGACCTTCATCCCGATTGGTTCTATATACGACGCCAATGGAAGAGTCACCCTCAGCAGCGATTGGGATGTCTCAACGATGAACCCGTTCCGTTCTATTCAGAACGCTGTAACGCGTGCACCCGAGAATCTCCCAACAGTTGAAGAAGCAGTGGATGCACGCACGATTCATTCTGCGTTCGTGATGCGACATGAAGATGTCACCGGAAGTATTGAGGTCGGCAAATACGCAGATATCATTTGCGTAGACCAAGACATCTTCGACATCCCTGTCAATCAGATTGCCCAAACCAATGTGACGATGACCATGCTCGGCGGTGAAGTGGTATTCAACGATGGAAGTTTCCCAGTCGGAATCGATGAAATCACCGTGGTAAGAACCAAGCGTTGGATCAATCCAAGTATCACGCGCGACTACGTGACTCTTCAAATCCCACCCCATGTCAACGGACTAGTCTCAGCTACCATACTGAATTCTTCAGGTGCTCAAGTTGGATCGATAAAGGTCAATTCAATGAGCCAGCAAATAGACGTAACAAGCTGGTCAGAAGGAATGTACACCGTGGTCCTTTATTCGGAGAACGGTAACGTTATCACTAAAGAAAAAGTGATCGTGGTGAGATGAAAAGAGGATCGCAGAAGGCAGAACGCGGAACGCGGTAGGAGCACCCCACCGCGTTCCGCGATCTACGATCAGCATTCCATGTTTTATTCTTTAGGCGCTTCGGCGCTAGCCATAACAAAGGTACCGCGACCAATGGTAACGATCATCTGATCCTCGCCTATCTCCACAAGCTTCAAGGTTTGATTTTCACCTTTGTCTGAAGCAATCTGGATTTCCATGTCGGCATAAGACCATTTCCCTAGGTCTTCGCTTCCCATGATGAATGCCTTGTAAGTTCCGTCTTCTTTAAAATGGAAAGTCATGCTTCCGAAGAAACCGGTTAGCATCTCTACAGATTCAGCATCAAGGTTCTCTTTCTCGTGAACGTCAGCGAATTTCCAAAAGCCAGCAACATCATCTGCGCTCTGAGCGAAAGTCATGCTTGAAATGGCGAAGAGGCAAAGGGTGAGTAAGAATTTCATGGGGTTGGTTTTATTGGTTAAGTAAACAAGCCCGCAACATACGAAAAGGTTTGCGGAGAGCAGAACGCGGAACGCGGTAGGCAGACCCCACCGCGTTCCGCGATCCGCATTCCGCGTTCCTACCTAACCCTTCCTTGTTCTTCATCAGAACCACTGCCTCGGTGGGCATTCTTTTGATTCGTTGCTTTACCAAAGTTGAAAGAGAAGGCCAGAGCGAACCGACGGGTGTCACGAACGCTGTTCCAGTCTGCTTCTGTTTGTTCGAGGTTATTGATGATTCCATCACCGCGACGCGTAAAGAGAATATCATTCACAGAGCATTTCAGGTTCGCTTTACCGTCCCACAACGCTTTCTGGAAACCAATGTTGATGCCTCCAAAGCTGCGCAGGAAGAGCTGCGAGTAGACCATGTCGCTGCGGTAAATCCCGCTAATGTCACCCTTCCACCCTTTTCCGAAATCAAAGGTGTTCGTCAGAGAGAGGTATTGGTAATCACCACTGGCATTGAGTTGTTGGTTGTACAACGGACTGTCAAAAGTCAGGTAGGCATATTCACCGTAGAAGTTCACACGCCAGCGTTTGGATACTGAGACCGCTCCATCAACTGAGAATGAGAAGGTTTGGCTATCAGCAATGTTACCTGGTCGACTATAGTAGATCTCATCGACGATCTCGAGTGTTTCATTGATACCATCGATCGTATTCGAGTAGCTGAAAGTACCGTTGATCATACTCCTCCAGGTGTAGGTTAGAGAGAAATTGTTCGAGAAGGTAGGCAGCAGATTCGGGTTCCCTGAATAGAAGGTGAAACGGTCCAGCGGACTAATAAATGGATTCAAATCCATGAAGTACGGACGATTGACACGCTTACTGTAGGAAAATGAAAGGAGGTGGTGATTTGCCGAATCAATTCTCCAAGTTGAGTAGAAGGTTGGGAATAGATTCTGGTAATCACGGGTAAAGGAACTATCTGATTGTTCCGCATTTCCAAGTTGATTCCCTTTCAATGAAGTGGCTTCTCCACGCAGCCCCAATTGGAAGTCTACCTTTTCAAATGACTTACTAAAATTCACATAGGCGGCGTTAATCATCTCTTCGTACAAGAAGCGGTTACTAAGACCATAGTCAGGGGTTGTCACGCCATCAACAGTGTTGGTATAGATGGCTTCATTATCCGTTTCTGTATAGGCTGATTTCACCCCAGCCTCAAACATACCGCTCCCGCCTAGAGACTTTCGGTAATCCGCCTTCACGGCATAAATATCAATGGTACTTGGAAGCTGTCCGTTGATGCGGTCTTGGTAAGTCAACACCCCAGTGCTATCATAAATGAAATTGTTAAAGACCTGGTCATTGTCCGTTTGATAGCGAACGAGGTCAGCATCAATTGAGATTTTTTGTCCGAGCGAATCTAAATAGTGAGCAAAGTAAAGCGTGTATGCCTGACTATCGAAAGTCTCTTCTTCGTCATTGTCGGCCAACACCTCTTGGATCAATGCTCCGTCTGGTTGCGCCACTATGGAAGTGTTATCTGTGTAACGTGTCGTCGGACTAATATTAAGGCGGAAAGAACCACCGAAGTTGGTGTTATCTGACGGATAGAGATCGATACCACTTCGCACGTTAAAGTACTTTCCACCGTGATTAATGAAAGAATTCTGCTTGAAGCTCGAGGTTGAGACACCCTCCGCATCGCTGTAGAAACGATTGATGTTCAGGTCCTGGTAGTTCTCCCATAGACCTGCATTCACGCTGGCATATACCCCCACCTTTTCACGGTTGTAATTCACGTTGAGATTGTTGTTGCTGTTCGCATAGGACCCCTGGCGGTATCCTGTATTGAAGTTCCCGTAGAAACCACGTAGGGCGTTTCTTTTGAGGACAATATTGATGATTCCACCACTACCGGCCGCGTCAAATTCTGCTGGTGGGTTCTCCATGATTTCAATGCGCTGAATGGAGCCTGTCGGCAATGATCGCAAGTAGTTCTCTAGCTCTGATCCAGATAGATACGACGGCTTGTCATTGATATAAACTTGAACACCTGACCGTCCTTTCAACAGTAATGAACCATCGCTATTCAGAATGATTCCTGGCGCCTTTTCCATGATGTCTAGGGCATTGCTCCCCGCATTCGATGGAAGAGCGTCAGGGTTGACGATGACACGATCTATTTGTCGCTCCACGAAAGGTACTTCTGTGGCTACTTCCGCTATGTCAATCGCTGTGGCATTGGCTTTTATGACTAACGTCGGAACGGATAAATCCTTCTCAGCAACGGTAATAGAGCGTCGGGTAATGTGGTAAGAGAGCATCCGTGCCTCGATGGTATAGTCACCGCTTGATATTTGGCCTAACACAAAACTCCCGTCTTGATCGGTGTAAACCGACTTGACAATGCTTGAATCGCTGGCTGACAAGAGAACCACCATGGCGAGATCCATGGCCTTTCCTTGTTCATCTTCGACTTTTCCTGTGACTTGAAAAGTATCCTGAGCCACGCTTGGAATGGCTAGAAGAATGAGGAGAATAGTAACTACGTTTTTCATGGTTTAGCGTCTAGTTTGGACATGAGTATGGCTTTCGGAGCAATCGCCCGATGCAATTTTGTTGGTCTGTTGTGGTGATTAGTGAATCGGCAGAGCCGAGGGTTTAGCTATGCGTATTCCAGTTTGGAGTTGGTCTTGTCATGGTGCGAGGGGTAACGGTTGTGTGCACTTCCGCTTTTAATTCAGCGCCATATTGAACGAGTAATCTCACTAGGTCTGGGTTTCGAGATTCTAAGGCATAAGACAGCGGTGTGGCTTTGCCATCTCCCTTATAGTCAGGGTCAGCTCCGTGAGCTAGTAAAAGTCGACACAGATCTACATCCCCTCGTTTACAGGCAATGATTAACGGTGTATAGACTACTGAGCTGGTGGTAGTCATACCTTCCGTGGTGGTTGTTTCCGTTACCCGATGATAACAATCAAGGTCAACCAATCCGAGTAACTGCTCAGCGCGACTATGATCTCCCACACGGAGCGCCTCGATCAAATCTTGACAAGTGAAGTTGCTCTGACTATGGTCGATGTTCACTCGACGTTGCTTGTCTTCATCGGTGCGCATGTCGATGGCTAATCCAACGGAATACACCGTAATTCCAAGGTTGTTATGGAAGACGATATCGGCTTCAGGATAGCTCAGCGCTTTCTTGATAAAAGGAAAGTCATTCGAAACGCCATCGGTATTTAGCGGACAAGCAAATTCACGTGTCAACAATAAGTCTCGAATCAAGGGTTCGTCTTTCTTGATGATGGCTTCCGCGAGAGCGATAAAATTCGTGTCTTGACAATATCCTTTGTGGTAATCGTCCACATCGATTCTGAACCCAATCTCACTGATCTGAAACTGACGGTAGCCAATGATATTGATGTCGGCATTGTATCTCATCAACCCACGCATCAGTGGCAAATCTTGTGAAGGACCTCCACTAGCGCTTTGCATACACGAGAGGTCAGCAAATTGAAGCGCATGCCTTAGTTCAGCGAAATTGCCCGAGTCAAGGTAGCCTCGAATTTGATCGCAACTGGTCTCATCTACCGGCATCTCTTGATCAGCGATCATCTCCTCTAGTAGGTGGTCAATTCGGTCAGCTTCCGCTTCTAATTCCTCTTGTGACTCCGAAGGTTGATTGGTGCCCATACAAGCTGGATCGAGTGTTGGAAGAAGCTCACGTACTCGTTCTAAGTCGCCATCGAGAACAGCACGCTCAAACTCTTCACAGTTGGGGTTCAGCTCTTCTTTGGGCTCCTCAATTTCTGGAGGGAAGGCTGAAATCAATAGAATATTCGAAGGGTCGCGTTCAGCCTCGATCTCCTGTGACGGCAGGTTCAGTGCCATGGTTAAAATCATGAGTACTGGAATCGCGAAACCGTATTTGAAGTAGTTGAAGTTGTTCGACTTCTTCCCATTCATTCGAAGAATCCGACTCTTGATCAAACTTTGGTTGTAGTTGGTAGTAATCGCCAAGGGTGCGGTGTGACAAGCGATTTTAACCAGATTCATCTGGTAGTTCTCTTTCTGGCTTTCATTCTCAGCGACTAGCAATTGATCAGTCTGGAACTCTACGTTACGCTCGATTTCCTTGCGAAGAAGCCAAACAAACGGGTTGAACCAAAGCAGTGCAACGGCCAACTCTGCAAGAATTAAATCAACACTGTGCCACTGCTTCACATGGATTCGTTCGTGATCCAGAATCTGGTCATAGGTCTCGTAATCGTACAAGGCGGGATTGATGAAAATGTACTTGAAAAATGAACAGGGCTCGGTCTTCCCTTCCACATTCACAATCACGCCTTCATCGGTAGCTAGTTTATCTTCATTGCGAGAAGCTTTTACAACTACACTTACCACTTGAGCAAGGAGATTCAATAAGAGTAGCCCAGCACCAAAAGCGTACAAGTACCACAACCATTGAAAACTACTCGTTGATTCTTCTTCGATGATGGCAGGCGCTGTAGCGCATGTTACTCCTGCGTCATCAACAGTGATGAGGTCTTCATCGGTGCCATTTTCCATGGCGAAAAATTCTTCACCTTCATCAGCAATGATCACTTCTTCAGTGGCGTCATTCTCCCAAATTGAGGCCACAAACCCTTGTTGTTCATGCCATTTCGGAAGAGATAGAAAAGGAATCATCAAGGCAAAGGCAAGGCAACTTAACAGGTACATTCGATTCACCGCGAAGAAGCTTTCTCTAGCGAGGAATAGCTTATAGAAGCAGTAAAGAATCGCAATAATGATGGATGATTTGATCAGTAATTCCATGCCTATCCTTTTTTAATGATCTTGATCAATTCATCTTTCTCGGCATCCGTCAGTCGCTCTTCTTTCGCGAAGTGTGCCATCATCTTCGTCAGGGAGTTATCGAAGAACTTCTCCTTGATATTCCCCAGGTGTTCTTTTCGATACTCTTCAAAGTCTTGAACTGGACTAAACTGATAGCTATTCGCAATCATCTCGCTCTTCAAGACTTCCTTCTTAACTAAGATTTTCACCAAGGTCGCCACCGTATTGTAGTGTGGTTTGGGATCAGGAAAAGCATCCACGATCTCTCGTATACTTGCTGCTTTCAGCTCCCAGATGATCTCCATAATCTGGTCTTCTCGTTTGGTAAGTTTCTTCATGGTGAATGAATTGATGAACCAAACGTACTAATTTTTTAGTGACATCACTAAATTTTTAGTAGCCCTCCTAAATTTTTAGGAGTTTTTAGGAATTGAGGATCGCGGGGTGCGGATCGCAGAACGCGGTAGGCTAATATCACCGCGTTCCGCGATCCGCGATCCACCTTCCAGATACAAACATTTCATCCACACTTCACACTTCCCTCGAATCGGTGACTTACCTTTGTCCAAACATTGTCTAGGAATGGCTAAAAAACACAACTATTCTGCGGGTCCGTGTATTCTACCGGACAGCGTTTTTAAAGAAGCTTCAGAAGCTGTTTTGAACTTTAACGGGATCGATCTTTCGATTCTTGAGATCTCTCACCGAAGCAAAGATTTTGTAGCGGTGATGGAGGAAGCACGTAGCTTGGTTAAGGAGTTGTTGAACCTCCCTTCGAACTACGAAGTATTGTTCCTTCAAGGTGGAGCAAGTCTGGCCTTCCTCACGACAGCATACAACTACCTTCCTGAAGGTGGGAAAGGTGCTTACATTGATACCGGTACTTGGTCATCAAAAGCAATTAAAGAAGCAAAACACTGCGGTTCAGTTGACGTGATCGCCTCTTCAAAAGAGAGCAACTACAATCATATCCCAACTGGTTACACGGTGCCTTCTGATGCAGACTACCTGCACTTCACTTCGAACAACACAATCTTCGGAACGCAGTTCCAAGACTTCCCTAGCCATGAGAACCTCATCTGTGACATGTCATCAGATATTTTCTCACGTGAATTCGACGCGAGCAAGTTTACCATGATCTACGCCGGAGCGCAGAAGAACATGGGACCTGCAGGTACAGTGCTCTACATCTTTGACAAAGACAAATTGGGCAAGACTGGAAGAGACATTCCATCATACCTTGACCTAGGAGTTCACCTAGCGAAGGATAGCATGTTCAATACACCTCCAGTATTCTCTGTTTATGTGAGCATGTTGACACTCCGTTGGATGAAAGAAATGGGCGGTATTTCAGCCATTCAAGCACGTAACGATGCGAAGGCCGAATTAATCTACAAAGCCATTGACGAAAATCCATTGTTCACAGGTCACGCGCAAGAAGACAGCCGTTCGAAAATGAACGTGACATTCCGTTTGACGGATGACTCACTTGCTGACGACTTCAACAAGCTGTGGCAGGATGCTGGAATCAACGGATTGAAAGGTCACCGTTCAGTGGGCGGTTATCGTGCTTCTATGTACAACGCTCTTCCTATTGAAAGTGTGAAGGTGTTGACAGAAGTAATGGACGAATTTGCACGCGTTAAAGCATAACAAATAGCATCATGAAAATTCTTGCGAACGACGGAATTTCACCGTCTGGAAAAGCAAAACTAGAAGCTGCAGGATTCACTGTAGTTACTGATACCGTAGCTCAAGATGAGCTCGAAGCAGCCATCAACAACGAAGGCTACATCGGACTGCTTGTCCGCAGTGCAACAAAAGTTCGACAGCCATTGATCGATGCCTGTCCGAATCTTAAAATGATCGGACGTGGCGGTGTTGGAATGGATAATATCGACGTTGATTACGCTCGCAGTCAAGGACGCGAAGTCTTCAATACGCCAGCATCTTCTTCGCTATCTGTAGCTGAGATGGTCATGACACAGCTCTTCACGCTCGCTCGCTCGGTATATGACAGCAACCGTCAGATGCCTGATAACGGTGTTTCCGAATTCAAAGCATTGAAGAAGAAATACGGAAAGGGATCTGAGCTAAGAGGTAAGACTCTTGGTGTGATCGGATTTGGTCGTATTGGTCGTGCCGTAGCAAGCTACGCCTTGGGAGCTGGAATGAAAGTAGTGGCGTATGACCTCTACCCTTCCGATGCACCTATCGAATGGCATATTGAAGGACACGGAACCATCGCGATTAAACCAAACATGGTAAGCATGGATGAGTTGCTGGCTCAATCAGACTTCATCACGCTTCATGTACCAAAGCAAGATGGTGGAACAGCCGTTCTTGGAGCAGATGAGCTGGCTAAATGCAAAGACGGGGTCATGATGGTCAACACCGCTCGCGGTGGATCTATCGATGAAGATGCTTTGATTGCTGCCCTAGACTCAGGTAAAGTTGCCTGCGCTGCCCTCGACGTATTTGAAAACGAACCCACGCCACGCGAAGATTTGATGAAGCACCCAAAGCTGTCATTGACACCTCACATCGGCGCTGCCACACTAGAAGCTCAAGATCGCATCGGTTTGGAGCTTGCTGATAAGATTATCTCAATCACAGCAGTAGCTAACAGCTAACGATTCACGTGAGCAGTAGGCAGTAGGCTGTAAGCAGCTTACCGCATACTGCCTACAGCATACGGTATACCGAGAAGACTCGCGATTGCGGGTCTTTTCCATTTTTACTACTTTGTGAATGAGACCTTTAGAACTCTCTAACCATGCCTTCAACTAAACTTATCGCACTTTTCTTGGCGTTCTGCCTTCCTTTGGTCGCCTCAGGCCAATTTGACGATGAGGCGTACATCGACACCAACCAAGGATATGGAAATAATGAGGTCATCGATTTAGATGGTGATGGGGACTTAGACATTCTCTTGTCACAGAGTCGGACAAATACCATTATATGGCACGAAAACCTTGGAAATGGTGAGTTCAGCTCAAAACAGGTCTTGGTCAATCTAGAAACCGCCATGGACGTCAAAGCAGGCGACATGGATGGTGATGGTGACTTCGATTTGATCGGATCAGCCTGGCAAGGAGAATTGATGTACTTCGAAAACCTAGGGGAGATCCAGTTCGCTGAAGGGGTGCTTCTTCATGACGAACAGAATAACTACGCCAGTGTTCGCCTTGCAGATCTAGACCAAGATGGTGATTTAGATGTTATCAAAGGAGCTGGAAACTGGTTTGAAGGGGTATCATGGTTCGAGAACTCGGGAGATGGAACTTTCTCAGAAAGCATTCCAATCCTATCAGGGTCATATAACATACGAGACATCCAAGTAGCCGACCTCGATGGTGACTCCGACCTAGATGTGGTATTTGCGGGATACTACTCCCATACATTGGGCTGGCTCGAAAATCTTGGCGGAGAAGTATTTTCTGAGCTACAAGTCGTGTCTTACAATGAATCTCATTTCTACAATACAGTATTAGCTGAAGACCTGAATGGCGATGGAGTGTTAGAACTTATCGCCAGTACAAATTTCTCTGACCACATCTTCTTATTCGAGATTCAAGACAATGACTTGTTCGATTTTGGTTCTTTCGGATATGGCAATGGACTTATTGCAACTACAGCATTTGATTTTGATGGAGACAACGACATTGATGTTCTTGCTTCGAAAGACGATGAAATTGTATGGTACGAGAATCTCGGAGGAACTGAGTTTTCAGAGGAACAGACCTTCTCTCAAACGGCTCATGGTCCTTATGATTTCGGACATGGTGACTTTAACGGAGACGGATACGACGATCTTTTGTGGTACGGGGATTGGGCGAATGCTTCTGGCTGGGTCGAAAACCTAGTTGGCGTGGACTTGGGATCAAACCACTTCCTATACAGAGGTACAGAAGGACCTGTCGGAACCGGGTTTGGGGATTTCGACGGTGATGGTGATCTCGATGTCGCTGCATTTAGCTCCAATCGCAGAACAACGTGGTATGAGAACCTCGGAGACGAACAGTTTTCAGAAGAAATCGTGATCCTGGATTATTCCGAACTCGGTTATGTTAACGTTGAATCTATGTTCTCAGAAGATTTCGACGGAGACGGAGATCCTGACTTGGTTGTTTTTGGTGGACCTGAAACAACCTTTACGCTTCTTGAAAACGACGGGAATGCCCAATTCACAGAAATCCCTTTTGGATACTACATTCCAGGTGTGCGTTCTTCAAAGACGATTGATATCGATGGTGATGGAGATCTCGATATCTATGGTCTTTCTACCGTTGATAACAATGACTTGGTGTTCTATTGTCTCAATGAGGGTAATGGAGTGTTTTCCCTCGAAACCTTCGTGAATATTAGCTCGTCTCAAACGAAGGATGTCATTGTTTTCGATTTGGACAATGATGGTGACCTGGATATCATTACCAGCAATAGCGAAGAAGAGATCATTCTATATTTCGAAAATCTCGGTGATTACAACTTCCAAGAAGCCGTAACCATACTGGAAAACTACCCTATCAATAACATCGCCGAAGGAGACCTCGATAATGATGGTCTTTCAGACTTAATCATTCCGATGACGGCTTCAATGCAAATCCATTGGAAAAGAAATCTAGGGAATGGAATGTTCTCAGATCTAGTTCAAATTGTTGATATCCTCTATGTTCAAGAAGATGCCGATATCAGTCCTACTGATTTAGACAATGACGGGGATCTCGACTTACTCATGCTAACAGAATATTCTTCTGATAGAGGAATTGCTTGGTGCGAAAATATCGGAGATGGTTCCATGATATTCGGTTCCCAAATGTCTCTTGGAAACACTTATGAGGGATGGATGGATGTGGAAGACCTCGACAATGACGGCTTCTTAGATGTGCTTTTCTGCGCAAAGAAATACGACGAGCTCGTTTGGTATCGAAACCTATTTGGACAAGGATGCACCGATAACGCAGCATGTAACTATAATGAACTCTCAACTGAAGAAGACGGGAGCTGTTGTTACGACACTTGTGGATGTACGGACGAAGAAGCAGAAAACTACAATCCTGAAGCCATTTGTTCCGACGGCAGTTGCTCTTATAGCATTGCTGGGTCTGTATTTTTTGATGCGAACTCAAATGGTTATTGGGAAGATTACGAAATCCCTTTGGCGAACCGGGAAATTGTCATCTCGCCTCAACAAATTATAGCCTACACCAACGATGAGGGACATTACTTCGTGGATGGATTGAACGAAGGGCAGTTCAACGTAAGTCACGTAATGACGGACGAATTTCCATTCGCTACTACACCGAATCCTATAAACTGGAACAACGTCAATCAACCTTGGAATTTCTCTGAGAACAACGGTGTATTTGGTGTGAGTGATCTGGCTCCGTTAAATGACATTAGCGTGTACCTCTATCCCGATGCCAACACGTATCCATGTGATGATTGGGTAACGCATCATATAGTATTCACCAATGAAGGAAACAATGAAATCTCCGGGCAAATCTCCTTGGTCTTCGACGAACTCTTTCAAGACTACATTGAAGTCAGTCCGTTAGAATCAGCAAATGACAATGTGCTCATTTGGACTTTCGAAAATCTTCTCCCCGGTCACACGGAATCAGTCGAAGTAGAGCTCAAAACCCCAACGGTTGATTTTATTGGAGAAGTGCTTGTCTCTGAGGTATCCATTTTTGGATTCTATTTCTGGGAATTGGTGGCACAAGGCGAGTCAACCTTAGTCCAAGAACTAACATGCGCTTACGATCCGAATGATAAACAGGCCTTTCCTTTAGGATACAGTGAAGATCACCTCATGCTAAATGGTACAGAATTGGATTATCTCATTCGCTTTCAAAATACAGGAAACGCACCAGCCACAGATGTTCTTGTGACCGACACAGTCAGTGAGTATCTCGACTTAACGTCTTTCGAACTCATTGATGCCACTCATTCAGTAATGGTTTCGATTGATCCTGATCAGCGAGTAATTAAGTTCTTCTTTGAAAACATTATGCTTCCTGATAGCCTGAATGACGAACCAAATAGTCATGGTCATTTCCTGTTCAAAATAAAACCACTTGACGATCTTCAACCGGGTACGGTGATTTACAATGAGGCCAACATATTCTTCGATAACAACCCGCCAATCATCACTAACACCACATGGAATACCATTCACGAATGTGGCGGTGAGGCTGAATTCTCACTTGATAGTGAAGCTTATTGCACTGGGGTGCATATTGATTTCGAAGCGACTCATCCATACATTGAAGATGTGTCTTGGAGTCTCGATGTCGTATCTATTTCGACTGCTGTGAGTGATGACTTTTTCGTATCTGACCAAGGTGAATATGAACTCTTTTTAGTTGCCAGTAACCCTCTCTGTGAGGCCAGTTCCAGTCAGATTATTGAAGTGGAAAATCTGAGTGATGCACCACCATGTATTGGAGACTTTGATTGTAACGGACAGCGAAGCACCAATGACTTGATCTTGTTTCTTTCAGGATATGGTTGCAGTGGAGATTGCCAGTTTGACATTGATGGCAATGGAATCACTTCCGTTGAAGACCTCATTGTGTTCCTTTCGGTTTTTGGCATCGATTGTTTTGAATGACCCCCTCCAACACCCGCTCCATAGTCCAATAAAAACCCTTCTTCGCGACAACACCCCCTTCTCAGAAAGGGGGTTAATGAAATGTTTTTATCTTTTTAAGCAGAACACCCCCTTTTCCTTCGTATATTCGTAGTGCTGAGTTTATTTTCAGTTAAACATTCCAGGTAAACGACTCACATGCGAGCAATGTCTTCCTCGTGTTTGCCTTTGCAACAGTTCAATGACCAACTGTGCTGGAATTACACCTGACAGTCCTTTCTGTCGACCTGTAAATACCACACCTCCGGAAGAATGAAACCCTTTCGGAACACAGTTTTCTCCAGGGCCAATGCATCCCTGATCACTTATTTAATAGACTTACTATGGGCAAGAAGATCAACTTCATTGCACTCGCGATCCTTGTTGTGATCAGCATCGCTTTTGGTTCGAACTATCCTGAACTGACTTCAAGCATTGACAAAGGAGACACGGCTTGGATGCTTGTATCAAGCGCCTTTGTGCTTTTAATGACTCCCGGACTTTCCTTCTTCTATGGAGGAATGGTCAACAAGAAAAATGTACTCTCTACGATGCTCCAAAGCTTTGTGGCTCTTGGGGTCATCTCTGTACTGTGGGTTGTTGTTGGATTCAGTCTCGCCTTCGGCGATAGCATTGGAGGTATTATCGGAAATCCCTTGACCTATTTGAATTTTAAAGACGTCGGACTTGAACCAAATCCTGACTACTCGGGGACGATTCCTTTTCTGCTCTATGCGCTCTTCCAACTCAAATTTGCCATTATCACCCCGGCCTTGATTACCGGGAGCTTCGCTGGACGTGTCCGATTTAGGAGTTACATCTTCTTCATGGTCCTTTTTTCCATCTTCATTTATGCACCGTTGGCCCATATGACCTGGCATCCTGAAGGACTTTTCCGCAATTGGGGGGTGCTTGATTTCGCAGGAGGGACAGTCGTGCATATGTCTGCTGGATTTGCTGCACTAGCAGGAGCGATTTACCTCGGGAAACGCAAAGAAGTGATTGAAGAACATGCGAATATCCCATACGTCTTGTTCGGTACCGGACTATTGTGGTTTGGATGGTTCGGATTCAACGCTGGATCTGCTCTAGGCGCAAATGGTGATGCCGTGATTGCCTTTGCGAATACAAATATTGCATCTGCTACAGCCATGATTACTTGGTTGTTCTATGAACGTATGCTCGGAAGAAAAATGTCGACGGTTGGTGCTTGCATTGGTGCGGTGGTTGGTTTGGTTGCCATCACACCAGCAGCCGGATTCGTGAATATTAGTCAATCGATGTTCATCGGATTCATTGCAGCCCTCATCTCGAACTGGATGATCTATCTCAAAAACCGTTCTGCAATCGATGATACCCTTGATGTCTTCCCTAGCCACGGCGTGGGAGGCATCGTGGGTATGATTCTTACTGGAGTGCTTGCCAACGAAGTTGGACTTGTTTATGGTGAGACTGATACCTTCCTCTACCATATGATTGCTTTGGTCATTACAGCCATTTTCACCTTTGGTGGAAGTTGGGTTCTCTTCAAAGTCGTTGATCGCTCATTGACCATGCGGGTACGAGAAGACCAAGAAGAAAGAGGCCTTGATTTGAGTCAACATGGTGAACAGGTGAATTAGGGGTACATTCCTCGATTACACTTCTCAATCGAATAAATATGATGAACAGATAGCCCTCCTCACGAGGGCTATTTGCTTTCCTTGTGAGTTGAAAGCGAAGGTGTTCCTCTGATTTTTCTAATCTTTGATCACCAACACTAAACACCGTGATCAAATCACTCTCACTCTCATTCTTAGTCTCATTCTTATTCTTCCTCTCTTGTTCGCCTCCAGCTGAAACTACCAATACGGAGCCGGTTCAGGAAACGGTAGAGACGATCGAATCGGTTGCCGAGCAGATCGATGAGTACGTCGTTGAATCATTCGAAGACTCAAAAGGGAATCTGTGGTTTGGAACCTTAAGCAAAGGAGCTGCGAAATACGATGGTGAGTCCTTAAAGTACATCACTACAAAAGACGGACTCATCGGAAATGCAGTCATCATGATTCATGAGGCATCAGATGGTTCACTTTGGTTTATTACACAATCAGGAATTTCAATCTTTGACGGAACGGAGTTTAGAAACTTCAATGAGAAAGACGGACTCAACACGAGCAGCGTTTCTCAGTTCTTCATTGATTCAAAAGACAGAATCTGGATCGGGACCTGGCAAGGTGTATGTTTGTTTGACGGCGAAACATGCACTGAATTCCCTTTACCGATTCCTGATGTGGAACTACTGCCATACCAGGCAACTGTAAACTGGGTTACTGAAATCAGCGAAGACCTTGAAGGCAATATCTGGTTTGGAAGAGACGGTTATGGTGCGTGCAAATGGGACGGCGAAAACTTCAGTTTCATTACGGAAGACGACGGACTCTACTCCAACAATATTCAAGTGATTCACCAAGACGATAAAGGTCAATTCTGGTTCGGTACCCGTCGGGCAGAAATGGACCATCCAGATCCTAGTGAACGCCATGGAAAAGGTGGATTGCAGGTATACGACGGTCAACGAATGAACGGGTTCACGCTACCCGGGTTGCAGAACAATGACTTCTATTCGCTCTATGAAGACCGAGATGGCAATTACTGGATTAGTGCCTTAGGGATTGGCTTGTACAAATACAACGGGATCACTTTCGATTTGGTAGAAGTCAATGATGACTACGGGAAACCAGTGGCCGTTCAAAACATTCTTCATGATAGCCACGGCACCTACTGGTTCGGTTGCTCAGGCGGCTTGTACAGAATGGACGACGGAGTTGTGCGCAACGTCACCGTTGAAGGTCCTTGGCAAATCGATTAGGGCAGCCCTGGCCAACATTGTATGTATTGTATAACAACACCTAAACGACATGCGACTCTTCTTATCTCTCCTCGTATTGTCTTTGACAATATCAGCTCCTGCTCAAGAATACGTCCCTTTCATTTCAACTGCCGATTCCAGCGATAGCTGGACAGAAGTCAATAGTTGCAGTGACTTTCAATGTTTCACTACTTATACTCATGGTTATACCATTGATGGTGATACCGTTTTGAATGGCGTAACCTATGCCAAGTTGATGTCGCTTTCAGTTACGATTCAAGGAGCGGTGAGCAGCGAATGGTGCACCATTGATACGAGCAGCTACTACTACTATTACGGAGGGATTAGAGAAGAAGACAAGCGCATTTATCTTAAGCGCACATTCGAGGAAGAATATATAGTCTACGATTTCAATCTCAACATTGGAGATACAGTTCCATCGCCTGCAGGAATTGCGGGTTTAGAGCAATGGCGTGTGATTGAGTCTATCGATGAAATAGAGGTGAATGGAACTTCAAGGCAACGGTATCAGCTGACAGGAAACACCTACCTCGTGGAAGGCATAGGCGCGTCTTCTGGGTTATTCAATTCAGTCCAACCAGTCCAAGGTGATTGCTGGTTCGAGATGATTTGCTACCGTGAGGAAGGAGAAAGCCATCACTTCACCTCGAATTGCGGGTTGAGTCTCTCTGTTGATGACTTCACAATTAGCTCATCCAAGAAGGAACTGCTCAAAATCGTCAATCTACAAGGACAAGAAGTCGAACCTCAACCCAACCAGATTCTCATCTACCTCTACTCCGACGGTTCTGCTGAAAAGATGGTTCATATCGAGTGATCATATTGACTTATTGTTTGATAGTTAGCGTATCTTTCTGAACGAAGCTAACATCAAGAATGAATGCGTTTTATCCTAATCATGCTAGGGATTTGTTGCTTATTACAAAGTAACGGGCAAGAATACGTTCCCTTTATCTCTACACAAGATTCCAGTGATACTTGGTCAGAAATAGTCCACTGTATAGATCAAGAATGCTTCATAACTACGCGAACCTCATATTCCATAGATGGCGACACCATCATTAACGAGTTAGAGTATAGCAAGGTGCTTCTTTTCTTAGAAAGAATCGAAGAACCGATGGAGGGAGGTACATGTGAGGCCGATACGCTTAGTTACTTTTCCCATTACTATATGAGAGAAGAAAACAAGCGGATCTATGTGATCATTTCCTTCTTCAATGAATCGCTTTCGTATGACTTCAATTTGTCAGTGGGTGATACCGTACCTAATCCTGCACTAGGCCCGTCAAATGAGGACGCACGCATCATTGATGCTATCGATGAAATTGAAATTAACGGCACTATTCGTCAACAATTTCACCTTAGCGGAGGTGCCTACATCATCGAAGGCATTGGGGCTTCTACAGGGTTATTCTCTAGAGTTAGCGAGGAAAATGGTTGCTCAAGTGAAATGACCTGCTACCAAGAAGAAGGAACAACTTTCCATTTCAATTCCGACTGTGATTTCTATTTGAACGTTGAAGAAGAACTCGCTCCAGCACTGGAGAGGGAACTGATTAAAATCGTCAATCTTCAAGGACAAGAGGTCGAACCTCAACCCAACCAGATTCTCATCTACCTCTACTCTGACGGCTCTGCTGAAAAGAAAGTCTATATCGAGTAAACCATTCCGCGCTAGCGAAATTCAAAACCGTATATTAGGCATACATATCATTTGAACGCCTATGTCGATTTACCAGCGCCTAGCGAAGATTAGTACGAAGATCATACCTCAAAAGAAGATGTTTAAACATGGGTTCAACCTCTCTCCCATGTATAGAAGATCTACGGCTCGTGTGATTGACGTTTCTGATGATCTGCATGAAGTGCGCGTTAAATTGAAGATCAGCTGGAAGAACCGCAACTACGTGAATTCTATCTTCGGTGGTAGTATGTTCTCAGCGGTTGACCCCATTCCAATGGTTCAACTCATCAACATTCTCGGGCCTGATTATGTGGTTTGGGATAAGTCTGCTGAAGTCAGATTTAAACGACCGGCCAAAGAGCATCTCTACGCGCAATTCACTTACACCGAAGAGGAAGTAGCAGATATCAAGCGGCAAGTAGCCGCGCATCAAGAAATTGAGATTCATAAACTAACGGCCTTAACCAATCACCAAGGCGACACCGTTTTCTGTGAGGTAAATAAGTTGATTTACGTAGCTGATAAATCATTCTATCGCGAAAAGCGCAAACGGAAGACTGAGAAAAATCATGGCTAGGTATTTGATGATGGGGAGGTGTTAAAATCAAACAAAGACATAACTTTCAACACTGGTTATACGTCACCCTTGAAACCAACCATCATGAAAAAGATTCTCAGCTTTTTTGCCGCCGTTCTATTGCTCGCTTCTTGTGTTGTCGAGAACGATATCTACTTCGACAAGGACTTCTCTGGTTATTCGGAAACGAAGCTTGATCTGTCTACCCTTTTCACCGCTATGGCAGAATTAGAGGGTGATACTGTTTACACAACTCAAGCTGATAAAGACCAAGCAGTGCGCAAGTTCATGATCGAATTCATGGAGGATAGCGATGAGCTATTCACTGAAATCGAGAAAGAAGTGGGCAAAGACAACTTCACTTTCACGGTAGACACGCTGAATTTGAAATTGAACATGAAGATCACCTTTGATGATTTAGAGTCACTGAATACCATCATGGCCAATAGCTATGACCCCGAAGAAGGCAACATGCCTGAATCATTTGTTTCGAAAGACGGCAAGACCCTACGGATGTGGGTTCGTCAAGGGGAAGCCGGTGAAAAAGAACTGCTTCGTGAGATCAACACGTTACACTTCAAGCATAAAATCAAGAGCTGCAACCTCGATGTAGCAAAGGTTTCAGACCACACGATCACCTACGACACCGGAGATGTGAAAGAAGGGATGATGATGGAGATTGTGCTGAAGTAATTACGGACATTGCAACTCTGGCTGCAGCGCATTCTTTTCTGGATCGTGAATCGCGATTTTGACTATCACACATTCTCCTTCGTGGAACATGCCCGTTAAACGGTCAGAAATGAACTTACCTTCATAGGTTTGTCCTTCGTATTCAAATTGATAATACACGCGAAGGAAATAGCCTCCTCCATGCCTCGTCCAAGTGGTCCTGTCTACTACTGCATGAACAATTCTTGTTTCCCGTCCAATAAATTGAAGCTCACCACTGTCTTGGAGTCTCCAAGCAACAAAGGGGCCCAATAAAATCACCGTCGCAACTAGGAATTGCAACACCCTAGTTCTTGTTTCTTTACGATGTCTCTGTTGATAGCGATCCCGCCATTCAAGGTAACGCTCCAATTCTTCATCATGTGGTTTTCCTTTAGGATCGGATTCCATTTGATTACATCCAGTTTCGGTACGATAGTTGTTTAAATGTACAACATGCGAAGTACCCTGTTTATCATCTGTCTTTCTTTTCTCTTTACCTCATGTGATTTCATGTGCGCCTACGGAGATCTTGTGGTTGAAAATCACACCGATTGCACCTTTTACATATACTCCGGTGATGATTACCTGGGTTCTATAGACGCCTACGAATCTGACTCGTATTACATCACCACCGGCACACATCACATTCGTGCAGAGGAATCTGGACTATTCGGAAGCGAACACTACTACAACGTTGACGTGACTTGTTTCAGTGAATCTATCATCAATTTAGACTCACATTAGTCAGTTTTTGATTGATGCTCAATTGCGATCTTCGCAACATGAGAAACATCTTTCTTCTTGTCTTAGCGACTCTATTTTTCGCCTGCGGCGGAACCGAATCCAACGACAAACCATCGTACCACCCTGATGCTATGTCGCTTCAAATTGAGGCCATGAAGGTGTATCACCGTAAGCCCGATAGCGCGCTCGCTGTGCTCGACAAGGCCATCCAAATGGACGAATCTTACTACCTGGCTTATAACTCAAAAGCCTTGGTTTATATAACGAAGCAAGAATATGATCGCGCTATCGCGGAATTGTATAAATCGTTGAGATGGAATGACTCCCAGGCCGAAGTTCACCTTCAACTTGGCGTTCTCCATGACGAAGTAGGTGCCGCAGAACCGGCGCAAGACGCCTATCAAGAAGCACTCGCACTCTTCGACATGCGCATCGCCGAAGGAAGCGACTTCATTCTCCAAGATCGAACCAACCGAGCCGTCTCACTAATCATGACCGGACAAGAAGAAAAAGGAGTCTCCTTACTTCAGAGTCTACATAACGAGAACGGTAAAGACCCCTTACTCACCAAAATCATGAGCGAAGTGTCTGACTCTACTCCACTGACGAAGGCTTACTTAGTGGAGCTGTTGTTCTTAGATAATTAGGGGTGACTTATTCCGGCGTCCGGCGTCCGGCGTCCGAAAAAACTAAATCACCGCATTCCGCGATCCTTATCCCGGCGTCCGGCGTCCGAAAAAGCTAAATCACCGCATTCCGCGATCCGCGATCCTTATCCCGGAGTCCGGCGTCCGGCGTCCGGCGTCCGAAAAAAACAAATCACCGCATTCCACAATCCGCGATCCTTATTCCGGCGTCCGGCATCCGGCCTCCGAAAAAGCTAAATCACCGCATTCCGCAATCCGCGTTCCGCATTCCATTTTGGTACAAGAATTGCTTAATTTTATCCAAACACTTTGTCATGCACAGAACGGCCCGTTTCCTATATATCCTACTGGTTGCCATCACCTTGGCTTCATGTTCTAGCAAGACAATGATTACCTCTTCTCCGAGTGGAGCGAAGCTCTACGTTGATGGAAACATGGTAGGCAAGACGCCCTACAAACACCGAGACGCCAAGGCTTCCTTCAGCAAGACATTCATTCGAATGGAAATGCCTGGTTATGAGACCTTGAATGCCGAAATTGTCAAAGACGATGACGTGCACGTAGGAGCGGTGATTGGAGGCTTCTTCTTTCTTATCCCTTGGATTTGGGCGCTCGAATATGATAGCAACTATCACTACGAACTTCAGCCGGTGAGTCCTGACCATCCGGAATGGGAGCTGCAGCAGGCGAATCGTCCGAAATCAAAGGTGGAGCGACTCATCGAGTTAAAAGCACTTCTAGACCAAGGAATCCTGACGCAGGAAGAGTTCGAAAAGGAGAAGAAGAAGATTCTCGAAGAAGACGATTAACATCCTATCCTATTCCGCGCTAGCGAAAAGAAACACAGGAATGCTTACATTTCAAGCATGTCGAATAGAAGATCATTCCTGAAACGTTCGGGCGCTGCATTGGCCGGTCTAAGCCTCGCCCCTCTTGTTAAAGCTCAGCCCATTAAGAAAGACCCTGTTCCTTATAAAAAGGGACTGGTTATCAGTACTTGGTGGCATGGATTAGCTGCAAATGATGAGGCACATAAGATCATCGCCAATGGCGGAACCGCGGTAGACGCAGCGGAAATGGGCGTGCGCATTACCGAGGCTGATGCTACCGGACAAAGCGTGGGAGTTGGTGGATTGCCTGATCGCGATGGAAATGTCACCCTTGACGCGTGCATCATGGATTCTAAAGGCAATGCTGGTTCGGTATGCTTTCTTCAAGATATTCTACACCCTGTATCTGTCGCTCGAAAAGTGATGGATGATACGCCACACGTCATGTTAGCCGGCGAAGGCGCACGTCGATTCGCATTGGATAATGGCTTTGAAAAGACCAACCTCCTCACTCCAGAATCTGAAAAGGCATGGAAGGAATGGCTGAAGGAGAAAGAGTACAAGCCTATTATTAACATTGAGAATCACGACACAATCGGTCTTCTTTCAATGGATCAAGCTGGAGACATTGCTGGAGCATGCACCACAAGTGGGTTGGCTTATAAAATGCACGGACGCGTTGGTGATAGTCCTATCATTGGAGCCGGACTATTCGTTGACAATGAAGTAGGTGGTGCTACTGCCACAGGTCTTGGTGAATTGGTGCTTCGCACCTTGGGTTCATTCTTGATTGTTGAATTAATGCGTCAAGGTGCTTCTCCTCAAGAAGCATGTGAAGAGGGTGTTCGTCGCATCGCCAAGCGTAACAATGTGAAGGATATGCAGGTTGGATACCTCGCTGTGAATAAGGCAGGTGAAGTGGGGGCATACGCTATACACCCCGGTTTCAATTACGCGTTACATCGCGATGGACGCAACGAGATGATCGATGCGAAATCTATGCTGTAAACCCGAGGGCTCCGTGCACCTCGCTTAAGATGGTTGCTGGTCCTCCGTAGTGCTCTACAACACGTACTTCAGGCTTGTGTGATTGAATATATTCGATGTACGCTAGACGGCTATGTGGTTCAATACCACCACCGATCAGTAACAGATCAAAATCTTCTTCGCGTAGCATCCGCATGATCCTTTCCGGATCAGAAGAACCGAGTGTCCCGAATTTGGCCAGTTTAAGAATGCCTTCGAGTTTCTCGATAATGTAGTCATGCTTCCCTACGATCATGACTCTTTTCGTTAGTTCAGATGTTTGATTTTCGCTCATAGTCTCCACTTGTCGCTCTAATCTAAGACCAAAAGTTGAGCACTTTCACCTCCTTCGACAAGAACAATTCCACACATTATTAACAGACAAATCTTTCAACGATTGTGCGGAATTGACCTTTTTCAGGGAAGCATTTGGTAGGTTTGCGGTATGAATTCCACCCTGGGTTTCATAAAGCTACTTCGTCCGGTCAATTTGCTCATCATTGTTTTCACGATGTATGCGATGCGCTGGGGCGTACTTCACGCGATTGCTGATCACCATGGATTGGTCCAAGGCTTCCTTCTCGAAGAATGGAAATTTGGCCTGATGGTATTAGTGATGGTGCTGCTCGCGGCTGCGGGAAATATGATCAACGACTATTTCGATTTGAAAGTTGATCGCGTCAATAAGCCAGAGAAAGTCATTGTTGGTCGCGTGGTGAAGCGCCGTGTGGTGATGGCCGGTCATCATGCTTTCAACGTACTCGCCACATTGATTACCGTTTGGTTGGCTTGGGACCAAAACGACTGGCGATTGATTCTTTTTCCAGTGACCATGGCGGCCTTGTTGTGGTTCTATTCCCTCCTCTTCAAAAAGCAGGTTTGGATCGGCAATTTTGTAGTCTCGCTTTTGGTGGCGGTAGTTCCTGTTTGGGCTGGTTTCATTGAAGTTCCGAAGTTGGCGCATGCTTTCACCCTCACGGGTGGGAACGGCAATGCCTTCTCCTTTGACTCATGGCAGTGGTTAATAGGATATGCTGGTTTCGCTTTCTGGACCACTATGATCAGAGAAGCTCAAAAAGACATTGAGGATACAGAAGGAGATAAAGCCGGAGGATTTACGACCATCCCTATCGCTTGGGGCGAAAAAGGTGCTAAGCGATACATCATCGGACTATTTACAGTGCTTTTTGTCGCCATTGCCATTACACTCTGGGCTATTCGAGGCTATGTTCCAAACGAAACAAGCTTCTTCATTTTTGCGGCGATGGTCGTTGCCGCCATCTTTATTCCTGCCCTCGTAAGTCTGCGTTTTACATGGATTGCTCGCAAAAAAGCTCATTATGGCGTAGCAAGTAAATGGTCAAAGATTCTAATGGCCGGTGGATTGATCATTGGAGCATTGATGCCACTCTGGCTTTAATACAGTTAACACCTGATTCACAGGTGCTTAACATTCTGCTCACTACTGCTCAAATCAATTAAGATTCACATAATTCAAGGGTAACTCCCAACACAATTTGACGCGCTTATTTTGAAGTAAACCTTCGGACATGAAGCGTAATGTGGACATCTTGGTCTTGAGTGACCTACACCTTGGAACATTCGGATGCAAAGCTCGAGAGCTCAATCGCTATCTCAGTTCTGTTGAACCTGAAATGGTGATTCTTAACGGAGACATCTTCGATATGTGGAATTTCAAGAAGCGCTACTTCCCAGAGACCCACATGCGGATCGTGAAGCAGATCATCCGATTTTCAGAAAAGGTTCCGGTATACTACATCACAGGAAACCACGATGAGGCATTACGCAGATATGCTGAATTTTCGATTGGGAATCTCCACCTGGTGAATCAACTTGAATTACGCATCGAAGGCAAGAAGTACTGGTTCTTTCATGGAGATATTTTCGACGCTTCCATGCAGTACGCAAAGTGGCTGGCTAAACTAGGTGGTTGGGGTTACGACCTCTTGATTGCGACAAACAACATAGTCAACGCAGTGCTTCAGCTATTCGGTCGTCCGAGAATGTCGTTTTCTAAACGTATTAAGAACAGTGTGAAGAAAGCGGTCAAATACATCAGCGATTTTGAGACTACTGCAGCTGAGATTGCCATTGAAAATGATTTCGACTTCGTTGTTTGCGGCCACATTCATCAACCGCAACGCCGAACCATTGAACTCGATGGGAAAGCGGTCAACTACATGAACTCAGGAGATTGGATAGAAAACCTCAGTGCGCTAGAATTCGTTGATGGGGAATGGAATCTCTATGCCTACGAGTCGGAAGAGTTTGCCGAGCAAGAGATTATTGATCGTTGGTCGTCGTTATTGAAGCGAGTTCCTGCATAACGAGAGCTATTGATTACTCAGATTGATGAATGCTCCTTGGTTGATAAGTGCAGAGTGAAGCTTGCCATTGGTGGCCACAACGAACTCAGAACTTGGAGACACTTGGGCGCCTTGAAGATCGGTCACCTTCCCCCCTCCTGCCTCTACCAAGAATATACCTGGTCCAATCAGATCAAGATCAGGGGTGGCTAAAATCATTCCACCCAAATTGCCATTGGCTACCAAAGTGAGACCGTAAAGATCACTTCCAGGGATCATCGTACGAACCGGTTGACGCATGATGTTGAATAGCGTATTCAACCGCTTCATTCCATTGGAGTCGTATTCTCCTCGGTAGCTAAAACCTAAAAAGCTCTCTTCAATTGAGTATACGTCGTTGACCTGAGTAACGATATTGTTCCTCTTCACTTGCGTCAAATCCTCGGCAAAGAAGAGCTCTTTGTAGTAAGGATTAAAAACGCCAGACATCTTAGTAATTCCTTCTACAACGAAGGATATCGCTAAGCTAAAGTTTGGTTGTCCGTAAATGAAACACTCTCTACCGTCGAGATGAACCAAATGAATTTCTCCTGAGGATACTTTCAGTCGAGTGAAGTGGTCATTCCCTGAAGTCTCTTGGATTTGGAGGTAGTCATCAATCACCTGAATCATGTGATCTCTACTTGAAAGGGAAATCAGAGTGGACACTTCCTTCATTCCCCCTGTGCTCAACGGATCTCGTTGAAAGCGATCAATCACATATTTACCAGCAGTGATCACTGCTTTGCGTGAAATCCTCTTGATGAAACCTTGGTTCATAGATGAGCAAAGCAAAAGAATCCATCTTGTGAGAGTGTTAGGGTCGTGTTAACAAAAGCCTAACATGAAGTGGCCTCATGACTATTTCCGAATTCTAACGGCAATGCGGTTCGAATAAGGAGTCTGCAGAGTCTCGAAGGGATCGTTCACAGAAAATCGCAGTGACTAAGTCGTGATCCATTGCTCCCACTACCTTCTGATTATCAACACTTCAACATCAAATACCGTCATTATTATGGCCTGGTTTCGATGTTAACTTACACGTAACACTGAAGTAACCATACAGTAGCATCCCTGAGCAAATTTTGCAGCGTTAAGTTTCTTCCATTAATCAATTTAGCAATGACTACACTTTTACGCTCAAGCATGATGCTACTAGCAATCCTCTTCGCAGGATCAATTAGCGCTGCTGACATCATCGTAACAGACGATGGTTCTGGTACAGGTACAACAACCTGGACCAACGACAACACTTACTTCCTAGACGGATTCGTATTCGTAAATAGCGGACAGGTTCTGACTATTGAAGCGGGAACAGTAATTAAAGGTATCGCTGGAACTGGAGCAGATGCATCTGCGTTGGTTGTAGCACGCGGTGGACAAATCTTCGCAAACGGAACGGCAGACGCTCCGATTGTGTTCACATTCGAAGAAGATCCTCTTGATGGTTCTATTCCATTCGACACACGAGGTCAATGGGGTGGTGTTATCGTTCTTGGAGCCGCAGAATTGAACTCTGAGCCAGGTGAAACACAGATTGAGGGAATTCCTGAAACTGAAGAGCGTGGACTCTACGGAGGAAGCAACAATACTGACAACTCTGGCGTGATTCAATACATTTCGATCCGTCACGGAGGTACTGATATTGGTGCTGGAAATGAGATTAACGGACTGACACTAGGTGGTGTTGGTTCTGGTACTGTTATCGAGCACGTTGAAGTTATTTCAAATGCGGATGACGGCATTGAATTCTTCGGAGGAACAGCCAACATCAAGTGGGCATCTGTTGCCTTTTGTGGAGATGACTCTTTCGACTACGATGAAGGGTGGCGCGGATACGGACAGTACTGGTTCTGTGTACACGACGTTGAAGGTGGTGAAGGTGATCGTGGTGGAGAACACGACGGAGGTACCAACCCTGAAGACGGTATGCCTTTCGGAACTCCAGTAGTATACAACGCTACGTACATTGGTCGCGGAATCGACGCTGGAAAACGTGCAATCACAATGCGTGATAATGCCGGTGGTCAGTACCACAACTCAGTATTCGCAAACTGGGGTCGCGGAATTGATATTGAGAACCTAGCATCTGGAGAAGATAGCTACGAGCGTTTCCTCGATGGTTCTTTAGCCTTTGCAGGTAACGTATTCCAAGACGTTGTTATGGATGGTGACCTTTGTTCTGGACAAGATGCAACTGCATCTGACCTATTCAAAATTTCAATGGGGTCAGGATGGGCTTCAGAATCAGATTCTACAAATGCACTGAATGCGTCTACTGAAGCTTTCGTAGCATCATTCGAAGGAAACAACAACCAGGTGGCTGACCTAGGACTAGAATATGAAGTGATCCCTAACTCAGAAGGGTTGAACCCAGTACCTGTAACAAACTTTGGTGGAGGTACTCCTGCGACTTTGGATTGGTTCGATGCTGTTTCTTTCAAAGGAGCATTTAACCCAGATCAAGAAAACTGGCTATTTGGCTGGACTATGCTCGATCAATACGGTTTCTTGAGCAGCGCTGATAATGATGATTGCGATCAAACAATCGTAGTATCAGATGACGGTTCTGGAACAGGAACTACTACATGGAAAGCTTGTAACACATACGTACTTGACGGTTTCGTATTCGTGAATGACGGTCAGTGTTTGACAATCGAACCTGGAACTGTCATCAAAGGTATGGCTGGAACAGGTGCTGATGCATCTGCGTTAGTAGTTGCTCGTGGTGGAAAAATCTTCGCTGAAGGTACTCCAAACAACCCTGTAATCTTCACTTTCGAAGCAGATCCACTAGACGGTTCAGTTCCGTACGACACGCGTGGTCAATGGGGTGGTTTGATCGTTCTTGGAAATGCAGAATTGAACTCTGAGCCAGGAGAAACACAGATTGAGGGAATTCCTGAAACTGAAGAGCGTGGACTTTACGGTGGTACAGACAATGAAGATAACTCTGGAGTTATTCGTTACATCTCTGTGCGTCACGGTGGATCAGACATTGGTGCTGGTAACGAAATTAACGGTATCACGCTAGGTGGTGTTGGATCTGCAACAACCATCGATTACGTAGAAGTTGTATCAAATGCAGATGACGGTATCGAATTCTTCGGGGGAACTGCTCGTGTGAAACACGCTGCTGTTGCCTTCTGTGGCGATGATTCTTTCGATTACGACGAAGGATGGCGTGGACAAGGACAGTTCTGGTTCACTGTTCATGATGATACTGATGGTGAAGGTGACCGAGGTGGTGAGCACGATGGTGGTACGAACCCAGAAGATGGTGCTCCTTACGCTACTCCAATGATCTACAATGCAACTTACATGGGGCGTGGTATGGATGCTGGAAAGCGTGCATTAACATTCCGTGACAACGCAGGAGGTCAGTACCACAACTCTATCTTCTACAACTGGGGACGTGGTGTTGATATCGAAAACCTTCCTTCAGGACAGGATAGCTACCAGCGATTCCAAGACGGTGAATTGGTGATTGCGAATAGCTGTTTCTATGATGTTGTTTCTGCTGACGCTACCGCGGAAGATATCTTCAAGATCTCTATGGGATCTGGATGGGCTTCTGAATCAGACTCGACAGAAGCACTGAATGCTTCAACAGCTGCCTTCCAAGCATCATTCGCTTCGAATGGTAATGAAGTTGCAGACCCACAATTGAACTACGAAATTGAAGAAGGTTCAGAAATGTTGATGGTGAAGCCGGAAGGGAACGTTGATGCTGATCCTGCAGAAGGAGATTGGTACACAGCTGCAGCTTACAAAGGTGCATTTGATCCATCTGAGGAATGTACTTGGCTACACGGTTGGTCATTCCTTGATGAGCGTATGTTCCTAGGTTGTGTAACTTCTATTGAAGAAGAAACGGTATTCGCTACCGCGGAAGCACTGTCAGTATTCCCTAACCCGAACACTGGAATCTTCAATGTACGTTTCAACAACAACGTTGATATCGCAACACTTTCTGTAATGGACATGACAGGACGTACTGTTGCTGCACTTCCATTGCAAAACCTACCTGCTGGAGCTCAAGTCGAAGTAAACCTAGATCAATTCGGATCTGGACTTTACCTCGTGCAGTTCGAGCAGAACGGAATGGTGAAAACAGCGCGTGTAATCGTACGCTAACAACATAATCAAGCAAGTAGAAAGAGGGCGTTCCAGCGATGGGACGCCCTCTTACATTTTCCATAGCGTTCCCGTAACATTCCCATAACAATATCACCTGACCTTTGCACTCAGAATGTTCGTCCAAATGAAAAATGTAATTCTAACACTTACCCTAGCACTAGGAGCCTTAAGCGCTCTGGCACAGGGAACTATCCGCGGTAAGGTTACCGACGGAGTCTCCGGAGATGTACTCTTCGCCAACGTGGTGATTGAGGGCACTTCTAAAGGTGTAATGGCTGATCTAGATGGAAACTTTTCCCTCGAAGATCTTGATCCTGGAACCTACACGTTGAGCTGTAGTTTCATCTCTTACGAGACGGTAAAGAAGAGTGATGTCGTTGTAACAGATGGTGAAGTAACCATCGTCAACTTCACTTTGATGCCGGCTACATTCGTTATCGAAGATGCAGCTGAAGTCGTGACAAAAGCTGACCGTTCTCGTGATACCTACATGGAGAATATCAAGAAGAAGAATCCATCGATGATGGATTACATCTCTTCTCAGCAAATCAAGAAAACAGGTGACTCTGATGCCGCTGGTGCATTGAAGCGTGTAACAGGAGTTAGTACAGTAGGAAACTACGTTTTCGTTCGTGGTCTTTCTGATCGTTACTTGAAAACAACTCTGAACGGTGCAGAAGTTCCTTCTTTGGATCCAAAGCGCAACGCTGTTCAGATGGATATCTTCCCTACCAACTTGATTGACAACTTGGTGGTGGTAAAGACACTTCAAGCAGATCTTCCAGCTGATTACTCTGGTGCCTACATCAACGTCATCACAAAAGATTTTCCTGATCAGTTTCAATTCCGTTACTCAGGCTCATTCGGGTACAACACCAATTCAACTTTCAATGATGATTTCCTGACAAGTACAGGGTCTGATACCGATTGGATTGGATTCGATAATGGATTCCGTGACGCTCCTTCTATCGTTACTGACGCTAGCGAGATTCCACAGCAAAATTTCTCGAATTACTACGAGGCACTTGTAGAAGCAGGATACGAGAATGACCTTACTGCACTTGGAATTACGTCTTCTTCAGACATTGGAAATGGCGCTGACCAAACATCAATAGGTGATATCGTTAACGCAATTGAGGGGATTGAGTCTGTGAGCTACGTAAACAACACGCTCCTTCCCCAAGTTCGAGAGGTGAAGAACAAAGAGCTTTCTGATATGGGCCGTGCATTTGAAAACACATGGGATCCTAAGAAACAAGCTCCATTCCTCGACATTACTCAGTCTTTGAGCTTCGGTAACCAAGGGAAACTTTTTGGTCGTCCACTCGGATATGTGTTCGGAATCCAGTACAAGCAACAAAACCGTGGTTACGAAGCGGGACAAACTGGACGATACACATTGACAGGTGATGAGAATGAAATCAACAACCTGAACACAGAGCGCTTACTTACTGACAACCTTGGTCGTCAGTCAACTTACATCTCTGCGTTGTTGAACCTAAGCTATAAGCTATCTCCGAACAACAAGATTGGTTTGACTTTCATGCCTAACGTTAGTGGTGTGAACACTGCGCGCTACCAAGATGGTATCAACCCAAGTGATGAAATTGGTCTTGGTCAAGAGCAACGCTCTCAGCGTTACCTAGAGCGTCAAATGAACATCTACCAGCTTCGAGGAGAACACGTTCTTAAAGACAAAGGGAACATCAAAATCGATTGGCTAGGAAGCTACACTCGCGGAGTGCAGCGCACACCAGATCTACGTGTATTCATCAATAGCTACAACGAAGTACCAGGTGGAACCTTCTACTTCGATGCAGAAGGAAATGATATCACTGATGACGCCAACGCTCTGCTTGCTGACGGAGAAAACTTGGAAGAATACTACCCAGGATTTACTGTTCAACAGCAAGAAGGCACAACATTGAACTACGACATCCTAGACAACCTCTACCCTTCTCCAACACGCTACTACCGTGAAATGGTTGACAACACGCTTGATCTTAAACTCAATGTGGAGATTCCATTCACCAACGCAACTGGATTGAAGAACCGTGTTCGTCTTGGAGGATCATACGTAAGCAAAACACGTGATTACACTGAACAGCGCTACAGCTTCATCAGCACAGGACTTGACTACAACGGTAACCCGAACGACTATTTCTCTCAGGACAACTTCACAGTAGTTCCTGGAGGACAAGACGGATACCTCTTCCTACGTGATGACACAGACATCCAGAACAGCTACGATGCTAGCATGGACGTACTTGGTGCTTACGGTATGGTTGACTGGAACATTACTTCACGTCTACGTATTAACGCTGGTGCACGTCTAGAGACAACGGATATGCTTCTAGAATCACGCATTCTACAAGCAGAGCAGATTCAAGACAGCCTACAATTCAACTTCCGTGGGCAGCTTGACTTGGTAGACATCCTTCCGTCATTTAACATGACTTACCTACTTCGTCAATACGACCTTGCAGTCACGAACCTTCGTATTTCTGCTAGCCAGTCGGTTGCTCGTCCAATGTTCCGTGAAAAAGCGCCTTACTCTGTATTCGACTTCGAAGTACAGGAGCAGCAAACTGGTAACCCTGAGCTAGGACGTACGTTGATCAACAACTTCGACCTTCGCTTGGAGCATTTCCCAATGCCAGGAGAATCATACTCTGTTAGCTTATTCTACAAGCAGTTCGACGATCCAATCGAGCAGGTCATCATTGCTACTGCAGCAAACACAGAGATTACTTGGAAGAACGTTGACCAAGCGGTACTATTTGGAGCTGAGTTCGAAGTACGCAAGTCACTTGCCTTCCTTGGTGAGCGTTTCGCACCATTCGGAGTTGGAGCTAACGTGACACTCGTTCAGTCTGAAACATCAATTGATGAGGCAGAGCTAGAAGTGATCCGCGCAACTGACCTCGATCACGAAGATACGCGCCCGATGTTCGGTCAGAGCCCGTACATCATCAACGGTATCCTGACTTACGATAATGACTCAATCGGATTGAACATGGCGTTGACTTACAACGTTCAAGGTCCTAAGCTAGTCTTGGTAACTACTGGAGGAACACCTGACATCTACGCTCAGCCAACTCCAAACCTTGACTTCTCAGTATCGAAGTCACTAGGAGATCGTTTCTCGATCCGCTTTAAAGCAAGAAATCTACTCAACCCTGAATACCGTTCAACTTATGAGTTCAAGGGTGAGGAATACGTATTCCAGAGCATGCAATGGGGACGAACATTCAGCTTTGGATTTAGCTACGATATTTAACGGTTGTTCAATATCGAGAATTGGGGGAGCTTCGGCTCCCCTTTTTTGTTGGTAACCAAAGCTTCACCCAAATTTTCCAAAAACCACAGATACAGGGTGTTCCTTTGAGTAACTTTCATTGAAGCTTACTCAACTACGTGGAAAAACTAGTATCAAAAGAGCAGGTAGCCCAAGCTGCCAAACTGAAAAGCTCCAACCCCTTAGTTGGCATTCTATATCGCTTAAGCGGTATGGAGAAAGTCAATGATTTCTATGAGCGTATCTCTCATCTAAAAGACCTTGAATTTGTAGCTAAAAGTCTCGAGCATATCGGACTTCAAGTTGAGGTAGACCCTGAAGAACTGAAGCACATCCCAGAAGACGGATCCTTCATCACCGTTTCAAATCATCCCTTTGGTGCGATAGACGGTATCGCGTTGATGCATGTTTTGGGAAATGTTCGTCCTGATTTCAAGGTATTGGTCAATTTCCTTCTTCAAAACATCGAACAGATTGAAGGCCGGTTGATTGGCGTGAACCCGTTTAACGACCACCAATCATCTAAATCAAATCTCGGCGGAACAAAAGAGGCGATTCAACACATTCGAGACGGACACCCACTGGGCATATTTCCTGCAGGTGAGGTAAGTTCTTTCAACCCGGAAGAAAGAACCATCGCTGATAGCCAATGGAGCCCTCAGGTAGTCAAGTTGATCAAGCATTCGAATGTTCCTGTGATCCCTATTTATTTCGATGGACGAAATAGTCGATTATTCCACTTACTCGGAGTGATTCATCCATCCCTTCGCACTTTGCGATTGCCTGCAGAGTTCAGTAATAAAAGAGGAAAAACGCTCAAACTGAGAATCGGAAAACCCATCAAAGCCAAAGATCTTCAAGGATTCGAAAACACCGCTCAACTTGGACGTTACTTGCGATCGAAAACATACGCTTTAGGTACTCCGCTGGATGTAAAACGAGAACATTTCAAAGGACTCAAATTCCCGAAGAAACCCAAGGAGGTTATTCCTGCTGTAGACAAGAAACTCTTGATCGAAGACATTCGTCGCAGTGCAAATGACAAGCTCTTCGACTATCAAAATTTCGAGTGTTATTTGCTGAATGCCTCTTCCAACCCACATGTTTTAAGGGAGATTGGCCGATTAAGAGAAATTACCTTCCGAAGTGTTGGTGAAGGCACGAACAAAGCGATCGATATCGATGAATACGACTTCTACTACTACCACCTCGTTCTTTGGGATAAAGTGGAAAACAACATCGTTGGTGCCTACCGCGTCGGGAAGGGTGAAGAGATCATGTCGCGCTACGGGAAGAAAGGATTCTACACCAATTCCCTATTCAAAATGAGCTCAGGCATGAAGCCGATCCTCAACCAGTCAATTGAGCTGGGCAGGAGCTTTATCACCCAAGAGTATCAACGACAACGCATGCCGCTATTCTTGCTTTGGAAAGGTATTTTGGTTGTGCTCATTAAAGAACCCAACTACCGATACTTGACTGGTCCTGTGACTATCAGTGGAGCCTACCAAGAGGTTTCAAAGGAGCTGATAATCGAATTCGTCAAGCGACATTACTTTGATCACGAATTAAGTGCGCTCGTAAAGCCGCGTACACCGTATTCTATCAAGACCAAGAAGATAGATCAGGATGCCTTGCTGAATGCTACTGAGAATGACATGAAGAAGCTTGATCGCTTGATTAGTGAGATTGAACCCAGTTCTTACGCCATTCCTGTGCTATTGAAGAAATACTTGCACCAGAATGCGAAGATCCTCGGATTTAACTTGGACCCTCAGTTTAACAATGCTTTGGATGGATTGATTTTATTGGATGTTCATAATCTTCCAGCGGATACGGTAGAGAATTTACAGCGAGAGTTTACCTCGTCTTAAACACGCACACCCAGAACGATGATATCGTCAATCTGCGGGTGATGTCCTTTCCATTCGAAGTAACGTTGATGAAGCATGCTCCGCTGTACATCCAAACTCAGATTGTGTATTGAGTCAAAGATTTGCATGAGACCGCTCTTCTTAAGTTTCTTACCATTCTCTCCTCCGAATTGATCTGATATTCCATCGCTAAATTGATAGAAGATATCTCCTGGTGAAAGCTTCATTTGATGCAAGGTGAAGCGTTTACCCATCCCGAGTCCTGTGCCTCCAACTGAGTGACGGTCACCCTTGATTTCAGAACGCACTCCATCGCGGTAGACCACGACTGGTCGTTTTGCTGAACTGAATCGAAGCATGCTGGTATCATGATCATACTCTACAATGGAAATATCCATACCATCACGCACGGTGAATGGACTATTCTCATTGTACAACATCTCAGTCAGCTCCTTGTCAAGGTTGTAAAGTAGTTCGTCGGGTGACCAAACGTTATGCTTCTTACTCACATCTTTCAAAAGCACCGTTCCAATCATCGACATGAAAGCCCCTGGTACTCCGTGTCCGGTGCAGTCAGCGCATGCGATGAGCACTTTGCTTCCAAACTTCTCTACCCAATAGAAATCACCGCTCACGATGTCACGTGGCTTATAGAAAACAAAGGAATCTCTAAAGTGGCTTTGCAAAGAGTCTGGCTCAGGAAGAATAGCCTTCTGAATGTTCTTGGCGTAGCGAATACTGTCGGTAATGTCTTTATTGGTTATCTCCAGTAGCTCTTTCTGTTTAACCACCTCACGCGTTCTGACGTCCAGTTCTTTCTGCAGACGTTCTTGATTCTGAACCATGACGAATTCTCGCCGCTTCACCACGATTCGCGCTGTAATGAAGACCACAAAAATCACAAAGAAGAAGAACCACCACTCTTTCCAAAATGGTTTAGCAATGTAGATGTTCAACTGAGCTTCTTCCCCATTCGTTTGTCCGCTTTCATCCAGAGCACGCACCCTAAATGTATAGCTCCCATGATCCAATCGAGGATAACGAACGTGCGACTCCTCTACGGGATCTGACCAGCTGAGATCATGTCCATCAAGGAAGTATTCGTAGCGGACCTGGTCAGAATTTAAAAAGCTAATTCCAACGAATCCGATATCAAATCGGTAAGATCCAGAAGGCAGTTCAATCGCTGAGTTCAACGGATACAAGCTATCGCTGATGCTGACCATCGTAAGGTTGATGAGAGGTGCTACTTGATCCGTCATATCTTCTACCGGGTTGTATGAAAGTAATCCTTGATCAGACGCGAAGAGTATACGTCCGTAGCGATCACCGCCTACTGAATTCGGTGTGAATGACTCCAGTCCAAGTTCGTTTGTTGCGAAGGTTCGGATTTGTCCCTCCTCAATTCCAATACGAGATATTCCTCCTTTGTGCCCAGTCCAAACAAACCCTTCCGCGCTAGCGTGAATAGCATAGCAATAATCAGAGAATAAACCCGAACTGCGATCAAAAGTGTGCACTCCCCTCTCATCAATCTTCAAGACACCACCTCCACTGGTTCCAATCCAAACATCTCCTATTTGATCCTCGTCAATACACAAGACGTCAATGAGCTGTTCTTGGTTGAGATCAATAGCTTGCATGACACCGCTTTCAATCTTAACCAAGCCGTTGTTGCGCGTCCCAATCCATATCGTTCCATCGGTCGATTGAAACAGGGTTTTTACCACGTTATGCGGAAGTCCAGACTGCATAGTCAAGTGTGAAATCACACGATTTTCTCGAATCTGATATACCCCGAAATCCGTAGCTACGTACGTAATGGCACCAACGTTCAGAATATCATTAACACGCTGATTTAAGCGGTCATCAGAAAGTCGAACTTTCTCGAATTTTCCTTCTTCGTGATCATAACAGTAAAGACCATGGTCTTCAGTACCCAACCATAAATGATAGCTATCATCAAGGGATAGTTGACTAACAGAAGCAGAGTCAGGCAAGGCCACCATTGCTGTGGTTTCAGTCATCTCAGTGTTCCACTGCAAAAGGCCTTTGTCGCTAGCCAACCAACAAGAGTTTTGTTGCGTAAGAATGTCATTGATCTGATAATTCCCGCCAAGACTTTCCAATCTAAACACGTCATCAGACAGCATCATTAACCCTTCGCCATTGCTACCTATCCAAAGGTTTTCTTCTCTATCGAGGAATAGCACACCCGTACTATTCACGGGGTTCTTCAAGCCTTTGTTTACTTCGATAGCTCGTTGGTATTCTCCTTTGAACTGCTCATCAAGGCGGAAGAGTCCTTGCTTATTCGTTGCTACCCATAAGGCATTGTGACGGTAGCACATATCGGTGACCTCCCAAGAAGCGGTGGTCGAATTCAAATACAACGGGGTAAACTCGCTCAAGGTGGGGTCGTAGCTAACGAGTCCGAATCCTGCCATAGCTACTGCTATGGCCCCTTGATTTGTCGAATGCAGCGCTGTAATGTCATTGCCGTCCAAAGCGCTTTCCCAAGAAAGACTAGAAGAGGAAAAATCATACCTAGCCAAACCAAGATCTGTGGCAATAAAAACATCATTATTCAGGCCTAATAAGCAATCCTTCGGCAATGCGCCATCCAATGAAACTTCAATGATCTCGGTCACACCCTCGATATTGATGTTCACGAGTGTTCCGTTCTGACGCAGGAAGAGGATATGCTCTGCATTATGAGCAGAGGCTACCACACGTTCATTATTCGCACCCCCCGGGTACACCAAATGATACTGGGTTCCATCCGTCTTACTGATCGCACCATCGAAATGTCCGAAATAGACATGATCTCCTACCCTTTCTGAAGCAGTGATGAAGCTATTTGGAAGTCCGTCAGAAGTATCAGCGATGCTAAATGAGTTGCCATCAAATCGATAAAGTCCATTAGCCGTACCCGCGAGTAAGTATCCGTTGGGCGCCTGTTCTAGCGAATAGATAAAACGCTCAAAGAGTCCGTCGGACTCTTTAAATGTGCGCTGATCAAAGCTCTGGCTATAAACACCAGACGAGATGCACAAAGTCAATATGACAATGGCAATCTTTCTCATCTGCGCTGAATAGGTTTAGCAACGGCTTTTCCCTGGTAACGAGGCACTCCACCGATAGGCACCGTGTAGAATGGTAGCAACTCACCGTATTGGTTTGTCACATAGAACACCACGTTATTATTGTTGATCTGAAGCGATTCGTCTTTCGTGAATTGAATGTCAAGCGACTTGCCTCGTTCCTCGTCTTTAATCGTGTACTGATTGCGAGCCCAGTTGTTATCTCCTGAGGTCTCGAGCTCCTCAGCAAAAGACACTACGCTATAGATGCGAATGTAGCCGTCATCATCCCAGTCAAAGTTTGACTGCGCGAGATAAACCACCGCATCATCGATGTACGGGTACACATGCGAAGTCTGCCAAGAGTCGGCATGAAGGCGGAAAGTATATTCGAAAGTGAAGGCATTCCCTCCTTCCACGCTTTCATTGGCGTCAGGTGAGTTTGATAGGTAATACTTGTAGAGGTTTCCATCGTCTCCGCGTACCCCTTCGCAAATCATTTTGAAAATGTAGCCGCCATACTTTTCTGAAAGCTCTCCTTCGACCGGGTTAAATGGTCCGAAGGTGTACCACTTCTCATCGTATTCGGCTTGACCACCGAAGGTCTTTGAAGCCAACAATGTTCCGCTCTTGTAATTCCCAATAGGATCAACTGAACGGGCATCATCGTCGGTGATACAGCTCTTTCCACCAAAAACAGAGAAACGTGTCATGGTGTTGAAGGTCTCCTTCATTTCATCAATCTCACCCCCACAATCAGGATCGTAGACGCGGATGTAGAAAGGCGTCTTTTGGTCTGAAGGGATGGAAAAGAAAAAGGTCTGGCAATAGTCATCGTCTCCCCAAGAGGGATCGGCATTCTTACCGAAAGTGACCAAGTACGGAATGTTCTCTTCCTCAGCGGGAACAGGTTGTGCGAAAAGGCCAAGGGCCAAGAGGCTGCAGAAACAAAATAGTATGGCTGTTTTCATCTCCTAGTCAGTTCATTTGTAGGAACCTACTGTCAGCCATTACTTACGGGAAGTGTAAGATTTTGGTTACATCACTCCTCTTGGAAGATTAATCTGAACTCTACGCGTCGGTTTTGTTGACGACCACGTTCTGTGGCATTCGAAGCTACCGGACGTTTATTTCCGTATCCTGCCGAGAAGATTCGACTTTCAGCTATGCCTTGTTCTGTCAGGTAAGCCACCACCGCAGCCGCGCGCTCTTCTGATAACTTTAAGTTGTACTCTTCAGAACCAGAGTTATCGGTATGAGCATCCACTTGCAAATGAAGGCCTTCATCCTCTTTCAGAAGTTGGGCCACGAACTCCAGGTTCTCCAAAGAAGCATCTTGAATTTCAGCGCTATTCACAGCGAATTGAATGTCGGCGAGTGTACCTACATATCGATTCATCTCGATTTTCTCTTCATCTGAATAGTACTTGCCTCGCTTGACCGTTGACTCTTCAAAATTGGTAGGCAGTTCGTCTTTGACAAGTACGTCATGATAACCACTTTCAATCATGGTTTCTCGCACCTGGTAAAGATCTAGCAGCTCTTCTCCTTCCCCAACACTGTAGTGATAGAGGCTGTCCATACGTCGGAATCGTTCTGTGATTTCGAAAGGAACATGCTCGAAGTAAGGGTCGTTCAAAGTCATCTGAATTGGACTCTGATGGAACTCTACGAAGTAGACACGTTCATCTTCATTTTCAGTCGTTTCATTTTCACGTTTAGCTTCAGGAATGACTGCTTCAAATGCTACCTTCTCGGTCAATAGCTCAGGAGAACGTGGGTCATACACCACTATTTTTCGTGTTGCACATTGATGGTAGGTTTGACCATTCCTTGGCATGGCCATGGCTCCCAATGACAGGTCATAGACTCCTGGTGCGGCGTAGCTCAACTCCCACTCTGTTCCTTTGTGTTTTCTTCCATCTCCTGAATTCCAATAGAGGTCTTCTAGCTCCATTCTTCCCAGTTCAGAAAGGTCTGCACCGAAGGCTACCGGCTCATTGACTTCAATCGAATCAATACCAGTGATGAATGGAATACGCGCCATCTCGATTTGAACCCGAAGCTCAGATACTCGTCCAAATTGAGCTCCAGTGATGGTGTCAAAAATATTCAGAGCAACGTCATAGGTTCCCACTCCAGGGAAACAGTGCTCGTTACTCAATCCACGCGCGGTGGTTCCATCTCCAAAATCCCATTCGTAGTAGACAGGGAGGGTGTCGTTATGAGTAATTTCTGTCTCCTCAATCAAGTAACACGTTGGTTCTGGGAACGAAGGCTTGCAGCTTTCAAAAGTTGGTAGTTCTCGGGTGAACTCCCAAATATCGCTGTCTCCTCCCTTACGATCTGTGCTGAAGAAGCCGTGAATCTCGTCTTGGTCAAAAACCATATGGTAATCGTTTCCTTTCGAGTTGATTGGTGCCTTCAGACGTTGTGGTTTTGACCATGCGCCTTGCTCTGGGTAAGAGAAGTATATGTCTAGCATTTCTGCTCCTGGCAGGCTGTCTGAAGAGAAGTACAACCAACCATTTGGTGCGAAGACAGGGAAGTATTCATTTCCTGGAGTATTCAATCGGTCGATCAATTCAGGTTGTGACCATTCTCCATTTCCACGGACTGAATAGTATAGATCTGCACCACCTTTTCCTCCTGCTTTGTCTGAACAGAAGACAAGTGTATCGCCTGTCAAACTAAAAGTTGGGTGCGCTGTATTGTATCCGGCATTGGTGCTATTCCAAGGGAAGTATTGGTGTTGGCTTTGCTTTTGCCCCTTGCCGATGAATTGAATGCCGAGCACTTCTGTTTTCTGGCCTTCGGCCGAAATATTCACCGTACATGCAATTTCATTCCGAAGATGATCTACGTCGAATGGCCCTAAGTGATGGGAAGCAGGCGACGCATAACCGTCAGGAATGGATACCTCTCCTTCTTCATCAAACCAATGTACCGGGAGCTGTCCTGATTCATCTTGAACCGTAATTAAGCTTTGAGTTCGTCGATCACTGCAGAAGTATCGTTGTCCATCAATTTCCTGAATCGCAAAGTCATTGGCAGGGGTATTCACCTCAGCTTTTTGAATACTGAAGTCTTGTGCCAAGCCAGATAGGCCAGACAGCAGCAAGACGATATGTATCCAAATCTTATTCATCAGAAGAAGCGCGGGTTACTGGCAGCACGTTCAAAGACCAAGTCATAACGCAAGGTCAATTCGTGGGTTCCTGATTGGTAGGAAGCAATGGCAGACATCCAATGATCGTAAGCATAAGCCAGACTCAACTGACCATTAACGTGGTATCGAATCAACCCAACTACTGCCCGCTGCGTTCGATATGAAGCACCAATATCAAGTCGATTGTCATATCGGAAAATGACATTGAAGTCGGTTTGTTGAATTCCTTGTGAAGAGGCAATGAGCATTGCTGACGGACGCAAGGCAAGCATGGGTGTTAGCTTAAGCTCACCTCCAATATTGAGGTAGGTAGGAACAGATTCCATCTCGAATTCAGCCACGTAGCCCTCTCCTGATCTATAGCTTCTTGTCAGCAACGAAGGCACCGAGAAACTTAAGTAGGCAGATTGCCTTTCGTAGTACAACCCAAATCCTGCATCGGGAAGTCCAAAAGTCTGGTTTCCTCCTACGAATTGAGGGTCATTTTCTTCGGTTGTAATGACTTCACTCCATTGATCAGTACCAAATACCCAATGAATGGCCAGTCCTAAACTCAAGGTCGCATTGCGTGTCGGCATTCTGTATGCAAAGGCACCTCCGACTTGGGTAGATTTTGAAACCCCGAACTGATCGTTCCAAGCGGTCAATCCAATTCCGAGTTTTCCATTCTGAGCTGGAGCATGAGCTGATAGTAGATGCGTTCTTGGTGCATCGCTAAAGCCCGCCCATTGCTTACGGTATCCTAAGGCGAATGTGGTTGATTCAGCAGATCCTGCGAATGCCGGATTCAGCGGCAACGCATGATGCATGTACTGAGAAAGCACAGGTGATTGCTGACCAACTACCCCATTCATCAGGAGCAAAAACGCTATGACGATTAATCCTCTCATTCGTACTTAATGATCAAAAATTGGGTGTGAACCTGACCTTGCATTTCCATCACGGCATAGTAGGTAGCCGCTGGTAATTTGTTTCCTCTGCGGTCTGTACCATCCCAACTGTTGTCGTAGTGATCGTTGGCGTAAACGAGGTTTCCGTTTTTGTCAAAGACGTTCAAAGAAACTACCCCTAGCTCATCCAATCCTCGGATGACGAATTCATCGTTGATTCCATCTTGATCGGGAGAGAAACCGTTAGGTACAAGGAAGTCTTTCACCATAACACGTAACGAGTCGCTCATGGTAGGGCAAGGTTCGTTCGATACGGATACAATGAGCATGTATTCTCCTGGCGTTTCCGCGCTAGCGAAGAAAGTATCACCGTCAAACGAAGCATTCAGATCAATAAACTCCCACTCCATTTCTCCAACCCCATTGTATTCATATGGCACTTCAAAAGAGCGTGGAGAATCGAGGAACATATCTTCTCCCAAATCCACAGGTAACGGAGCTTCCACAAAGGTGACTAACACTGCATCTTGATTTACACACCCCATGGTAGAGGTCACCGTCAAATTCAGTTCGAATTCACCGTAAGTATCTGTTTCAATGTCAGGTGAGCTTGTTCCTTCCCCATCAAGGGTCATGATTTCATTCGGCATGTCCCATTCCATGACCGCGCCATCTGTGAAGGCTTCAAGTGAGGCGTTCATGCCACAAACCACAAGGTCATCTCCCGCATTTACTTCAGGCAATGCGTACACGTTCATGGTAATGGAGGCATTTCCTCCGCATTCACCAAGAGCGACTTCAATCGTGACCTCATCACTTCCCGCAATTGCAGGATCATAAATTCCAGAAGGTGCATTTGACGACCAGGTCAATTGATCTGCATTCGTCTGCAATAGCTCAGTAAGATCTACCGATTCCGCGTTAGCGCATACATCAACTTCAGCAGTACTGAAAGACACTTCAACCGCATCAAGAACCGTGATTTCAAACTCGCAGACTTGTGAATTTCCGTGAATGTCAGTCACCTTGTATTGAAGAACTGAAGTACCGATTGGGAAAGAATCACCCGATTCAAGCGTCAATTCATCAATGCGCTCCACTTGTGCCACTCCGCAATTATCTGATGTCTCAGGAGCTGTGAATGTAACCACAGGGTTACAGCTAGAAATATTTTCAGGACAAGTGATCTCAGGGAGAACCATGTCTTTAATTTCAATGGTTGTTGTGCACTGCAATTCTTGTTCAGCCACTTGAGCGCTCCATACCACTTCGTAGACTCCAGGAGCTAAGAAATCTCCTATTTCTGGTCCTGAAACTTGCGAAAGGACAGGCTCGGCACACGGGAATTCAGCGCTTGGTAAGGTGTAATCCAATTCAGCGCCACATGAAAGCGGATCCACCGCCTCGATGATCACCGACTCCTGGCATTCCAGGATCAATTCAACTTCGTAAGTAATTTCAAGTTCTTGTACACATTGTGAAGTTCCGTAGAGGTCTTCTATTGTGAATGTCACTTCAATCAATTCATCGGTCACTTGCGTTCCAGGAGCAGGTTCCTGTGAAACAGAAACAGCATCTCCACATGATTCAAGAATCGAAACATTCCCTGTGTAATCTGGCATCACGTAGAAACACGCATCAACGCTCACTGGATTCAGCACCGTGCACTCAATCTCTGGATTCACTGTAGCGACTATCGTGATTTCAGTGGTACACATGGATTGGTTGTCAAAGGCATCCACAGCCACGAAATCGATCATGTGTACTCCTGGATGGAGAACTTCACCAGCCAAAATAGACTGTGAGAAGTCGACGAGCGAACAGTCGTTGATGATCACCTCGTCGGTGAGATCTTCTAGTACGGTTGTACAATTGGTGATCTCGAAGGTCATGTCTTGTGGACAATCGAGAATCGGGTTCGAATCATCAACCACGGTCAACACTAGACTGCATTCTGAGCTTAGTCCATTGACGTCAGTAATTTCGAAGTTGATGGTATACTCACCGATAGTCAATTCAGTTCCTGCAGCGATTGACTGGTCAATAGAAGCGATTTCGCAGTTATCAAAAGCGGAAATCAATGAAGTCAGATCTTCTAGAAGATAGACACAGTCGCCACTGATTGCACGTACAATCTCATCTCCACAGTCAACCACGGGTGCCATTTCATCTGATACTTGGATATCGAAATCGTACGATTGCGCATTACCATAGATGTCTTCAGCATAAATGGTGATCACATGAACTCCAGCGCTTAACGCGGTTCCTGGGGTTGGTGTTTGAGTTGCGAATTGAATCGCACAATTGTCTTCAACAGAAGCGATGGCAATGAAGTCTGGGGTGCTGAACTCGCAGGCATCAGACAAGTTGAACGACGTTTCTCCAGAGTAGCTAATCACTGGAGATTCTGAGTCTTCTACCTCCAATTCAAAGCTGCAGGTTTCTTCATTTCCATTTTCATCCTGAATCAGCAATTCAATGGTATGGAATCCGGCATTAAGTTGTGTCCCCAGTGTAGGGTTCTGGCTGATTGTGAAACTACCACACGACTCTATGACACTCACGTTATCTGTGAAGTCTTCAAGGGTATACCAGCAGTTGCCGGCAGTCCAACGAATGGTGTTACCCGGACAAGAAACGCTCAATCCACTTGCTCCAGTCACTTGGACTTGGAAGCTGCAAGTGACCATACCGTCGTAGTCGTCGGTAGCCGTCATTGTAATTTCGTGTGTCCCTACAGATAACTCCGTTCCTGGCAGAGGTGACTGTGTGATAGTCAAGCTTCCGCACCCTGTGGATGCGACAACATCTGCAGTAAAATCTTCCAAGATGTATAGGCACTGCGCATTCGAAACTACCGATTGATCATCAGGGCAATCCATTATTGGAGTTCCGGTGAAGACCACCTCTATCGTAGTAGAACACGTGGTTAGATTGTCATAGCTATCAGTCACGTTAAATTCGATCGTGTGCGACCCCATTCCTAAAAGCGTTCCTGCGATTGGAGATTGTGTTACCGTTACAGAATGACAATCACTTACCCCAACTGTGTTCGTCAAATCAGGCAGCTCATAGGTGCATCCTGAGATGTTTTCCGTGAAAGGTTCCACGCAAATGATTTGAGGTGCTGTGTCATCGATAACGTCCAGTGTAAAGCTGCATGTACTTTCATTTCCATGGACGTCCAATACTGTGAATTCGATCGTGTACACATCTACATCGAGCGGCAACCCTGGAGAAGGATCTTGTGTAATCGACTGAATACCGCAAGGATCTTCCGCATTTACTAAGGCTGTAAAGTCTTCTAAAACATAAGCACAGTCGGCCGCAATTGATCGTTGAGCATCACTTGGGCAAATCACCACCGGTGCTGTTGTGTCTTGAACTGTAATGGTCCATTCAATTTGATCTGAATTTCCCGCCGCATCTTCCACGTGAATGGTGCACGTATGATCTCCGATATCAAGTATCGAACCTTGAACAGGAGTCTGTTCTATTAGCGTAACCCCGCAGTTATCATCAAACAGGGCATCAAGGGTGAAGTCAGGCACTTCGAATTCACATTCTTCATTCACTTCGAAAAAGAAGCCGCCGTTGTATGCAACAGCAGGGGCTTGATTGTCTTGAACCGTCAAGTCAAAATTGCATACGGATTGATTGTTAGACTCATCTGTAATGGTAAGCTCAATGGAATGAGTTCCAGCAGTCAATTCTACACCAATAGCTGGTGTTTGCTGAATCGTGACGTTTCCGCATGTTTCGATGTAGATCAATGAAGCGCTGAAATCTTCTACGAAGTAGGTACAGTCATTAGAAAGACTGCGCACGGCATCTGAAGGACAAATAACATTCGGCGCAGTCGTGTCGTTCACGGTGATCTCGAAGGAACAATCTGCGCTATTTCCCAAGAGATCAGTTGCCTCCAAGGTAATGGTGTGCGTCCCAATTCCAAGATCAGTTCCCGGTGACGGAGTTTGAGTTATTGAGTACGAACCGCATGGCTCATAAACAAGCGCACTCACGGTGAAATCGGGAAGTTCATAAGTACACGCCGCTGAAGCATCTACCGTCAGATCGCTTGGGCAGGTAATCACAGGTGCCACTATATCATCAACTGCCACTTGGAATGTACATTCACTCTCGTTGCCGAAAGGGTCAATTCCTGTGATGGTAATTTGGTGCAATCCATAGTTCAAGATGGTTCCAGGTCCTGGAGACTGGGAATATGAACCATCATCACATCCTGAAGAAGAAGACAGTCCAAGGGTATAGTCTGGCAATACGAATTCACAGTCTGCATTGGCGAAATGGAACTGATCATTCGGACAGTTAAAAACAGGAGCTTGGGTATCAGACACGACCAAACTAGAAGTACAACTATCACTATTCCCTCCGTCGTCTGTTGCGGTGAACGTGATTGCATAGCTACCCGGTGTCAATTCTGTTCCAACAGGAATAGATTGTGTTACCACAAAACTGCAATCATCGGTGACAGAAGGCAATGACGTCAGGTCTTCCATTGTATACGTACATGCTCCGTTCGTTGATTTATCAATCTGAACTACGCAGGCTACAAGTGGAGCTGTTGTGTCAGAGGCAAAGAGTTCGATTCCAGCAGAGGTAGAACATCCATTCGCATCGGTGATATTTAATTGGTATTCACCCGCGCTGAGGTTATTGAAGGTGATCAGCCCTGAGTTCGGTGCTACACCTGAGTAGGCTGCCGGGAGATTGAATCCATCAGCAACCGTAATTTGTGTGAATGAGTAGTTGTAAGGACCTGTTCCTCCAGTAATCTGGAAGGTAGCACTCCCATCAGCAGACGCACAGCTCGGTGAAGTGACCGATTGCAATGCGACAACCAGTGCCTCTGGTTCCGTGACTGTTACATCAAATTCTGAAATGCACGATGAAGAGGTTATGACTGTCAAGGTATATTCACCTGCTGATAGATCCTGTAGATTCAAGGCGGCGTCACCGTCAATTCCTAACTCATCCCATGAGAACAGGTAGAGGTCAGCATCGCCGTTGACGTTTACAACGATTTCTCCATCAGAAGCACCATTGCATGACACATGAGTAGTCTCGATATTCAAGTCTGGAGCGTCTACGCAGAATGAGAAGTAGTCACCATCATTCAATACGATCTCTGCAAAGCGTTTCGAACCATTCGACTGCAGGCAGTATGCTCGATCCAAGGTCGCAAATGAAGGGTCACTTGAATGCACGATGAGCGTTGTATACGGGTTAGCAGGTACATCAGGAATTTCAATTCGAACCGTTGATTCGACTCCTTGATTCTGCGTTTTCCAAACTCGTCCCATTCTTGCGCCTGGCATACCTAACCATTCCACGATAGCGTGACCATTTTGACCATCATGCGTAATACCGAGGTAATCCATGTTGTCGAGAGTATATGGATCAACCATTTCGATATTCAAGAAATTACCGTTCTCCCATGAACGTGCTTTCCATTGTTTGAAACGACGTTCATCATCGCGACCGATCACAGCAGATCCCTGGACGTATTCATCAGAGGAAAAATCAAGCACTTTCGTGCCATCAGAGGCGAGGTAACCATGAGCAACTTCAGCGTCTAAGGTGATACCATAGTTCATGGCCAAACTTGAACGAACAGCTAATAGATCATCTCCTTGCAGCACTCCTTCATAAGCGACCAATTCGAAAAGAACTCCTTCGAATCCTTCTCCAGCACTATACGCCTCAGCCAACATGCCGAGGGTAAACGGACCTCCATCAATGGCATCTCCATTCATGAAAATAGAGTAGCCCAAATCAGCGGCATCTAATTTGTCAAGTCCTACCGTGTTTGACCAAAGCGTGTCTTTCGCGTTGACAATAACCGCTTCGAATTGGTTCTGGGTATCATAAACCCACTCCACGAGTAGTGGTCCGATTTGATCATTGTGCGCCGTAGGTTCGCAAGAAACATTCGAAGGACTATTCATCTCAATGGTAGTCTCATCAACACGAAGATCATAGCCCTCGCTTTGACTTCCCATGGAGAACAGCGGTCCGGCTGCAGCCTCGAGTGAGTCTGGCCATAGCACTGCTAGGACATGCAGTCCATTTCGGTTTCCTGTAATTGGAGTCTCGGAAAGGACGAGGTTCTGATCACCATTGAAAAGAATCCCGGCGTGCGCATTGATCAGATTAGGCATGTAGATTGGAGCTACAGCATCTGATTCCACATTCATCTCATTGGCCGGTGTGAGTGATTCACCCTTTGCCAATTCTTCAAGTTTAAAGATCTCCGCTGATTGCCCTTCTAATTGGGTTCCATCTACACCAAACGCAGTGCTATCAGCTTCCACCCAAAGTTCGAGTCGACATGACCCGGCACCTGGGTTGATGCCTGCATTCTCTTTGTGTGTCACTACCACGTTGTTAGAGACAAATAGTCCGCAAGCTGGGTCATCAGTCACCACCCGGTATTTCCCGGGTTGAGCATTGGGTACTTCGATGGAAGTTCCATCCAAAGTAAAAAGCGTGTTCCAGATAATGTCATTCGTACTGAACTGCAGGGCGCGCCCGGTATTTTCTGCAGAGTAGCTCAGGTATAGTGTTTCTCCAGGGCAGATTTCAGACTCTTCTACGGTCAGTACTCCAGCTTCAGGAGGTGAACAGCACAAGAGACTTCCATTCACGGGATGATCGATCAGTGCAATGACTGCGTTGTGAAGTTCAGGCACTTCTGCATCGGTGAAACTTCCAAAACCAGCTCCCCCAGTTCCACCAAAGAAACTCAGTGAATCATTGACATGTGCAATGGAGCAGAGGCGATCATCACCAGAACCGCTCAAGGCTTGAGACCATAGAAGTGATCCGTCAGTATCGAAAGACATTGTCAGTCCTTCCGTGTCAGCTCCGCTTTCGACAATATTGCCGTTCACATAAATATTTGAACTGTAGCTTCCACAAATGACTGGATTGCCGTGGTTATCGCATTTTACATCATATAGATGGTTAGATTGATGTCCACCATAATCCACAAGAAGGTTCACCCATTCAGGTGCACCTGTACTTAAATTCATCTTAGCTAAGAAGATATCGTCGTTACTTCCCCAATCTATGTATGCACCACCAAAATCGGTCGGGTTAAAGAACCCCGCATAGATTGAGCCTGTGACATACACGCCCTCACAATTGATATCGAGTCCAAAGCCTCGTAGTTCATTAAGATTATGAAGAAATCGATTCGCCCAAAGTAATTGTCCTTCAGAAGAGAAGGTCAATAAGAAGAGGTCATTTAAGGTGTCAATTGACCAATAGAACATCGAATACGAGTTCTGACCATCAATTACGGCAAAGTCGTAAGAATTGAAATTTCCCACGACACCGAGTTTACCCTCGAAATAAGCCAATTGCGGATGTCGATCTTCGATCTGTGAGATATCAAAGACATTCCACCAATCACCGAAGATGCTTTGCCAGATTGAATTTCCTTCAGGATCAATTTTGCGAAGTAGGAATTGAGCGTTGTTTCCAAAGGAGTAATCGTCAACTGTCAATCCGAATCCTTCCGAACTGTACAGAACATACCATCCGTCATCTCCTCGGGCAATATCTAAAACAGCCGTATCCTGAAAATCCGAAACGTGTTGGTTCCAGATGACTTGTCCTTCCTCGGATACTCTTAGAAGTGTGGCTCCCGCATTTCCAATGTTGTAATCATCATCAATCGCGACATCGATTGACGTTCCTGTGACAGTGGCGTTTCCGCTAGTATAACCTCCCACTAGAATTCCTCCTTCAGGTGCGAGATCTACTGTAAGCATTTTGTCATCTCCTGGTGAGGAAATATCCATCATCCAGAGAAGTTCTCCTTCATCGTTGATCGCAACTACCATAGCATCAGCATCGCTTCCAGCCGCGACGGGATTGAATTCAAACGCAACATCAGCAATGTTAGTTGAGACCACATCACCCGCTGACCCCACATAGTAACCTACAGCATACAAAATGGAGGCTTCTGCATCATACGCCATATCGACGAATGTCTGCTCACCTTCACCTTGTGCTGCGAAAGCCCATTGCAACGTCTGTCCGTGCACCGCATTCGATGCTACAGACAAAAGCAGCAGGATCAATCCTTTAAGGGTGGTTGTCATGATCTGATAGTTAGTCCGTGTCATTTCGACACCTAGGCTTACGTGCTTTCTTTCTGTAGGTTACATTCTGAAAGTCCTGTGGTCCTGATCTTCAGTGTTTATCAGATTGTTCTTGCATTTTTTCACGAACGCAGACTTCCAAAATCGAACTGAGCTTACGACCTTCGTGGAAAGCACCATACGATGAAATCCAAACTCCTCACCTTCTGGCTTGCAGCGGTGTTCCTTCACCTGATCAGCTGCACCGCATCTGCTCCTTCCGAAGATGCTCGGCATATGGCCATTTCCGACACATTCGAAATCCAAGGTCATCGAGGTGCGCGAGGCTATCTACCTGAGAATAGCATCCCTGGTTTTGTTTTGGCCTTAGAACAAGGTGCGCAGGTACTAGAGTTTGATCTTTGTGTTTCTCGAGATTCGCAATTGGTTGTGAATCATGAGCCTTGGTTGAACAAGAAGATTTGCCTCGATCCACAAGGAAATCCAATTGAGAATGAAGAAGACTGGAAACTCTTCAGCATGGATATGGAGACCATTCGAGGTTGCGATTGCGGGAGCTTGGGTAACCCGAGATTTCCAACGCAGGCAAAGCGTTCCGTATCTCGTCCGGCGTTATGGGAGGTCGTTCAAGTAGCTGAAATGATGCGCACAAAAGGCGATTCAGCCAAGGTTCGCTACAACATTGAAATCAAATTTGAAGAAGGCGGTGAAGGTATTTACCACCCGACTGCTGATCAGTTCGCTTCGTTAGTTATTGGTGAACTGCTTGAACTCGGGATTTATGATCGCACCACCGTACAGTCATTCTCTGCCGAGGTTTTGGAAGCTTTGCATGCGATTGACCCGAAGTTATCTACCTCATGGTTGGTTGAAGATGACGCTAGCGCGGAAGAGCAATTGGCACGTCTGACCTTCGTTCCGACGGTCTTCAGTCCGGACTTTAGTTCACTTTCTGCTGATGACATTGACTATTGTCACGCCAATGGCACCAAAGTCATTCCATGGACAGTGAATGATCAAGCAGATATGATTTCGTTGATTGAATTAGGAGTTGATGGAATCATCACAGACTATCCGAAAGAGCTTGCCGTTGTTGTGGAAGAGAAAAGAACCGAAACGGAAAGTCTTTAAAAAGGAAAAGCGCACTATAATAGCACGCTCATATTCCTATTTTGGTTAAGGTAGTAAGGTCTTTTTCTGTAATTCGTCGACGAATATAGGGCTTTTCTCGCTAAAAACCATGCGTTTACCGAATTTTTCCATGATTCAGACTTTCGGTGCAACTTTGTCGCTGAATCTTGTCACTATAAATGTAAAGCCTGCATCCAGATGAATTTAAACCGAATAATTGTCGCTCTCATCGCGATCATTTTTGCTTCATGTAGCACCTCAAATGACGTGGTAAGCGACCGATTTATCCAGAAAAGAAAGTACCGTAAAGGATACTTTATAGCGAACCACCAAAAGAGTAAAGCTGACAAAGCTGAAACGGTAAAGGCCCTAGCTCCCCGTACAGATGGAGTGGAACAAATTGCCACTGAACGCAACGAACCACAACTACAAGGCCCCGCATCATGGGATCTCCCTCAGAATAGTCCTTCATCAGTCGACCATCAACCATCAACGGTCAACCAACCGTCAACCGTCAACCGTCAACCGTCCACTATCGAAGAAATAGCTGTTCAAGAAGAACCTTCGGTAGAGCCAAAAGCGGGTAAACCGCTATTCGACGCTAAAGACTGGGACAAAACTATTGCGCCTCAGATTCAGAAAGCGCGTGTATCGAATGACAATGCAGAACTGGCGATCTACCTTATCATCGCTTTCTTCCTCCCTCCAATTCCTATTTACATTCTATACGGACTAGAAATCGAATTCTGGCTTTCGCTTGTACTATTCATATTGGGTTGGTTACCAGGTGTGATCTACGCATTCGTTAAGATCTTACAGGTATACCGCTGAGTCTAAATGCAATGACTACCTTTGCGGCGAATTTGGTATTCAGATAAAGATCCATAATGAAAGTAAAAAACAACGACACGATTCGTGTACACTACAAAGGGACACTCACTAACGGAGACCTTTTTGACTCTAGTGAAGGCCGTGAACCACTTGAATTTACTGTAGGTTCAGGACAAGTGATCCCTGGGTTTGACTCAGCTGTGATCGATATGGAAGTAGGAGAAGCGAAGGCTTTCCTTATCCCTTGTGATGATGCTTACGGACAAGCTGATGAGCGTCTGGTTCAGGAAGTAGGTCGCGATCAATTGCCGGAAGATATGCAGCCAGAAGTTGGTATGATGCTTTCTTCTCAATTGCCAAACGGTCAGCAGATTCCAGTGAAAGTTGTGGAAGTAACAGATGCTTCGATCAAAATTGATGCAAACCACCCACTTGCTGGAGAAGACCTCAACTTTGAGATTACCCTCGTAGAGATTGTATAATCTCCAATGATAACATTGAAAAGGGCCGCTGATGCGGCCCTTTTTTATTTCAGCAATTTAAATGCGTGACTCCATCGATTCTCTCTGAATCCCGGAATACACCAGAGCATACACAAGGGCTCGATGGCTCTCGCCCCTTCTACTCCGCCCATGTCTTCAATGTCGTGGCCAAATTTTAATAGCATTTCTCGAACTTCTTCTTTGGCTTCATCGCTATTCCCTGCGATGAACATCGTTGGCTTTCCTCCTTCAAATTGAGGGTCAACCATAAATGCACTTCCGATACTGTTAAACGCCTTGACGAAGTTCGCCTCAGGCTGCGCTTCCTGAAGTTCCTCCATCAACGAACGGTTAATTGAGCTAAAGAATCGCAAGACTCCATTATCAGGTGCGGAAGTATCGATGGGGTTGGTAGCGTCAATCACTGTTTTCCCTTTTAGGTAGTTACTATCAATACCTTCAAGAGCCTCTTTAGCTACCGTTCCTTTCACCGCGAAAATCACGATGTCTCCAAATTGTGCCGCATCATCAACGGATCCCAATTGAACACTTGAGTTATCCTGATGCCATTCTTCGAGCTTCGAAGTATCTCGCGAAGCGATCATCGCTTCATATCCATGTGAAATAGCTCCAGCTGCTAGGGTTTTCCCAACGATGCCTGAGCCTATTATTCCTACTTTTTTCATTTGTTAGAGCATTTTTGGAGGGCATTCTCCATGAACAAATGTGCACTAGGTATGCCATACCTCCAAGCGATTAACAGGCTTTGGCGAATGACGTCCTATGCTCGTGTTATGGTCAGAATTCCGTATTTTTAAGGAGACTTAACCAAGATGCTATGATGCGATCACTATTGATGATGCTCCTCGTTCTAGGGAGCTCAGTTGTTTTTGGACAGAATAACGATCAATTTCTCCCGCACGAATTAACGAGAGAAGAAAAGGCTCGTGCGAATGCGGAGGGATATGCCTTCCCAACAGATCGTGGAATTGAAACTCCTCCAGACTTTCCGAATATCCGTACTGCTGCTGAGTGGGAGGAAATCCAGGCACTCACCATCGCGTGGCAGAGCTACACTGGAATTCTAAAGCAAATCGTGCATGCGGCAGTCAATGAATGTGAGGTCATCATTCTCTCAGAAAACGTATCGTCTACCCAGAACTTTCTGTTGAATAACGATTGGGGTGGCCCCGTTGATCTCACCAACGTTACCATCATCAACACAGACCTTAACAGCATCTGGATGCGTGATTACGGCGCAAACACCGTTTACGGAAATGAAGTAGATGACCTCTTTCTTGTTGACTGGATTTACAACCGTCCAAGACCAGACGATGATGTTTCTCCAGAAGCCGTTGCAAACTACTTGGGACTCGATCTTTACAGCACGACTGGTGCGCCCAATGACCTGATGAACACTGGAGGAAACTATATGTCTGATGGTTTCGGTCAGGCCTTCTGTTCTGAACTTGTTCTCAATGAAAATGAAGGTGGAAATACAGGTTGGGGCACCACTTACCCTAACCATACGGAAGCCGAGATTGATGATATCATGAACCAATTCATGGGGATTGATACCTACATCAAAATGACACCGCTTCCATTTGATGGGATCAACCACATTGACATGCACATGAAGCTGATCAATGAAGAGACCATTCTAGTCAGCGAATATCCTGAAGGCGTAGCAGATGGACCACAGATTGAAGCGAATATTCAATACATCCAAGACAACTTCACTACCAAGTACGGTACGCCTTATAACATCGTGCGAATTCCTGCTCCACCACAACAATCGAACGGAAACTACCCTGACCAAAATGGATGGTACTGTACCTACACAAACTCTGTATTCGTTAACAACTCTATTCTTGTCCCGACATACTACGAACAGTACGATACGACAGCACTCCGCATTTACGAAGAGCTACTTCCAGGGTATAACATTGTTCCGATCGATTGTGATAACAGCGGTCAGGCGATCATTTCAGCAAGTGGTGCCATTCACTGTATCACCCAAAGTGTGGGTGTTGAAGATCCTCTCTTGATCTCTTACGAATGCTTACCTGATACTGATGATGAGTTGAATGACTACACGTTGGAAGCCTACATCAATCACCGAACTGGTATCGCGAATGCAACGCTTTACTACAAAACAGACCTTAATGATCCATACACCTCGGTAGCGATGACCGATCAGGGCAATAATAACTGGTCTGCTTCAATCCCTGCTCAACCTTTTGGAACAACTGTTTACTACTACGTTGAAGGTGTGGCGAACAGCGGAAAGACGCAAACTCGTCCTATGCCAGCACCTGCCGGATACAAAGAGTTTAGAGTAATCAATGCGGTATTTGGATGTACTGACCCAGATGCATGTAATTACGACGCATCAGCCAACATCGATGATGGTTCGTGTGAACTGGCAGGGTGTACTGATGTGAATGCATGTAACTACAATCCGAATGCAGTGTGCGATAACGGATCATGTGCCATCGGGTTCATCAACCTCGCTATTGACACTGACTGTTGGGGTAACGAGGTAAGTTGGAATGTTTCTGATGATAACGGAAACATCGTTGCGAACGATGGCAACTATCCCGATCAAACAACGATCAGCGAAGACATCTGTATCTCCAACGGGTGTTATACCTTCAACATCTTCGATAGTTTCGGAGATGGAATGAACGGTACCGCTTCCGGATGTAATGTCAATGGAAACTACCAAATGACAGACACTGAAGGGGCACTGCTCTTCGAAATGGGAGCCGCTGACTACGGTGATGGTACTAGCCATGAGTTCTGTGTCGAGGTTGCGGTTGATACTCCAGGGTGTACAGATCCAACAGCGTGTAATTATGACCCATTCGCCGTGCTAGATGATGGTAGCTGTATCTACCCTGACGGTTGTACAGATCCGGCAGCTTGTAACTATTTCGAGTTCGCCCAATGTGATGATGGTAGCTGTATCATGCCTGATGGTTGTACAGATCCAACGGCTTGTAATTATGATGCTTCCGCACAGTGTGATGACGGATCATGTGATTACCTGTCGTGCTTAGGTTGTACAGATCCTACGGCATGTAACTACGACGCTGCCGCTACGCAAGACGACGGTTCATGTTTGACGATTTACGGTTGTACAGATACCAATGCGTGTAATTATGACGCTAGCGCGGAATGTGATGACAGCAGTTGTGAGTACCTGTCGTGTTTAGGATGTACTGATAACACCGCTTGTAATTACGACGCTTCAGCTACACAGGAAGACGGTTCATGTACCTACGCCGTTACCTACTATCTAGACAATGACATGGATGGATTCGGTAGCAGTACCTCTCAAGACTTCTGTGATGATCCGGGTCTTGGATGGTCATTGAACGATAGCGATTGTAATGATGACAATCCAGCGATGTATCCTTTTGCTCCTGCTACCGCGGAAGGAATAGATAACGATTGTAGCGGAATGATTGAAGAAGATGAAGAGGCACCAAGCCCTTGTCTAGGAGACTTTGATAACGATGGAATCATCACCACATCGGATCTTCTTGTTCTACTTGGCAATTACGGATGTCTAGAAAACTGTGTTGCTGATCTTGATGGAAACGACATCGTTAACACCGCAGATATGCTTGTGATGTTAGGAATTTATGGTCAAACGTGTGAATAACGCAATGTTGACCACATAGAAAAGCCGCTCCTTTCGGAGCGGCTTTTTCATTTCCTGGTGGAACGATTAACGCTTCATCACTATGGTTGAGTAATTGATCTCTGCAATGTGCAGTACATAACTACCCGTAGGTAATGCACTTAAATCAAGTACTTGTTGAGTTGAGCTAAGCGTGAAAGAAGCTACTGCTCTGCCAGAAAGATCCCATACAGTTAACACCTTACCTGCTGGGAGATCTCCTTGAATATTGACCAAACCGCTTGAAGGGTTTGGATACACCGTAATTTCGTGTGCGAATGACTCATCTACATTGATGGTTCCGCCTTCGCCGTAGACCCAAACACTTGACTGTGTGGTACCAGCGTAGATATTGCCATTGTTCGTCTGAATGAGCTCATTGACCACTACTGGGATCGATCCCATCTCCGTTGCTTGCTCCCAACCACCGTTTGCGCCGATCTTGAAGAACATGCCCGGGAATTGCCAATCAAACGGACTGGTTTGGAAGTAGGTATCGCTTCCCAAGGTCCAAATGTTGACTGGAGAGTAGATTGATTGATTCGGCACTCCGTCCATCATGACTGTCCAAGTAGCGCCGTTATCAGTTGATTCACGGTATTCGATTTGACCTGTCCAGCTCAAGGTAAATGCACCGATCAAACGATCAGCCGTTCCTTGAATTTGCACGGCGAAATCGTTCCATGTGTGATCCCAGGTCACTCCGTTATCACTCGAAATAGCATATCCTTTGCTTGTGCTCGCGTATAAGTTTGAACCAATCTTTTCGATATGGTCGATGGTGACCTGAATCAATTCCTGCTCTGCATTGATCGTTGATGCATTGAATGTGTTACCTCCATCTGTTGAGTAGTAGATCGCTCCGTAGTAGTTGTCTACTCCTCCAATGAGGAGAATATCATCGTTGTAAATTTCGCTGACCTGACCTACGAATGGATTGTCTAGGTTAGTCCAGCTGGCACCATTGTCAGTACTTGTATAGAGCTCGTATGTCAATTCCGCGCTAGCGAACCAAGCATCATCACCATAGCTTACGAGAACCATCGCCTGGTCATCAACGTTTGCAGAAATGTTGTCCCAGTCATTGGCGCCTTCTGCATTTGTATAGAGTTGACCGTTGCCTAAGGCCATCATCAAACTACCGTTGGAAGCGACTTCTGTGATCGTAGCAAACGGAAATCCTGGAGCGTATGAATCACCTGTTTCTGGGTCGTATTCTACCGGACCTCCGTTTGTTGCGAACCATAACACGCCGTTGTATTCTACGATCTTGCCGTATCCTCCGCCACCGGTAAAGCCTTCCCAAACGAGATTCCAGCTTTCGCCGTTATCATCGCTTCTCCATAGACCGTCGAGACCTGTTGCGTATACAGAACCTTCATAGACATAGAGGTCGACGATGACATTCAGATCGTTATTTGAAACGAATGTTTCACCCATATCATCAGTGTAATAGAGTCCTTCACCTCCACTCATATTGGTTCCAGCGAAAATGCGATCACCGAGCTGAGCTACACAAGTCACGCTGGTTCCAAAACCTATAGACGGGTTGTCGCTCGTCACCGTCCATGTAGCTCCGTTATCTGCTGTGTAATTAATTTGACCATTGGGAATGGCCCACACATGGTTTTCTGTGGCATCAAGACCGTAACAAATTCCATCAATGCCTACTGCTTCCCATGTTTGTCCTTGATCTGTCGACTTGCGGATGAAGTTGGTTCCACTCATGTAAATGTCGTCACCAAGAGTGGTCGCATGTGACGGAACCGCAGAAGGAAATCCTGCGATCGTAGGCATGCCTTCGAAGCTTGGGTCCCAGTTCAAACCACCATCTGTCGAACGGTAAACACGATCACCGTTATTGGTTCCCATGACTATCGCGTTGCCCACGCTGGCAAAGCAATAGGGGTTCACGTAATCAGGAACCGTTTCAATGATATCCCAAGTTTGTCCGTCATCAGTGGAGCGGTACAGAGAAGTGTTCACCCCAGCGAGCAAGAAATCATCGCCTGCGTAAAGTCCGATGCACGTTCCCCCGCCGATGGGACCACCCATCGGAGTGAATTGAGCGAAGCTGGTTGCCGCGATGAGAGATAGAAAAAGTGTAGCCAGTGTTTTCATAATCATTGGTTTTAATGCAAATGTCAGTTGCAAGGTGGCGCATGTCACTACGCCATATGACGCATTTTTGATGTAGTACCGCTTGGGTCCAATCCAGAAGTAAAGCGTATCTTTGCCCCTTTTTTCCAACGACTTAGCCATGCTGCAAAGACTGTTTCACAACTTCACCCACAACCCAAAGAATGACATCCTTTCAGGACTCACAGTAGCGCTCGCGCTGGTACCTGAAGCGGTAGCCTTTGCCTTTGTTGCGGGACTAGACCCTCTTGTGGGACTCTATGGTGCCTTCATCATGGGACTTCTCACAGCACTTTTGGGTGGTCGTCCAGGAATGATTTCTGGAGCAACGGGAGCAACGGCGGTTGTAATGATTCCATTGATCGCGAAGGGAAATGAAATCGGACTTGGTCTCGATAATCCTATCGCTGATTTGGGTGTGCAATGGCTCTTTGTGACACTACTCATTGTAGGGGTAATCCAAGCTAGTGCCGGATTCTTAAGACTTGGCAAGTTCATACGTCTCATCCCCTATCCGGTAATGCTCGGATTTGTGAATGGATTGGCCATTGTGATTGGTAAAGCCCAGCTTGGGATGTTCTATGAAACAGTAGATGGCGAAAGTCAACTCCTCAGCGGAAATGATCTCTGGATCATGATTGGTCTCGTGGCTTTAACCATGGGAATCATGGTTGGGTTGCCTAAGCTCACGAAAGCAATTCCAGCGGCTTTGACAGCCATCGTTGTGGTGGCATTAATTACCATCTTCGGGGGCATTGACGTAGCTACGGTTGGGTCATTCATTCGCGACGGAGGTGGTGACGGATTGAAAGGGAGCATGCCAACCTTGAACCTTCACATTTTTGATAACCTCGGTACCATTTCTGGGCATTGGGGACTCGTCTTCTTGGTAGCTTGTCAGATCGCAGCGATTGGTTTGATCGAATCGCTGATGACCCTGAACCTCGTTGATGAATTGACCGAAACACGCGGAAGCGGAAATCGTGAAAGTGTAGCCCAAGGATTGGCCAACTTTGTGAATGGTTTCTTCGGTGGAATGGGTGGTTGTGCCATGATCGGTCAATCGATCATCAATGTCAATAGTGGTGGACGTGGCCGTCTATCAGGTGTAACAGCAGCCGTGATGCTGTTGGTGTTCATCCTTTTCGCTTCCGAATACATCGAACAGATTCCGATTGCAGCACTTGTTGGGGTAATGTTTATGGTGGTGATCGGAACATTCGCATGGAGTTCATTCCGCATTCTACACAAGATTCCGTTGAGTGACGCTATTGTCTTGGTTGCTGTATCTGCCATCACCGTATGGATGGATCTGGCAGTAGCTGTACTTGCCGGGGTAATTATCAGTGCATTGGTATTCGCTTGGAAGAATGCAACGATGATTCGAGCACGCAAGCGCACCAAGAATGACGGAACGAAAGTTTACGAGATCTGGGGACCACTTTTCTTCGGTTCTGTGACAGCCTTCAACTCAAAGTTTGATGTAAAGAATGATCCTGACAAGATTGAGATTGATTTTATTGAATCTCGTGTGAGTGACCACTCTGGAATTGAAGCTATTCGCGGTATTGCCAACAAATACTTAGAACAAGGAAAAGAGGTGAAACTAACGCACCTCAGTCCTGAGTGCAAAACCATCTTGCTGAAGGCAAACGACAAATTCGAATCGATCATTGAGACATCCATCGATGATCCGCGTTACCACGTGGTAACAGATTTGATGGACGCCGAAGCATAGCTCTTGTGGTAGGCGTTAGGCTTTAGGCGTTAGGCGTTAGGCGTTAGGCGTTAGATAGCTTCAATTCGTCTACCGTCAACCGTCCACTGTCCACCGTCAACCAATCAGCAGATTCGAACACAAGAAGAGTAGATTCGGACACATCAGAGCGAATGGTTCATCTGACCTTTGTACCAACAAAGACTTAGAACATGAACAATCAAAAAATCGCTCTCGTAACGGGAGGTAGCAGAGGTATCGGACGTGAAATCGTAATGAGCCTTGCGCAACAAGGGACAAATGTGGTATTTACTTACCACTCAAATCAAGAAGCAGCCAATGAAGTGATTGCTGCGGTGAAAGAAACAGGAGCCCATGCAGAGGCATTACAACTCGACTCTCGTGATGTAAAGTCGTTTGAAGCATTTGCTAATGGCTTGAAAGAGACGCTTTCCTCTAGTTTCAATTCAGATAAACTAGACTACCTAATCAACAACGCCGGAACAGGAGCTTTCGGAACAGTAGATCAGACAGCGGAAGAGCAATTCGATGAAATGATGAACATCCACTTCAAAGGAGTCTACTTCCTGACTCAGCAGCTTTTAGGACACTTGAATGACGGCGGAAGCATCGTAAACATCTCTTCAGGATTGACGCGCTTCTCCTTCCCTGGTTTCTCAGCTTACGCTTCAATGAAAGGTGGTGTGGAAGTCTACACACGTTACTTAGCCAAAGAACTAGGGTCACGCGGTATCCGTGCCAACAGCCTAGCTCCTGGAGCTATCGCAACAGAATTCGGAGGCGGAGTTAACAAGCACGACGAAGAAAAGCGAGGTATCATCTCGTCGATCACAGCCCTCGGTCGCGTAGGCGAACCAGAAGACATCGGCGGCGCCGTAGCCTTCTTATGCTCAGACGCCTCAAAATGGGTGAACGGACAACGAATTGAGGCTTCTGGGGGGATGCTCGTCTAAAGGCGTAAGGCCTATGGCTTATGGCTTAAGCCTTAGGCTATGGTCTTCTGTTCCCGGATTCAAAACAGCATACAGCCTACGGCCTACTGCCTACAATCCCATGTATTAATTAACTTCCAACCAATGAACGCACCACGCAAAATCAATAGCATTTCTGAATTCCATAAGCTGCATGGCTTGGGGAGTTCTTTGCACCCCATGATCAGTTTAGTTGATTATACCGAGTTGACTAGAAGCGCTGACTATTATGGTGAAGACTGGATGATTGGGTACTATTCCATCGGCATGAAACGCAATGTAGGGACGATGCGGTACGGACAGACCAGTTATGATTTTGATGAGGGCGTGATGACCTTCATTGCTCCCGGTCAGGTGATTCGCATAGAACCGAATCAACGAGAAGACAGAACACCGAGTGGATGGCTCTTACTGTTCCATCCTGATTTCATCTTGAATTCCGCGCTAGCGGAGAAGTTCAAACAATATGAATTCTTCGGATATTCAATCAATGAGGCCCTTTTCCTCTCTGAACGGGAGGAGAAGGTCATCATTGACATCTTGCACCAAATTGAACAGGAGTATCAATCGAATATTGACAACTTCAGCCAAGACATTATCCTCGCTCACCTCGATGTGCTCCTCACCTACGCCGAGCGATTCTACCACCGCCAATTCAACACCCGTAAACCTGAAGGACACGCTATTCTAACGCGTCTTGAAAAGGTATTGAATGAGCAATTTGAAGCCGATGATTTGATCCACAAGGGAATTCCGAGTGTCAATGATGTGGCGAATACACTGAATCTCTCCCCGAATTATCTAAGCAATCTGCTGAAGGTCCACACAGGACAAAGCACGCAGCAACACATTCACGACAAGCTGATTGAAAAGGCAAAAGAGAAACTCGGCAAAAAAGAACTCAGCGTCTCAGAGGTGGCTTATGAGCTCGGCTTTGAGTATTCTCAATCGTTTTCAAAGCTGTTTAAGGCGAAGACGAATATGTCGCCAAGTGAGTTTAGGAATTCTTTGAATTAGACAAGGGTCCAGGGTCTAGGGTCGAGAGTCGAGGGTCGAGGGTCGAGGGTCGAGAACAAAAGACATCTTCAACGGATTCCATTCTATTTCCGTCTACCGTCTACTGTCTAACGTCAACCTCCAGTCCACGGTCCACAGTCCACATTTCTACCGCCTGCCATCCCCCAAGTCCAATCCTCCGATTCTCCCTCTTCGTCTCCCCTAAAACCCTAACTTGGTTTCACACATTTAACGCGAACCATCATGTCGAAACAAGAAAAACTGTACGAGACCTTAGGAGAGTTACTTTACGCTGTAGCGATGGCTGACGGCGTAATTCAGTCGGAAGAGTCTGATGCTATGAAAAGCCTTCTCAAAAACCATCCATGGGCTACTACCATTTCGTGGTCGTTCGATTATGAAGTAGCTAAGGAGAATAAGGTAGAAGATGTCTACAAGAAAGCAGTCAGCTACTGCCACAGCTATGGCCCAACACCAGAGTATGAAGAGTTCATCAGCGCAATGGAAATGATCGCTAATGCACACGAAGGAACAAGCAATGAAGAAGCAGAAATTGTGACTGGGTTCTCACGTGACTTGATTGCGCGGTTTAGGAGAGATCTTGGGATTAAGTAATCAGTCTAGGGACGAGGGTCTAGAGACTAGAGACTAAAGACTAAAGACTTTGGTTATTAATCTATAAACGATAATCGATGGTCGATAACTACGTACCACGAACCACGAACCACGTACCACGAACCACGTACCAAGCCCCATGAAGCTCCTTTTGTTCATCCTCCTAGCTTCCCTGACCACCTTGGCATTTCCCCAGAACTCTACGACAATCACGGTTTCCGTTTTGGACCATAAAACTGAGCTTCCATTGAATGATTTCATCGTCTCTGTTGAAAAGGGTGAATCTCTGCTCGTAAGTGACTCGTTGTGCCTAGGCTCTACCTATACTTGGAACGTCGAGCAAGAGGAGAAAGGTGAACTTTGCTTCACCTTCGAACAAGAATGCTACTTTGCCCAGACTTTTTGTGTTCATCTTGATACTTTGACTGGACGTGGCCTCAAACAAAATGTCTACTTAAACAGAATCCTTGTAGGCCCGCCGGTGTGGGAGATGATTCACCTCAGCCCTGATAACAAAATGGTTGTTGACAGTGCACTCAGCATCCTGGAAGAATACATCGACATCCTAAACGAAGACAGCTCAAATAAGCTATACTTCGGAGTGAACTACTTCGAAGATGCTGACCTCGCCATAGCCGAACAACGGCTACACACCGTCTACCAAAAGTGCCTTGAAATCGGAATCCATGAATCCAGAATAGATTCGAGTATCTCCTTACTAGACAAAGAAGAACGCGAGTACTACAAGAACATGGAAACTCAAGTCCTCTCCACCATCACCACCACAAAGTGCAACTAATGAAATAGGCATAAGCCTTAGGCCTTAGGCCATAAGCCTGACGAAGCGAAGCGAAGTCCTAGTACTCCCATTCATTCGTGAATGTATTGAAGAAATTGATCCCCACCTTCAAGGTGTAATCCGCTCGTTCGAAGTTATTGTCGGAAGTTACACCATAGACCCCCAAGCGGAAGAGTTCACCTTTAATACGGAAGGTACGTTCCAAGCCGGCAAAGACCTCAGCATGGCGGAAATCTTCTCCTGTTAGAACTAAGCTTCCACCTCCTGCAGCGAGCTCTAGTTTGAGTCGGTTCAACAGTGGTACCTTCCCAAGTATCGTCCCGTTAAAATGGTGGATGGCATTCACTTGGAAGTATCCATCGGCAGTCGTAAGCGTTGGCCCCAATAATTGGAATGTTCCCGAAGGGTCACTGAAGAAGAAGCGGTCGCTACCGCGGAAGTACTTGTACTCCAATAAGCGCAAACTCTCCTTCTGGAAGAAGGACCCCATCGAAGCTTGCCAGTGGAGATCTCCGAATCGAGCTAAGGTCATTTCGTGATCCGCGCCAACCTCGAAGAAATCGAACTTCACCTCACTGTTAAACAGTCCTGGAATTCCCTTGCGGTACTCGAAGGTTAGTGTTGGATAATCCGTCCCTAACACTTCTTTTCTCCCGCGTTTCCAGACGTACTTTTGGTTGATTCTCCACTTAACTTCCAGCTGCACTTCAGACTTGGTATAACGCTGGAAATCTGAGGGTTGATTCAGTTCACCGAACAATTCATTTGACCATACTGCAAAGGCTATATCCTTCAATGGAATTTGATCCGCATAATCGAATCGCGCCTCGGCATAGAAGCCGTTAAATAGCTCCATGCGCTGCGAGATCAAGAAGGTCTGTTTGCGAGAGTAGTTACTCCGACTGAAGTACTGCTCAATGCTCGCTCGGTCATTGATGATCTCGTAAATATCTCCTACTCGGACGTAGGTGCGCATGGCTTTGTCAGGACGATAAGTGTAGCCCAATCCGACACGTCCTTTGACGTCCTTGTTTCGGAAACCGTAGTCGACGAAACCATCTACTTCAATTAAATCATCATTGGCGAAGGTGTGCTGGTAATATCCAGGAAGTCGGTGACGGTAACCACCAATTCCCACCGGATTGACCTGACTAACCAATCCTTCGATATACCACTCGTTTCCTTTGACGCGATTGCGATGTCCCAGCCCGACTAAGGGTGACCACCATGTGATTCGGTTAAAGGCACTATCAAGCTTGTGGAAGTATTCATCACTTCCGAGGTATTCTTCAATGCTGTCAGCGCGGGCAACGAACTTTGCCTCGAGCGTATCTAGGGTAATCGGACGAATCTCTGTCCAGAATTCTGGGTTGCGTTCCCAAGCGTCCTCCTCGAATTTCTTGACCTCACCAGAGAAGTGTCCTAGGCTGAAATCTCGGTTGATCACGAAGTCATCTTGTTGCATGATGACCTTACCGATAATCCGTTGCCAACCATCTGGGATACTGTAGTCAATCACTCGACGAACGGGAACATAAGCTCCATTCTCAGCACGCTCATAGTTCTGGATAATCCGGAATCGCTCGCAGTACTCAATGCCCCGAGGATTTAACTCTAAATCTACTCCTCTCAAGGCCCAAGTTCCGTCTTCGATAAAGAGAATCCCTTCAAAAAGTGCTTCGGATGAGTTCAACGGAGACACCTTAATTCTATGCACCAGCTGCTCCCCTTCGTAGAGCATCCCATCGTAATCGTAGCGGTAAGTCAAGCCTGAATTCGCTGCAATCGGACTTAAGATCGGCTTCGATGAAATTTTGTCAAAGTCGATGCGGTTCTCATAGAAATCGAAGTCACAATCTGGAAGGCCATTCCACAAGACATATTTGTTCGGCGCTCCTCTTCTAATTGGTGCAATGTCTTCCGGACCAATGCTCGCTTGAAGGGTTAAACTCTTACCAGTGTATACCTCTTTCTCCTCGTAATTTCGGTAGCCTTCGATGAATTCATAGTACTTCTCAGCCCGTTGGAAATCTACTCGTCCGGTAGATTCGATCATGATGATTCCTTCCTTGGCCAACCCTACTTCTTCTCCCAACGGCAACGAATCAATCTCAGGCTGAAACTCCTTCTCGAGCTTGATCTTGGTGTACATGGAACTCGAATATGTCTTAAGAGAATCGCGGAAGCTCCTTCGCGCCGCTCGCACCTGATCCATGATGGCCTTTGCTCGATCTTTAGTATCACCTACGATCTCCGCAGTCTTGATCTCATTGCTCGAAACCTCTAATTCTACACTGACAAAGTGCGTCTCAAAAGATGCTGGAAGTGTAATGGTTTGCGGCTTGTACCCAACGAAACTCATCACCAATCTTTCGGTTCCTTCAGGCACCTCCATTCGGAATCTCCCCTTGATATCCGTAGACACCCCAATGGTCGTACTCTCGATGTAAACACTCGCGTATGGAAGTGGCGCACCGTCCATATCCAAAACAGTGCCTTCCACCACCTGCGCAGCTACCGCCGCTGGTAAAACCATCATAAAAAAGAATAGAAAAGTAACGAGTAGCGGTTTCGGTAGCATGTCGGTGTGACGGTGGGCGTGGTTTGAAAGTTACAATTTCGCTTGTTAGGCGTTAGGCGTTAGGCTATAGGCGTTAGGGTTTCGCATTCTACCGCAATCCGCGTTCCGCGTTCTGCATTCCGCAATCCGCAATCCGCGATCCGCATACAGCCTACCGCATACCGCATACCGCTTACGTCGTACTCCCAACCATACCCAAAAGCTGATAACTTGCACTGTGGTTTGCAACCTTTTAGGCTGGGAAGTTGTATCTTTAACACTTAATGCGTCATCTCTTAATTCTCATATGTTTTTTGCCCACCTTGCTGTGGGGCCAGAGTAGCAACCCCATGGGGGATGCTTATGCTCAGGGAGATGACTGTTATGTCATTACCGATAACACCGCTTGGGAGCTAGGTGCCGTGTGGTTTAACGACCCCGTTAACTTGACCGAGGCCTTTGAAATTGAACTCGAGATCAACTTTGGATCACTCGACGCCACTGGAGCAGATGGCGTCGTTTTTGTTTTTCAACAGGTAGGAATTAACGCTCTCGGTATTGCCGGAGGAGGTATCGGTTACGAAGGATTTTCGCCATCTATTGGAATCGAAATGGATACTTGGTCGAACGTTGACTTAGGTGATCCAGCTGCAGATCACATGGCCTTGTTCGCTCATGGAAATGTCAACCATAACTCCGCCTTGAACTTGGCGGGGCCAGTGAATACCTCAGCTTTATCGCTGAACGTGGAGGATGGACAATTCCATGCTTTCAAGCTGACTTGGGACCCTGCAACGAATACACTTGAAGTCTTCTTTGATTGCTTCTTGCGTATCTCATATCAGATCGATCTGATCAATGTGATCTTTGAGGGAGACCCTATTGTCTACTGGGGTTTCACAGGTGCAACGGGTGGTTCAGTTAACCAGCAAACGGTCTGCATTAGTGAATACGCACTAGGTCTCCCGGATGAATTTGAAATCTGCAACGGAGAATCTGTTGAGCTCGGACTAAGCGGCTCTCAATCTGATGATTACCTCTGGACTCCTGCAGAAGGTCTTGATGATCCTACTTCTCCCAATCCGGTGGCCTCGCCAGACGAAACCACTACCTACGAGATTACGATCACTGATCTATGTGGAGAAGAAACAACGCTCTCAACTACCGTTGAAGTCTTTGATGTTGATGCTGAATTGCCTGAGTTCATCCTAGCTTGTGATGGAGACGATGTGCAAGTGACCGTGGATTCAAACGCACCAAATATCACTTGGTCTAATGGCGACGAAGGCCCCACCGCTACCGTGACTGAAGCTGGTCCTCTTACCGTCGAAACAGTGGCAGGCAACTGTTCGGCAGAAGCTACTACTGAGGTGGTGTTCCACCCTCTACCGGTGACTCTCGAACTAGAAGACACCTATTCCGCCTGTGAAGGCGAAACCATTACCATCAACGCTGATGCGCAATGGGGACAAGAATACGATTGGGATTCAGGACAAGACACAGAAAGCATTGATGTAACCGAAGGTGGAACTTATGAAGTGACCATTACCTCTCAAGATGATTGTGTGGCGACCTTCAGCACTGAGGTGGAGTTTATCGCCATTCCAACGGTTGATCTACCGGCACTCGTGGAGCTTTGTGATGGCCAAACGACAACCCTTGACCCTGGGAATGCGCAGAACACAAATTGGGACACAGGAGAGACCACTCCTACCTTAACGGTTGATGAACCGGGTACCTATACCGTGGTTCTCAGCAACGGCGATTGCACGGCTGAAGGTTCTACAGAAGTTTCCTTCGATGCAGCACCAAGTTTCTCATGGCCTAACAATATCAGCTACTGCAGTGATACCTTGATCTATCAAGCCCTTCCTGCCAATGATTTGGTATGGACTGTCAATGGCGATCTTGCTACAGATTCTGTACTTGTCGCTAACGCGGAATCGCTCACCCTCACTGGAACGGACGCGATCACTGGTTGCAGTACTTCATATACCGCCGATGTCACCGTGCTCTACGCACCATTGGTTACGCTCCCTGAAGAAGTTGTGCTTTGCGAAGGACAGGCAACAGAAGTGACTGCAGCAACTGACGCTCCTGACAACTCTTTCTGGGATGAAGGAACCGAAGGCCCTACGGCAATTCTCTTAAACGAAGGCGAATACATGTTCACGGCTGTGAATGAATGTGGTAGTACTTCGGCATCGCTTATAGCCATTGAAGGCCTTTGTGATTGCCCACTATTCGTACCGAATGCCTTCACTCCAGATCTTGACGGACGCAATGAGCTATTCTATCCATCGCTAGCTTGCAATGTAGATGACTATACATTCAGCGTCTACAACCGCTGGGGTGAGCAGCTCTTCTTCACGGAAGTTCAAGGCCAAGGGTGGAATGGTGCAGCCCCAGGACGAACACACTATGTCCAAGATGATGTCTACATCTGGCGTGTGACCTATGAAGTGGTTCTCTTTGACCGCGTGGAAGTCGTGGAAGAGGTTGGGCATGTGGTAGTGCTTCGTTAACTTCACCCCCCGGAACTCACGACCAAACTATGGCAGGTAACTCGAAAATTGCGATCTACGGCGCTATTGGTGCCAATCTCGGTATTGCGATCATGAAATTTGTGGCTTCTTTCTTCACCGGAAGTGCAGCCATGCTCTCAGAAGGTATTCACTCAACAGTTGACTCACTGAACGGTGTCCTTCTCCTCTACGGAATCAAACGAAGTAAGCGAGACCCCGATACCAAACACCCCTTTGGGTATGGGAAAGAAGTGTACTTCTGGGCTTTCATTGTAGCCATGCTCATCTTTGCCATTGGTGGAGGAATCGCCATCTATGAAGGTATCGAACACATCAAACATCCAGCGGAAAGCACAGGGAATAAGATGTGGAAGTACGGCGTGCTGATCGTCGCGATCATTCTTGAGGGAATCAGCTTCTACATCGCATTGCGTGAGTTCAAAAAGAGTAAACCAGAAAAAGCGACTTGGATGGGCGCTCTTCGTCAAAGTAAAGACGCTGCTACCTTCGCCATCATTTTGGAAGATTCTGGTGCCATGTTCGGTCTGATCATCGCGCTAATTGGTGTCAGCCTATCAGATTTCCTAGAAATGCCAATGATCGATGGAATCACCTCAGTGGTGATCGGAATTCTTCTCTGTGTCATTGCCATATTCCTCGCTAGAGAAACCAAAGGACTTCTCATTGGAGAATCAGCAGTGCATAATGATTTGAAAGTGGTAAGAGAGATCCTTGATAGCGACGAATGGGTATTGAAATACCGCGATGTCAACTCAATGCACCTAGGCCCGGCAACCGTGCTATTGGCCATGGAAGTAGACTTTTCCGATGACATGGACAATCCAGCCGTTGAGGCTGAAATTCTCACCATTGAGCAAAGGATCAAGGAAAAACTGCCACATATTTCTAAAATTTATATCGAATCAACTTCGATTAAATAAATGAAAACACTTCGTGTAATCATCGCCAACATGCTGGCGGTCCTCCTTGGAGCATGGCTTTTTAGCGGAATCCATATTGACACTTCATGGTGGAACGTTGTCATTGTTGCGATTGTGATTGCCTTGATGAACGCGATTGTTCGTCCAATTTTGATCTTTCTTACCATTCCAGCCACCATTATCACTCTGGGTCTATTCCTTCTAGTGATCAACGCTGGAACGCTCATGCTTGCCGATTGGATCCTAGACGGATTCCGTATTGATGGCTTCTGGTGGGCACTCTTATTGAGCTTTATCATATCCTTTGTCACTTCCTTCTTCGCTCGCGCGGAAAAGAAACACGGCAAGGAATACCGCTAATTCGTAACTTGAACTACTCACTATAATCTAACCTGAAATGGGAATCTGGGATAAACTGAAAGGCGAACTCATTGATATCATCGAATGGCTTGACCCTACGCAAGACACGATGGTATACCGCTTTGAGCGCTACCAAAATGAAATAAAAAACGGTGCACAACTCACGGTGCGTGAATCACAAATGGCTGTCTTCGTTAGCGAAGGACAAATTGCCGATGTGTTCGGACCTGGGATGTACGCGCTCAATACTCAAAACCTTCCTATCCTCGCGACACTGAAAGGATGGAAGTACGGATTCAACTCGCCATTCAAAGCGGAGGTATACTTCGTCAACACGAAGAATTTCACCGACCGCAAATGGGGCACAAAGAACCCAATCATTTTGAACGATGATCGTTACGGAATGTTGGAGATCCGTTCATTCGGTACATACGCCATTAAAATTGATGACCCAGGCAAGTTCCTGAAGGAGATTGTAGGTACTGACGGTGAATTCACCACTGATGAAATCGATCAGCAGCTGCGCAGTATCGTCGTTACAAGATTTACAGATGCTGTGGGTGAGTCGCGCATCCCAGTAGAAGGTTTCGCAGGAAATGTGAATGAACTCAGCGAGTTCGCGTTGCAGCAACTGCATCCTGAATTCATGGAATACGGGATCAACCTCACGAAATTCCTCGTAGAGAATGTGTCAATGCCAGAGGAGATCAAGAAAGAGATCTTCGAACTGAGCCGACTAGAAAAAATCGATCTCGACAAGCTCGCTAAACTCAAGGCAGCGAAAGCCATGGAGAAAGCAGCAGAGAACCCAAGTGGCGCTGCGGGCGCTGGAGTTGGTATGGGAATGGGCTTCGCTATGGCGAACCAAATGGGCAATATGTTCAACCAGCAAAACCAGCAACAGCAATCGCAAGGACAAGCACAACAAGCACCTGCTCAAGGTGGTGGTGCAACTCCTCCTCCGCTTCCGCAAGCAGCACAGTACTGGGTGGCTATTAACGGACAACAATCAGGTCCGTACGATATGGCTACTATCCAGAATATGATTGCTGGCGGACAGATTTCACGTGAATCATTGATGTGGAAGCAAGGGATGGCAGATTGGATTGCGGCTTCGCAAATCCAAGAAGTATCAGGCTTCTTCGGAAGTGTTCCTCCTCCCCTACCTAACGCATAATTAGGGATGCCGGAAGCTGAAATAGAACAAGCAGCGGAAGGAGCTCACAAAATTCATTGTTCGAAGTGCGGTGCTGAACTGCGCTACCAACCGGGAACCACGGAATTAGTCTGTGATTACTGTGGTACGCGCAACCACATCGAAGAATCGGCCGTTGAAATTGAAGAGCAAGACCTCCACGAGTTCCTTCGAAAGGAGAGCGAGCGTGTGGTTACTGAAACCGTAGAAACGGTGGAATGTAACAGCTGCGGCGCCATCAACCCTTTCGATGAAACGAACGTGGCCAAAGCCTGTATTTTCTGTGGTGGACACCTCATCGTAAAAGATGCGGCGAAGATCGAGCAGATCAAACCGCAAGCACTTGTCCCATTTCAGGTAGAACACCGACGTGCCATCAAACTCTACAAAGATTGGTTGCATTCACGCTGGTTCGCACCGAATGACCTCAAGCGCATGCAAAACCTCCCTGATAAGCTCAAGGGAATCTACATGCCCTTCTGGACCTACGATGCCATGACCGTTTCTGAATACACCGGTCAACGAGGTATTACCCGAACGGAAACGGAAACGTACACTGTAAGCGGCGAAGATGGCCCTGAAACCCGCACCCGTACCAAGACCCGTACAGACTGGTATCCAGCTGCTGGAGTGGTAGAGCATTTCTTTGACGATGAATTGATTTTGGCCAACCCGGCAGTCCCTTCTGAAATCACAATGAAATTGCGCCCATGGGATTTGTCTATGCTAGTTCCATTCGAGCACGACTACCTCCGCGGTTTCCTCGTGGAAAGCTACTCCGTAGGCCTCGAAGAAGGCTATGGCATCGCCAGACAACGCATCGATTCTCAAATCAGAACCCTTGTCCGCCGTGACATTGGTGGAGACCAACAACGCATCACCACCCTACACACAGACTGGAGCGATCAAACCTTCAAACACATCTTATTGCCAATCTACGTTTCGGCATACAAGTACAAAGGCAAAACCTACCGCTTCCTCATCAACGGACAAACCGGCGAAGTCCAAGGTAAACGACCATACAGCGCATGGAAAATCACCTTCTTGGTACTCGCGATTCTATTGGTGATTGCGATTATCGTGATGTTTGCGCAGGGATAGACACGGTTCGTGGTTCGTGGTTCGTGGTTCGTAGGATCAAAATGTCAAAATAAGAGGCGTTAGGCTTTACGCTATAGGCGTTAGTAAGGATTGGGAAATTGGTCTTTGGTTATCGATTCTAGCAGCGCATATATGCGCCGCTACCTCGAATATTACCAACGCACGAAGGTAGGGATGGATGAAATCCATCCAATCCCCCTTAGGGAATAGAAGGCGTTAGGCTATAGGCGTTAGGCTTTAGAATGGTCTTAGGTAATTGGTTATTGATTATCGTTTATAGATTATCGATTGTAACCCCTAGTCACTCGTCTCTAGACAGCCGAAGGACCCTCCGGAATCGGTGCCCAATGCGTGACATCTGCAAAAAAGTGATTGCTATTCCCTTCCCCCTGCCAGAAGTGTAAGCCGTGTTTTTCCTGCTTGTCTGGTCTATCGATGTAGAAGTCTTTGAGGAAACGTAAGACAATGACTTCTCGGATCTCGAATTGGAGATCTTTTCCGGGGAGGAAGACTTTGTTCTTGGGAATGTATGCTAAGACGCGTTGTTCGTCTTCAGGCAATTGATCGTTGATATCAATCCAATTCAATTTCGCTGAATCTTTGCTCTACCAGGTACTTCTTAATCTTCTCTTCTGTCAGCGGCTTTTCGATGTAGCACTTGACGTTGTCATAACTCTTCGCTTTTTCAATGTCATCCCAGTGGATTGACGACGAGAGAATCATAACATCGCTTTTCACTCCCAATTGTTCTAGGAAGAATAGGAATTCCCACCCATCCAGCTCAGGCATGTTAATGTCGAGCAAGAAGAGGTCTGGACGTTCTACTTTTCCTTCTCGCAAGTACCGAAGTAACAGGCGAGCATCTTGGAAAGTATGAATCGATGCCTTTGGTAAGACGAAGGTCAAAAACTGCCTATTGAGTAGGTTGTTAATGGCATCGTCATCGATCAGATGAATGCGTTTGTAAGGAGAGGTCATTAGCTATACGCTTTTCAGCATATCTAAGCTAGTGAGCTCGATCTAGTGTAAAACCTACACCCTGAATAGGTTATCAAATAAGAAGTGTGAGTTATTCACCTTTGAAGGCCGGTTTACGCTTCTCTAGAAAAGCATTTACGCCCTCGTTGTAATCGTAAGTTTTGCTGGCCGCGGTCTGTAGCTTTTCTTCTATATCTAACTGATCCTCAAGGGAATTGGTCAACCCTTCATTGAAGGCTCTCTTGGTAAGCCCCAATCCTTTCGTTGGCATCGAAGCAAGCTTCAAGCTCAGCTTATTCAAAGCCCCTGAAAACTCTTCGTCGCTGAACCATTGGTAAATCATTCCTAAGCGTTCTGCTTCTTCAGCTGATACTTTGTCGCCTAACATCGCTAGCGCGGAAGCTTTCTGGAACCCGATGATACGAGGCAAGAAGTAAGTTCCTCCGCTATCAGGAATCAACCCAATCTTCGAAAAGGCTTGAATAAAGGAAGCACTCTCCGTGGCGATGCATACGTCACAAGCCAAGGCAATGTTGGCTCCTGCTCCTGCAGCCACTCCTTGCACACCAGCCACTACAGGCTTCTCCAAGTTGCGGATGCGCATGATAATCGGGTTGTAATGATCACGCACAATCGATGTCAACTCCGGACCGTTTTCGTCCATCACTTCTGCCAGGTCTTGTCCGGCACAAAAGGCCTTCCCCTCTCCCGTCAAAACAACACAACGGATCGCAGGATCTTTCGCAGCCTGATCAAGGGCAGCCTGCACTTCCATAGCCATCTCTTTGTTGAAGCTATTAAACACTTTCGGACGATTGAAGGTGATCGTAAAAACCCCTTCACTTAATTGGGTGCGGATTGTTGACATGCGCCAAAGGTAGGGATTAGGGGAGAGTCTAAAATCTATAAACTAAAACTAATAACTGATTATCTACTAATACCTTTTGTTCTGCGGATGGATTTCATCCATCCCTACAATTAGGCGTTGGGAATTTATGTTGCAGCTGCGCATATATGCGCAGCTACAGAACCGATAGAAAGTGATTCATCGCCCCTCAAATTCATTATTCATTAATCACGATTCATTATTTATGATTCAATCTAACGAACCCCGAACAAACAATCACCTAAGCCTTAAGCCATAAGCCATAAGCCATAAGCCCTATAAACAACATTCCTACCTACCACCCCGTTAACCCCATATACCTGCAAACAAAAAAATCCATGAAGCTACAGAGAAAAGTGATCCTTTTTTCTGCCTCCATGTTACTCGTTACCAACCTGATTTCACAACAGCGGATTGATCTACTTGAAGCCATAGATCAAGGACTTGTCACCGCTGAATTCCTGAGTACAGGAAGTTCCTCTCAAGATTGTGTTGATGTGACCGTCAACAATGTTTCCAAACGCGATCTCGTACTGACCGTGAATACTGGATTTCAACTCGCCACCCTGGAAAAAGGCGATCAAGATATCCTGATCACAAAAGAAGAAGAGATCATTGCTGATGCCGGCGAATCAACCTCAGAACGACTTTACGGTTTCTGCGCCCAAGCCTTAAATGCAGTCCCTACTTCGGGCTCGGGGTTTGTTCCTAACGGCTATGCGCAAAACGATATGGCGAAGTTGGCTGTGTACTTGAATGACCACAAGCTGGAACCTGAGCTAGAGCAAGAAGCCGTCTGGACAATGTTGGAAGGACTCCCTATCGCCGGGATTTATTCCGATGCCTCACAAGAAGACAAGGATCTACGTGCCTTTTGCGCCGATTTACGGGGTGAAGAGGCCCCTACATATAACATAGACTATGGTGATGTACTCGACACTCAGTTCTCGAATGAAGTGGTTGAGCTCAACGGAGAAATGAACTACCGTATCACCGAAAATTCAACCGCTTCCCTCCGCCTCCTCGCCCCAGACGGATCGGAAATGGTCTCTTACTTCGAAGACCGTCCGCTGTCACCAGCAAATTACACCCAACGCTTCACCTTCAGCGGACACGGACTTCAAAAAGGCGAATACAAATTCGTATTGCTGATTGATGGGGAAGAGTTTAGGGAGATGATAATTGAGGTTTAGAGTTCTTAGTCTTTGGTTCGTGGTTCGTGGTTCGTGGTTCGTGGTTCGTGGTTCGTGGTTCGTGGTTCGTGGGATTAAATCGTAAATAATGAATCATGATTAATGAATCATGAATTTGATTTAACGACGAATCACCTACCATCGGTCATGTAGCAGCGCACCTGTCCCGTTCTTCGGGATATATACGCCGCTGCAGCATAGATCACCAACGAACGATTGTAGGGATGGATGAAATCCATCCAACCCAGCCGTAAGGTTTAAGGTGCGTGGTGCGTGGTGCGTGGGATTAAATCGTTAATAATGAATCGTGATTAACAAATCATGAATTTGATTTGACGATGGATCACCCAATATTGGTCCTGTAGAAGCGCACCTGTCCCGTTCTTCGGGATATATGCGCCGCTGCAGCATAGATCACCAACGAACGATTGTAGGGATGGATGAAATCCATCCAACCCAGCCGTACGGTTTAAGGTTCGTGGTTCGTGAGATTAAATCGTAAATAATGAATCATGATTGATGAATACGAAGTGCACCCTTCATTCTAATTCTCACTCTAATTCTAATTCTCACTCTAATTCTAATTATAATTCTTCCTCCCCCCCTTCCTCTAAAGCCAGCCTATCGGGGCTGGCTTTTTTATGGCACATTTTTGGAGACGGATTGAATCAAATACATTTGGTTTTATGTCTGGATTCAAGTCGTTTCTTTTTTCTCTGGCGTTACTATCTTCTTTCGTGGGTCTGGCGCAAGAGCGAATCATCACTGTCGCTCCAAATTTGTCTTTTGAAAATTACGAGCACTTCAAACGCTTGGTTTTGGATTCACCTGATTCAGAAGTTGTGTTTCTAGAGGGCTTTGAATATGAATGGGGCTACACATATGAGATCCGAGTCAACGAACGGAAACTCCCATCTACCCTTTCTGATGGTACTCGATTTGAATACGAATTCATTGAAGTTGTTTCTAAAACCAAAGTAATCGAGGATACCCGCTTCCAGCTTTTCATTGATCCAGACCGGTATTTCGAAGAAGATGCAGATGAAGGGATGAATCAGACGCTGGTGCATGTAAATGATAGCACTTATCGTTATTTCGACATGGTCAACATCCTCGTCTCGCCCAAGTTGAAAGCGAAATTTGACAATGCTTACATTCAAGGCAAAGCTCGCCTCGGGCATTTCGAATATGTCTCGGGAGATACGATTCGCTTTCTTGGGTTTAAATGAGTTTTTCTGCTCATGAATCAAAGATCGATAACCGATAATCTATAAACGGTAACTGATAATCTCTAACAGGTGGGGTTTGTGTAAACGATTACTCTATCGGTCATGATCTCAATGATTGTCTAATAGTTAACTTAGAATCAGACACAGTCAAAATGGGCTTCAGATTCTTCAAATAACGAGAATGAACATGACTATCAAGACAATAACGATTACGATCCTCACTGTGATTACCCTCGGCTGCGTTAATACCACTTCCAACTCTGATTCCAATTCTCACTCTTCCTCCACCCCTCCTTCTAATTCTCATTCTAATTCTCATTCTAATTCTAATTCTAATTCTAATTCTTCCTCTCCCTCTCCCTCTCCCTCTTCCTCTAAAATCGACACTTCTCTCATCTACCGCACAGACACCTACCACGAATCTAACGGCGACATCATCATCCAGCATGGTTATCCACGAGGTGGTGGTGATTTGGATGGCTTAAGAGGCTACCAGAATCAAGAAGGACAGCAATTCGGACACGCCTTCTTCTGGACGCGGTTAGTCAATGAAACGTCAGAGTCCATTGACCTAGATATCTCCTTCCCCGGAGACTCCATTAAGTACGACAAGAGCGATAGCGCTTACCTGAAGTTCTTCATTGTCCCTTCCCCGTTTGACCTTAGCCAACTTGAAGAATATAGCTACGGCATAAAGGGATTCAGGTATCACCTTGACACTGCCTTCTACGAACCGCAAATCGCTCAAAGCTCCATCCCTCCCGGAGGAGACTTCGGATTCTACATGGCAGTTCTCACACATGAAGGATTCTACGCTTGGCGCAACACCTTGCTCATCGACGGCGACTCATTGAAATACTCCGTACGCACCAACGCCACAGATTCATTGGTGATTGATTTGGGGAGGTTGCGGCGTAATTGGTAGCTACGAGGTTGCATCCCGCAGGGATGCCCTACTTAAGCCTTATGCCATAAGCCTTACGCCCGAAGAATTCATTCTTCCAACCATTTCTTCGGCGGCACCAAAAAGATCCCGAATCGAAAGAAGGGCGCCCCGCCTATTGTATTCGAAATGGCGAGGTTGTCTGAGTTTCCGAGATTGAAGGCCCGGTCGAAGAAAGCGTCTGAATCAGAGACATCAAAATTGATGTTCCAGCGGTAGCCTCCAGAAGCAGAAACCCAGAAGAAATCATAGACTTCATGTTCGTAAGTGAACATGGCTTTCACATCGGCTTTTTCGAGGTAGAGTGGGACCTCTGAAAAGCCATCGAGATTAATATTGTAGTTGTCTCCTTCAAGCTTTGTTTCGACGTACAGATTGTTCTTTTCATTGGGTCGATACAGCAATCGTGCTGAAAGCGGTAGGAGTAGTTCCACAGCCCACTTCGGACGATAACGATGCTTCAAAAAGAACACAGGGTAGACGCTTGATCTTCCAAAGCTGTTGCTGTAGCTCACCCCAAATCCCCATGTCTTGTAGCGGTGTTGTTTGATTCCGTACAACCCAGTGAATGATGTCTTTTGATGAGACCGAATTGTTCCTGTTTCGAAGTCGCCATTTAAGCGAAGCGTTCCGCGAAAAGCGAGATACTTATTACCAATAAAGGAATGCACGCTGTACAACGACAACCCCATGCTACGCAATGGCTTGTCTTCAATGCTACTGTGGAAGGGATTGCCCTCTAGCACCGGCTGCTCGAAGGCGAACTCTTGTTGGTAATACTTGAAACCGACGATGAATTTGAAGTAGTCTTTATTAACCACCGGAATTCTCAAGCGAGCACTCCAACTCTTGGTACGACGAATCGCATTGTTGAAGGTGGAATCAGTCTCGGTGAACTGACTATTCAAATCGTAATTCGGAATGCGTTCTTGAAAAACCTCCAAGCCTTTTGATCGAGGAAGACCTAAGATCGATGGAATCGTAAAACCATGAGGTGTACACACACCAAGCTGAGCCAACGAATCAATGTCAGGTTGGGCCCGGAGCTCTGAACAAATGCTCAAGGATAGGAACAGTAGCAGTATACAGTGTCTCATGCGCACGCCGCGTAGCAGCAATCGGTGTTTACAGCCTATTTATGTTGTTGGAACTCCGCCTTCAGGAATACTCAATAAGAAGAGCACAATCGAAACGATCAGTCCGATCACAAACGTATAATAGCTGTAACGCAACAGCACATATTTTCTGTTCAAGACTTTCCCAAGGAAATATAAATCGCGAGTCAAACTCTTGTAGAGGTATTCCTTGTCACGCATCAACTCTCCGATACCCCACTCGTAGTCATCTAACGACATGCTATGGAAATTCCCGAAGAAGATTAGGTTACCTTCACGGTTGATGACTTGCTCTCGGGTTAGTTTCCCATGTGTCGTCTTCGGAATCGTAGACAGAATTGAAATGATAATGGTTATGATACTGAAGATGATCAACGACAACCCCGGGTAGATGATGTACGGATTGGTATCCATCTTCGGGAACATTGTCGATAACACGATAGAGATGATAATGGCATTGACACTAATGAGCGTGTTCGCCTTATTATCTGCAATACGACTCAAGTTAACGTGGTTCCGTAGGGTCACACGGAACATTGTCTCAATCCCCTTCTCAGGAATATTAGAGTCTACTTTATTCTTCTTCTTCCTCCCCTTCTTAGTCTTCCCCTCCACAATCTTATCAAGCTCATCCGTCTCAAGCATGGCCTTCAAAGTCTCAATATTTCGATCCTTCTGCGCGGTGAAATTTTCTTGAGCGTATTTCGTCTTAAACTGGTGATCACGCATGAATTTGAGGCTCATGCTTTTCCAATCATGTTCCTTCAGATCCATGCCACCGCAGGAGTTCATCTCATGAAGAAGGTTCTTAAACGTGGTTTCGAAGTACTTCTCACTACCTAGGTGAGCGAGGTCAGCATCTTGAATGATCTGTTCAAGTTTATCCGATGCTTCCGTCCCCATTCGGGTTGCTTTAATCACACGTTCGATAACGGCGATTTGTTCTGGATCTACTTCTTCCTTCGTCAGGAACGCATTCGCTTCTTTTGCTCCTTGGGCTTCGTGATCTACCTTGCCTTTGTAGTAAGCTACATCATGGAACAAGGCCGCAATACGCAGGCAGTCTAGCTCGTCCTGTGAAACGCCTTCAGCTTCACCGATCTGCTTTGCAGCATCGTGCACCATCATGGTGTGCTCCCAGTTATGATAGGTAAGATCAGCTGTAGCGTGCTCATCAAAGACCGACTTTACATACTCGGCGCACTTGCTGATCAATTCATTTTTATCACTCATTTCTTGCCTTGTTTAAAAGTAGAATCGTGTTCCAATCAACAGGATCTCATCCACGTCAGAGATTGAATACGTTCCTACCAAGGTGAATACGTCGATGAAGTTCAAGAAGATACCTCCTCCATAACTTGCATGCCAACGATCGGAATTCTCATTGTCTTCCCACACCCTCGCGACGTCTGAATGTCCGACCACACCCACCTTGAAAGGTACAATGTAGTTCTTGACATTGAACAAGTTAACACGTAGGTCCAGGTTATTGTATGAACTTGTTCTACCAGAGAAGCGATTACGTTGCACTCCGCGGAAATTTTGGAATCCATTGAGGAACGCTGCTTGGAAGAACGCGTAATCTCCGAAATTATGTTCTCCTCCCACTCGGAAATTCAAAGATGCTTTGTTTCTCAAGAAGGAAATCGGGATGTAGAAGCGAGCTTCAGACGAAACCTTCACATAAGAAACATTGTCATTCGTCATGCTACTGTTAGCGAACGCTCCGGCCATGAAATACACGCCACGCTTAGAGAAATTGATCACTTCCGTGTTCTCATAAACGTACTCAAAACCTCCTCCTACGAAGTCTTGTCCTTGGTATTCCCATGGGTTCACTTCATCTAAGGGTCCGTCGAGCACATCGGCATATTGATATCCTAAGCTGAACTGAAGGTATTGAGAACGACTCTTAGAGGTGAAACGCAAGCTCGCTTGCCCTTGGAAATCGTTCATTCGAACTTGGTTGTTCTCGATCTCTTGATTCTCAACCTGGGTCTCGTTCCCTGCTCCAAAGTACTGGAAGACCAATGGCTGCGTTAATTCCAGCTTTCCTGCGAGGTCTGCTTTCCCGAAGACATCCACGTACTGGAACTGATAATCAATGTTATATCCTTCGGATCCAAAGGCGTAGTGTGCCGTTAGCTTGTGCTCTTGCGCAAATGGCGACTTCTTAAAGCCTTGTTTCACGAGTCTAAACCCAGGACCTATGTAGAAGCCATCATTCGGGTTAAATCCAAGAGAAGCAGAAGGTGCAAGCACATTGGTCTTGTAGTCTTTTCGATCATAATCCATCGGATCAATCTCGTCGGCTACGACCATCTTCGCTTCTTTACCGAATTCGATTTCGTTGTTCCCTTCTACTTCGTAGATACGCGTCATTTTCTTCAAGCCACGCACCTTCGATTTGTCTTCGATATGATCACTCTGGTCTCCGGCGATAATGCGAATCAGAATACTCTCATCCACCTTCCCTTTGATCTTGTACTCATCGTTTCCTTCGATTCCATAGAGTCTGATTTCTTTAGTCTCGTCTGGGTAGAAGATGCGGTGGTAGTACTGCTTCTTTTCTTTCTTCTTCCCTTTCTTTCTAGGGTAGACATTCACCTCCACTGACCCATCGTCATGGCGCTTTACGTCGAAGTAGTCGTCTTTCAAGGTTCCTGCAATACTCACTTCTTTGGCTAGAATCTCGTAGTACTCTTCAGCAAATTCGACCAAGTTGGCTCTTCGTGCTTTTAATACTTCGATGATTTCTTCTCCATTCACTTCAAACCCTTCGGGTGGAAGATCTGCAAAGGCGGCAGCGATCACCTCATCAGTGACATTCTCCTGTAAGTACTTGGCAGCGGCGATGAAGTCTTCACGAGAGGCTTCCACCAAGAAAGAGCGATCGAAGTAGCGCGCGTTGAAATTCTGCCCAATCATATCGCGAATCTCTTCACGGAATGGCTGGAATTTTCTGATGGTCCACTTACGATTTGCCAAGTTCAAGAATAAGCCATCAAACTGGAAAAAGGCCTGGTCACGATCTCGAGGGATGGCGCGGTAGTAGGTGTATTTCCCTTCTTTGAATACGCCCCATCTCCACTGGTCGTCGTGACGATCCCAATCTCCGATCAAGACATCGAACAGACGTGCTTTGACCATATACTCTTTGTCAACCACGTGCGTATAGTGATCATGCATCTCTTCGATGGCTTCGTGGTAGTTGATCACTTCTTCTGAGTTCCCGAATGAATCAGCGTCGCTCATGTCGTCATTCGGACGTTCTTCAAATAAGCAGAACATTCCGCCAAACTCCTCTTGATAGTCACCTAAAATTGGATCATCTGGAAGGTAGACCAGCGTTGGGTTACTGTGGTACACCCCTGCTGCCGACGACAATTTTGGGATCACTACAGAAGCATAAGGGTGCGAACCAGCCATACCATCATAGATAATGTCTTGGGCCAAGGTTCCTCTCAAGTTCTTCGCTGTCAAGAAGGTTGAATTCTTCTTGATTCCACGCAAGACGTATTGCTTGCCATCTCCTCCTTGCATGCGCAACGATAACGTTTGCATCCCTCCTCCTTTCTTGATCGGAGTGAGTCCGCCATGAACGTAATGGATATCGAGGTAAGGAACCTTTACCGGAGTACACCATAGGTCTCTGTTCAAATCTCCAAAGAAGACACGTTTGAGGCCGCTTGCGTCGAAGCTACTATCTGGTACTACTGTGGCGAACTGCCCTTCGTAAGACACCTTCTCCACTTCGGCGATAGCCTTCACCCCCACCAAATCACGCTGAAACAACATCTTACGGAAGGCAAGCGTCTCCTGGCGCGTTTCCACGTTAGTGGTATAAAACTCAACCCAAACTTCACCGTTATCGTAGACATTGATCTTTGAATAACCACGCTCTTCAGCACCAAACTGAATCTGGTTGTCATACTTGAGGTGGGTGACTTTGCTACCCGCACCACTTACGATGTGATGGATATTGTTCTTTGAAACATACTGGAGATTGTGTTCGTGTCCAGCTACATAAGTCACGTTCTCGTACTCGTTCATTGCTGACAATAGCTGATCACGCATCTCCCAATACACCGGGTGAGCGATGTCTTGCGGATGCCCAAAAAACTTGCGGTACAGCGGGTAAATACTACCGATGACTGGTAATGGAATGTAGGCCTTGTCAGCCACAGCCGTCAAAGGAAACAAGTGGTCTTTCACTTCGAAATGGCCACCATGATGTCCATTGCTGTACAAGGGATGATGCCCTGCTACGATCACGTGCTGATTGCGGTACTTCTTCAATAGATCTTTGAACTGAACCATGAGCTCAGACGCATTGCGCACATCACAACCATCTTTCTCTCCGCTCGGACGTTCAAATTCATGCAGCCACCATTGAGTATCAATGATGATCAGAACCACTCCAGGAGCCAACTTAATATCTTCTGGTCCCGGACAACCGTGACTTGGAAGGAATACGTTGCCTTTATCGAGGTACTCTTGAACGTACTTCTCTTGGCGCTTTACATGCTTCCAACCTCCAGAACCCTGACGGTCCCAATCGTGATTTCCTGGAATGACGAAAATGTCGCCTTCGAAGTATTTTACCGCGTCTAGCTGCACATTCAAACGTTCCTCGTCGAGCGGACGTTTTTTGCTCTTCTTCTTGTGCATACCTTCAGGGTAGATGTTGTCTCCCAGAAGAATGACACCAGAACGATCAGCTGGAGCCGCATCAAGTTGATCTTGAAGTCGATCCATCACTGGAGTAGAGTAAGCCGTGTCTCCTCCTGCATCTCCAACGAGGTAGAAAGAATAAACCAACTCAGATGTTGGTAGCGGCGTGTCTTCCCATCCGCGTTCAGCGCGTTGGTAGAACATGTCTTGCTTCGCACATGAAGCAAGTAAGATGACCGTAAGAATGAGCAGAATTCTATTCATGATTGGTCTTCATTTCGAGGTGGACAATGGTTGGGGTATCATCGCCTTGTTCGTTGGCGATGTACATTTTCCCGTCCGGAGCGAAGGTGATCCCTTCGGGCTGCGGATAGATATAAGGATCCAGTGGTGAAATCTGCTTAAAGATTCCTTTCTCAGAGATGACCAGAATCGATTTCGAAACCGAACTCAAGATGTAAATCTCTCCTGTCAACGGATGGATGGCGATTCCCGAGGCTTTGAACTCTGGATCAAATCGTGCTTTGTCAAGTTTCATCAATGGCTTTTCTTCGAAGGCATTCTTCTCAATTGAAAAAGCATAGATGTATTGATGATCGCGTTTCTTCTTGTTTCCATGCTGCTTGCAAGCGACTAGGAGTCTTTGATTCTTCGCATCAAAACACAAGCCTTCGAACTCTGAGGTTTTGTTTCCTTCAAACTCGAAGTGCTCTGCCTTCTCTCCATCGACCGATAGAAAGATATCTCCATCACTGCGAAGAATGTAGCTCTTGTTGCCAATGCGAGCGATTCCTTCGAAGTCATCGTTATGTCCGAAATCGAACTTGTCTTCAATGACTCCTGAGTACGGATCAATCGTATAGATATTGGCCTTTTCGTCTTGAATGCAAATGAGCTTATCTCCACCAATCCACTGCAGACCCGACACCTCTTGGAGTGTGTGTCCGAGCGTAACTACTTCTGAAGGTCGGTTATAATCGTACGGACCTTGCGTTGCAGGAGGAGTGCAGCTAGTTAGTGCCAGTAGGCAGCCGGTGATAACGTTAGGCAACCACATCGAATTCATTCTTCACTTTAAAGATTTCAACTATCTTCTTCTTTCCTTTCAACTCAATATGTCCGCCGGTGACGAACTCATAAGGAGATTCTTCATGCATCACGCTATGCAGATCAGAACTCACCAGGAGATGTGATTCGAACACATTGCATTGCTCTTGGATGCGTGAGGTGGTGTTGAGCGTATCGCCATGGTAGGTTATTTCACGTTTGATTGTTCCGACTTCAGAAATAATCGCCGGCCCCACATGTGCTCCTGCTTTGAATTCTGGAACTAAGCCGTAGTTCTCGATGTAATAGTCCTTACGCGAGTTAATTCTTCTCTGGAACTCAAGGAAAGCGGGAATGATGCGTCCGAAATTCTTCTTCTTCTTTGCTGACCAACTCAGTACTACCTCATCACCAACGTATTGGTATACGGCAGCGTGGTACTGGTCAACCACTGCTAAATCTTGGAAGCTATCTCGCAGCAACTTGCTGTATTGGAAATGTCCAAGCTTCTCAGCAATTGTAGTGGATCCTTTGAGGTCAATAAACATGAAGATGCGATCCTCCTCACGAGGATTGTAGAATCGTCCAAGGATGAATTTCCAGAGATTTCCAGGACCAAGTTTTCGATCAATTTCAATAAGAATTCGAGAAATGATCATCGCAGAGAAGAGCTGTATCATACTAATCGCCAGCTCGGCTCGATTTACTCGCATGGTATCTCCTCCAGTTAGATGTTCGAAATATCGATGGATCACCGTATCAAACAAATAAACGAAAGCCAACATCAACCCGAAGTTCACCAAAAACGTAGAAAGCAGAGTCAAGAGGAACGATCTGGCATGCATGATTCTCGGAATGACATAAAGGTCAGTCAAAGAAAGTAGTGCTGAAATCGCTGCCGAAGCAACGATCATTGCTGTAGCATAGAATGGAAAACGCTGCCCAATCTCGAGATAAGAAAATTCTAGTGGCTCTATCCCATAAGCTCTTAAGACACCGTTTCTGGTGATGAAGAACACTGTATTGGAAAGTACCAATACAATGAAGTAGATGACGAAGTTTCGTTTGAACTGTCGTCTATTAACCCCGCTCATAAGCTTTAATTACATCAAACATTTGGCGCTGAGATGAGTGCTTTTTCCTTCCCTTCAAATAGGTATTGGTCATGACGTCTCGTCCTTTGACATTATCACTCAACTGAAGCTCCATTTCTTTGAGAAGCAATTGTTTCATTGCCTCATTGGTAATTGGGAAAGCGACCTCTACGCGATGTGAAAGATTCCGCGTCATCCAATCTGCAGATGCCAAGTAAACCTCAGGCTTACCGTTATTATTGAAGTGGAAGATGCGTGTATGTTCCAAGAAGCCATCGACTACACTCACCACCTTGATGTTCTTCTTTTGAGCATCATTGAGCGGCGTGTAGCAGCAAATTCCTCTTACGATCATATTGATTTTCACTCCGGCGTCGGCGGCGCTTCGGATAGCATTGATCATTTCCGGGTCTTCCAAGCTGTTGACCTTGATTTGCATCGAAGCGTCTTTCCCTTTGCTCGCTAGATCAATCTCTCGTTGGATCTTTTCTAGCATTTGCGAGCGCAAGTTAAATGGTGAGCATAGCAACGCCGCCGGCTTAACTTTCTTTTTGTCTCCCTTCAAGAAATCGAAAAGTTGGTCAAGATCATCTGTCAATGCGTTGTCTGTAGTGAACAATGCATGGTCACCATAGATCTTGGCAGTTTTTTCGTTGAAGTTTCCTGTTCCGAAATAGGCGTAGCAGACTTCTTTATCTCCCTCTTTCCGCTTCGCGGCGAATACCTTAGCATGCACCTTCAGATCAGGGACGCCGTAGCGAACCGTTGCACCTGCTTGTTCTAGTCGCTCACCCCAATAGATGTTAGACTCTTCATCAAAACGGGCTTGCACTTCGTCAAGAACGAATACTTTCTTACCCATCATGGCCGCCTTCTCTAAGCTCTGGCAAATGGCTGATTCACGGGCAACACGATAAAGAGTGATATTGATTTCAGTGACATCAGGATCAGTGCATAGTTGATCAAGGTACTGTGTCACGTAATCGTATGGTTGGTAGGGAAAGCTCAAGAATACATCTTGCTTCTTCAGCAATTTCATCCAGTTCTTCTTTGACTCAAGCTTCGAACTCAAGATCAATTCAGGGTCATTACTCACTTCATCAGAAGGCTTCGGAAAGCCCATAAAGTCATAGAAGTTGTGGTAACGTCCACCTGGGATCAATCCGCTGGTTTCGATTTGAACCTTCTTTCGAAGGATATTCAAGTGGCGGTAAGGGATCTCTTGATCAAAAAGTAAGCGTGCTGGAAGACCGGTTTCTCGTTTCCCTACACTCTTCTTGATCTTCTTTACGATGTCTAGCTCCTGTTCCTCTTCGATGTAGAGTTCAGCATCGCGAGACACCTTGATGGCATAAACTTCAGCGTCTTTACCAAGGAGTTCTTTTATGTTGTATTTAACGATGTCATCGAGCTGGGCAATCTTTCTTCGTGAACCATTGTTGTGCAATTCAATGAAGCGTCCGTGACGTTCGTAGTCTAGATCAATTATCCATTGCTGGTCTTCCGTTACCGCATAGAGATAGACATGCTGGTTACGGAGTTCGATTCGGTCTTCCTTGGTGATGTCTTTGAATACCACATCCTTTTTCAACTTCTCATCGAAGATTGAACGCATGTTTCGTTTATCGGTGCGTGTGTAATCGCCATTTCCAGCCAGCAGGATTCCGCGTTCAGCGTACATCGGAAGAATCTCGTCGACAAAGACCTTCCCAAGCCGTTCTTGTTGGCGATCGACGATTTCACTCACTTCATTCAAGACGAAAGAAGGTTTGAAACCGAATTTGTTCTTCTTGTCTCCTTTGAACTTCTGAGCGAAGCGGTGGCTCGCCACGCGTACTTTATAGAATTCTTCAAGGTTGGATGAGTAGATCGCCAAGAATTTCATGCGATCTGTCAAGGCGTTGTTCTTGTCTTCAGCCTCTTGAATAATACGTTCATTGAATGCTAGCCAACTAAGGTCTCTATCCTGGTACATGGTTGTCCGATTGGTATAGTAAAGCGAAAGGTATTCTAGATCAAAGTAACGAATTCGCTTTCAAGTCGGATAACACAAATTGCGGGAGTGGTAACACTTCTTTGGTAGACGGTGGACGGTGGACTGTGGACGGGGGGAGTTGGTTTTTGGTTGTTAGTTCTTAGTCTTTGGTATCAGACTACGAACCATGGACCACGAACCACGGACTACGAACCACGAACTACGAAAACACCCAACCTTCCCCCCTAATCCTAGTCTCTAGTCCCTAGTCTCTCGACTACCAAGCAAAATAAGGTGAATCCGCTCTGCGTTAAGGAAACAAACCAACTAGACTCAGTCATGAAAACGCTTAGAAGCCTGACCTTCATGGTCACACTGCTCGGCTTCTCTACCACCCTGTTTTCACAACAACAAACCGTCGGACTACGTTTCGGGGATCTCACGGGCATCAGTTACACTCGCGGTGATGATCGTGGAGCTTGGGAAGTTAATTTGGGGAGAACTTACCTCAAATACCACAACCGAAAACGCAGTACAGAATTCGATCAATGGTTAGAGGATCAAACCTTCTGGCAGGAGGCGAATGCAGATCCGTCGTATGAAGCGGTGTTGCTTCGAAGTGATATTGAACCTGAACTGGCACTTCAAGTTCGAAGACTTTTTCGTGGGTTCGTAGTAGACCCTCGAACCAATTCTGCCACTCGCATGAGTTGGTATGCAGGAGGTGGTGCGCAATTGCGCTATGAGCGATACTCCTATATCGTCTATGAGATCAAACCGAGTCCAGTGCCTGAATCAGAGCGTTACATTCAGGTGATCAATGACCCCTCTCACTACTTAGGCCTTGGTATGGACGTTACGGCTGGGCTAGACTACGCTTTGATGCAATTCCCATTTGTTGTATTCCTTGATTTCTCGATGTACAACCGTATTTCAAACTTCTCCTTTGAGCCTATTGCTCATGCTGGTTTTGGTGCTCGATATGTATTCCGACAGGGATAACGCAATTATCCTCCTATCTTGAGTTGTCGTTCTATGATAAGACGATCGCAACTCAACGCAAATGGAAACAGCCAAACAAGCCGGAGAAATCACCTGGGAGATTCTCAAGATCATTGGTGAGATTGTCTGGAATAACCTCCCCACATTCATGTTGTGGGTGTTTATCGGATTCATCGTTGGCGTGGTTCTAGGGATTGTGACCGTGCGTTATTGTAGAAAGAAAGGTGTGTATTCACGTCCGGTAACCAAGAAGATTGGTAAAGTGCTGAACTTCATGTACTCGCCGATCATGTTCCTGTGCGTGCTATTCCTGAGCTTGACTTTTTTCACTTACGTGGGAACCAAGAAAGTCGTTCGAAACGAGATTCACCATGGTGTGGATGTCTCGATGAACCTGCTCGGAGAGTACTTAGTTGAAGATGACGAAACGAGAAGACTCCTATACGAGCGAGCCAACTTCATCCTTCAGAGCGGAGCCTATGTCAAGGAGCTGAATCACACGATGGCCGAAGCTGCTATTGAGGCTTCCAGCGAAGCTGAAGGTAATGGATGGCTGGTAACCCAATTCGCCAAGTTTGTGTTGGTTGATGATATTGAAGAAAATCTTCTTGAATACGAAAAGGGTGTCTCCTACTACTTTGCCATGAAAACCCTAGACAAGGCTGGAGTGGGTGAAAGTCTAATGATCGAATACGAGACCTTCGAGGCTGCCTTTGATGCCTGGCTAGAGGCTGATTTCGCGGCCGACGTTCAAGAACTAGAAGACACCATCACCGACTACTGTTGTGGATTTATCAACCCATATATCCTCGGGTTCTTTGTTCCTTTCTTGCTCTTCACCTTCTTCATTTTTGCGATTCCGTTGCTGCATTACTTCATTGCGATGAGGATGTTGAAGAAGAGTGAGGCGGGGTTGGAATCATTATAAAAACTTCAATTGACCGAAGATGACAACTACAAATACAGTTGAATCACCTCTGGCCAGTTCAAGACTAAATCGACGTTGCTCGTCTCGCTCAATTATTAATAAAAATTTCGATGATTATCTCTTCCCCTTTATATTCCCTAACCAGAAAACACATCTCTTTAGCCTCCTGCAAATGAAAACTAAACTTTATATCAAGCACATGGTCTGTCCAAGATGCATAGAAACTGTTAGGGAGCTCCTTCACGATTTGAAGATTGAGATCGCATACATACAACTAGGTGAAGTAGTCACGTTACATGTATTGAATAAGGAAGAAAAGCAAGTCATCCAAAACCAATTATCCCAGAGAGGTTTTGAACTTCTTGAAGACAAGACTTCGAAACTGATAGGACAAATAAAATCCATAATTATCGGCGCGATTCACCATTCCCAAGAACCCTTTGTAGGCAATTATTCTGAGCTCTTGAGCAACCAACTCCATCACGACTACAGCTACTTAAGTCGTCAATTTTCATCTGTAGAAGGCATCACCATTGAGAAGTTTGTGCTTTCTCAAAAGATTGAAAAGGTCAAGGAGCTACTTTTTTACGGTGAGTTGACCCTATCAGAAATTGCCTTTCAACTCAACTACAGCAGTTTGGCTCACCTTTCATCTCAATTCAAAAAAGAAACTGGAATGACCCCAACGGAATTTAAGAAGCAGCGAAAGCCTAGACACCGTTCACTGGATTCCATTTAGTCAAAATTCTGAAACATATTCACCGAATTTCATAACACAAACCTTTGGCTTCCTAACGACCTTTGTTGTATGGAAAAACAATACAACATATCTGGAATGACTTGTGAAGGATGCGTATTCAAAGTCAAAAAGACCTTGGAAGCTATCCCGGAAGTGAAATCTGCCCAGGTTCAACTAAAGGCCCCACAAGGAACTCTTGTTTTGCTAAAAGAAATCCCTGTTGGATTATTGAATAACAAACTAAGCAGAGTAGGCAACTACACCATTGAAAAAACAGTTCCTTTATCAAATATCGAAATAGTCCTACCGGAGAAGTCCATCAATACCTATAAACCACTTATACTTATCGTTGCGTTTATCTCCGGAGTGAGCTTTTTGGCTCAATATCCCTTTGAAGCATTTTCTGGTATGCTTTGGATGAGACATTTCATGGCAGGTTTTTTTATTGTCTTCGCATTCTTTAAGTTCCTAAATCTTGAAGGCTTTGCTAACTCCTACCGGAAGTATGATATTGTAGCTGCAAAGCGGAAAGAATGGGGATACATTTACCCATTTGTCGAATTAGCTCTTGGTATTTTATACCTACTTAATTTTGCTCCATTTGAAACCAACCTAGCCACCGTCATCGTTCTCGGAATAAGCAGCATTGGCGTAATAAAAAGCAACTTGGATATGCAAAAAATTAAATGTGCCTGCCTGGGTGATGTCTTTAATCTGCCTATGAGTACCGTTACGATTGTAGAGAATTTGACAATGGTAGGCATGGCAACATTGATGCTTTATATCCTGTAAACATGTCAGTACTCTGAAAAAAAGTTAGAATTATGTAACAACTGATAAGAATCAATGCCCTAAATTCGGATTGATGACACGCATCATGTTCGAATAAAATCCAATCGGTTAATTTTACTTTACCAAGAATGTAAAATGAAGAAAGTCTTAGCCATATTCCTGTCGGTGCTGATGCTTACATCTAATGTAGGCATCACACTTGCTACGCACTACTGCGGAGGAAAGGCGGTCAAGACCAGTATCATGTTGGGACAGGAAGATTTGAGTTGCGGAATGACCGAAATGGAACCATACTGTGAAAAACACCATGAATCACCAACTATAACGTCAAAAAGCTGTTGTGAAAATCAGTATGTTCGGTTTGAGATTGAGGATGACTATAGAAGCTCGAGCATTGTTGAAATCCCATTACAAATTGGCTTTATAGCCGCGTTCATCATCGGCTACATTAATCTTTATTTTTTTGATGCTTCAACTGAAGCCGAGTATTTAAAATATTCTCCCCCCTTGCTGGATTTGGACATCCCTGTCTTCATTCAGTCATTTCTTCTTTAAACCAAATACCATTTCATGTGGCACCGCATAATACATCATGCAGTGCACGGAACAAATGCGTTCCAGAACTTAGTAATTATTTGTTGTAATGGTATGTTATGTTGAACAAAATCATCCGTTACTTTCTTGTAAACAAGTTAGTAACACTTTTAATCATCATCTTGTTTGTAGGATGGGGATTAGTAACCGCTCCCTTCAATTGGAAAATTGGGGCACTCCCCTCTGATCCGGTAGCGGTAGATGCAATCCCTGACATCGGAGAGAACCAGCAGATTGTGTTTACACAATGGATGGGTAGGTCTCCTCAAGACATCGAAGACCAGATCACCTATCCGCTCACTACTTCCCTGTTGGGTATTCCCGGAGTGAAGTCTATCCGAAGTTCTTCCATATTCGGATTCAGCAGCATCTACATCATTTTCAATGAGGACATTGACTTTTATTGGTCTCGTTCGCGGATAATGGAAAAACTAAATTCATTGCCTTCCGGTTTACTGCCCGATGGTGTGCAACCCTCATTGGGGCCGGATGCCACCGCTTTAGGACAGGTTTACTGGTACACATTGGAAGGGCGTGATAAAGACGGAAATCCCACCGGTGGGTGGGATTTACATGAGACACGTACCGTCCAGGATTTTTATGTAAAATACGGCTTAAATGCTGTGGATGGTGTTTCAGAGGTCGCGTCTATCGGTGGTTTTGTGCAGGAATACCAGGTAGATGTCAATCCGAATGCACTGAAAGTCTATGACATCCCCTTGCACAAGGTGATGATGGCTGTTAAGAAGTCTAACAAAGACGTAGGAGCCAAAACCATTGAGATCAACCAGGCCGAATACCTGGTAAGAGGATTGGGGTACATCAAGTCCATCGAAGATTTGGAGAAAGCGGTGGTCGCTGTTCACGATAATGTACCCATCCGCATTAAAGATATTGGGGTGGTAACATTGGGACCAGCTACCCGCCGAGGCTTGTTGGATAAAGACGGAGCTGAAGTAGTGGGTGGTGTGGTAGTAGCCCGTTACGGCTCCAACCCACTAAAAGTCATTAATAATGTAAAGGAAAAGATCAATGAGATTGCTCCAGGACTACCTAAGAAAACATTGGTCAATGGCGTCGAAAGCCAGCTCACCATTGTTCCTTTCTATGACCGTGCCCAACTTATCCATGAGACATTAGGTACACTAGAAGAAGCCCTTTCGCTGGAATTGCTCATTACCATTCTGGTGGTAATAGTGATGATGCTGAATCTACGGGCATCCATCTTAATTTCCAGCTTGTTACCTATAGCGGTACTCATGGTGTTCATCGCCATGCGCTACTTTGGCGTAGATGCGAACATTGTAGCACTATCTGGTATTGCCATCGCTATCGGTACAATGGTGGATTTAGGGATTGTGCTGTCTGAAAATATCATCAAGCATTTAAAAGAATCCCCACCTGGACAAAAACTCGTAGATACCATCTACAATGCAGCAGCCGAAGTAGGTTCAGCCATTTTAACTGCCGTAGGCACTACCATTGTGAGCTTCGTGCCAGTATTCACAATGGAAGCTGCCGAAGGAAAACTGTTCCGGCCACTGGCCTTTACCAAAACCTTTGCATTAATCGCTGCCCTTATTGTTGCCCTGATCATCCTGCCTACACTGGCGCACTGGGTATTTGGTATTAAAATCAATAAGAAAGCGAAACGAAAACTGTTCAATGCGCTGTTGCTTTTAGGTGGTTTAATAACTGCCGTTTGGGCAAGCGTTTGGGGAGGCGTTACCCTGATGGCTTTTGGAGCAGCCTGGTTTATTACCGAATACAGCCCGAAGCAAAACTTCTTTACCCGTAACCTGGCACTAATCGTTACAGTGGTTTCGGTAATCTGGTTATTGGCCAACTATTGGATGCCCTTGGGAGCAGGAAAGTCGCTCTTGTGGAACTTCATTTTCGTTGCCCTGATTGTATCAGTTATACTGGGTTTCTTCTATCTATTGGAAAGATACTATAAGCGCATACTGAACTGGTGTCTGGTCAATAAAAAGAAATTCCTATTGCTTCCTGCCTTTGTTATTCTTTGGGGAACGGTTATCTGGTTTGGTTTTAACAGTGTCTTTGGCTTCATCGCCAAAGGCATTGATAAGCTCGATGTCAACATCCGAACCACTTCGGTATGGTCAGGACTAACCCATGCCTTTCCCGGTGTTGGTAAAGAGTTTATGCCTTCGCTGGATGAAGGGAGTTTCCTGCTCATGCCAACCTCTATGCCTCATGCTGGAATCGAGCAGAACAAACGGGTGGTACAACAACTCGATATGCTGATGGCCAACATCCCGGAAGTGGAATTATCAGTCGGAAAAATGGGACGTGTAGAATCTGCCCTTGACCCTGCACCCATTTCCATGTATGAGAACATCATCAACTACAAACCCGAATACAAACTGAATAAAAAGGGGCACCGGGTGCGGTTCAAAGTAGATAACGATAACCGGTTCATTCTAACTTCCGGTGATACCCTGACCAATGAAGATGCGCTTGCGCAAGGCATCACGGAAGACGAACTGATTCCGGATGAATCCGGGCAATATTTCCGCAACTGGCGGTCTCATATCAAAAGTCCTGACGACATCTGGAACGAGATTGTAAAGGTGACCAACATACCAGGCGTAACCTCCGCACCTAAGTTGCAGCCCATTGAAACCCGACTTGTGATGCTCCAAACCGGTATGCGAGCACCAATGGGCATCAAAGTATTTGGCCCGGATTTAAAAACCATTGAGGACTTCGGGATGAAACTCGAAAACATCCTGAAAGAAGTGCCATCGGTAAAGAAAGAAGCCGTATTTGCCGACCGGATTGTAGGTAAACCCTACATCCATCTGAACATTAACCGGGATGCTATTGCAAGGTATGGCCTGCACATCGAAGACGTTCAGCAAACCATTGAAACCGCTATAGGAGGTATGAAAATTACCTCTACGGTGGAAGGCCGTGAGCGGTTCCCGGTTCGGGTGCGTTATCCAAGAGAGCTGCGGGATGATCCGGACGAACTGAAAAAGATATTCATTCCTACCCCTACCGATGTTCAGGTTCCATTAACCGAATTGGTGGATATAGAATACATAAAAGGCCCGCAAATGATAAAAAGTGAAAACACCTTTTTAGTGGGTTATGTCTTACTGGACAAAAATGACGGCTATGCAGAAGTAGATGTGGTGGAAGAAGCACAACGCTTCATTCAGAACAAAATAGACCAGGGAGAGCTGGTAGTACCTTCGGGAGTAAGCTACAAATTCTCCGGGAGTTATGAGAACCAGGTACGGGCAGAAAAACGACTTTCCATCATTGTGCCGGTGGTATTTGTTATCATCTTTTTAATACTCTATTTCCAGTTTAAATCCGTGAGCACTTCGCTAATGATCTTTACCGGAATCGCAATGGCTTTTAGCGGAGCTTTTGTGATGCTTTGGTTCTATGCACAGGATTGGTTCTTCAACTTCTCGGTATTTGGAACCAACATACGGGAGCTGTTCCAGATGTACCCCATTAATTTAAGTGTGGCTGTTTGGGTGGGATTTATTGCCCTCTTTGGAATTGCTACCGATGATGGTGTGCTGATGGGAACCTATCTCGACCAGAGCTTTGCAAAACACAAAACCACTAGCATCCCTGAAATACGAGCAGCAGTGGTCAAGGCCGGCCAACGAAGGATTAAACCGGCTATTATGACTTCTGCTACGACCATTATAGCACTATTACCGGTACTCACCTCCACAGGCCGGGGGGCTGACATTATGATACCGATGGCCATTCCCGCCTTTGGTGGAATGATAGTGGCTTCCATTACCTATTTCATCGTGCCGGTACTCTACTGCATGAGGGAAGAAAGAAAACTTAAAAAACAACAACCATGAGCACATTCAAAAAATACATCGTGAGCGTCCTGCTGGTGTGCGTGTCAGGTTTCTTGAATGCGCAAACCCTGGATGATTATTTAAAAGAAGCATCCGAGAACAATCCGGGCCTGAAAGCTAAGTATGCGGAATTTGAAGCTGCGATGCAACGGGTGGCGCAGGTCAATGCACTGCCGGATCCCAAACTGTCTTTTGGCTATTTCATTAGCCCAGTAGAAACAAGGGTCGGGCCACAACAGGCGAAATTTGGTTTATCCCAGATGTTTCCCTGGTTTGGCACACTGGCAGCCAAAGGAGAAATGGCAACACTTATGGCAGAAGCCAAATACCAGGTATTCCTGAATGCCAGAAATGAGCTGTATTACAAGGTAAAAGCAGCCTGGTATCCGTTGTATGAAGTCAATCGGACACTGCTATTGCAAGAAGAAAACAGGGACATCCTGTACACCTTCAAGCAATTGGCGACAACCGGTTTCAAGAACGATAAAGGAAGCATGGTGGACGTGATTCGGGTGGATATTATGATCGAGAACACCGAAACAGACATCAAGCTGTTGCAGGATAAAAAGATATCCCTGCTGACACGGTTCAATACCTTGCTCAATCGAGCGGATACCATTCAGGTGTCCGTACCGGATTCAATTCCTTTACTGCAAGTTGAAAACGGTTACAGAAAGGATAGCTTGCTCACCCAACACCCTATGCTGGAAGCACTCAACCTAAAAATGCAGTCGGTACAGACAAAGGAAGAAGTAGCTAAAAAAATGGGCTTACCGAGTTTTGGTGTCGGGCTGGATTATGTGATCGTAGGTGAAGGGCAAATGAATGTTCCTGATAACGGCAAAGATGTGGTGATGCCAATGGTAACCATGAGCCTGCCTATTTTCAGAGGGAAATACAAAGCTGCAGTTAAAGAAGCACAATTCACCCAGTCGGCTATTGCCTTATCCAAAGAGGACTTTGAAAACAACCTGGTCAGCTCCTATGAAATGGCTTGGTTTGAACTGGACAAAGCCTTAGAGCTTATAGAACTGTACAGGGCACAAAGTAATAAAACCGAACAGGCAATTGAACTATTGCTCACCGCATACAGCAATTCAGGAAAAGATTTTGAAGAAATCCTTCGGATGCAACAGGAATTGCTCAAATATCAAATAGCTGATGCTATTGCATTAAAAGACTACTACACCGCATTAGCCAAACTCGATTACTTAACGGCAAAATCTGAATGACATGAAGAATCTAAATAAAAACACCATCTACATTGCATTAGGAACCCTTGTTTTGGGGCTTCTTTTGGGCTGGTTTTTCTTTGGCGGAACACCGGAGAACAAGGCCAGTGAACACCAGCACGAACAATCCGAAAACACCATCTGGACTTGCTCCATGCACCCGCAGATTCGGCAACCAGAACCGGGCCAATGCCCGATTTGCGGGATGGACTTGATTCCGTTGAACAATGAATCTTCGGACGAAGAAAACCCGATGGAGATAAAAATGTCACCAACAGCGATGCAACTGGCCAATGTGCAGACTTCGGTTATCACCAAACAAAAACCGTTAAAGGAGGTACGCATGAACGGTAAGGTAAAAGCCGATGAGCGAAAAATTTCCTCTCAATCTTCTCACATACCCGGACGAATTGAGAAGCTCATGGTCAGTTTTACCGGAGAGCAGGTTTCCAAAGGACAGGTATTAGCCTATGTCTATTCACCGGAACTGGTTACCGCCCAGGAAGAACTCTTTGAGGCATATAAAATCAAAGACGACCAGCCACAGCTCTATCAGGCTGCCAGAGGAAAGCTCCTGAACTGGAAACTCACCGAGAAACAGATTGACAACATACTGGAGGCCGGTGAACCACAGGAACAGTTTCCGGTACTGGCCGATGTATCGGGTGTGGTATTGACCAAAAAGGTGAACCTGGGTGATTACATCAAAAAAGGACAAACCCTGTTTGAAGTGGCCGACCTTTCTAAAATATGGGTGTTGTTTGATGTGTATGAAAGCGATATGCCCTGGATAAAAAAGGGCAACGATGTGGTTTTTACCATTCACTCTCTGCCCGGAGAAACCTTTAAGGGCAACATCACTTTTGTGGATCCGGTCATCAATCCCAAAACACGGGTAGCTACCGCAAGGGTGGAAATGACCAATCCGGGCATGAAACTCAAGCCGGATATGTTTGCGGTTGGCATTGTAAAAAGCCCGATACAGCAAATGAAGGAAGAACTGATCGTGCCTAAGTCGGCTGTGATGTGGACGGGAGAACGGTCAGTAGTGTACATCAAACAAAGCAACGCATCCGGTATCAGCTTTATGATGCAGGAAATTGTCCTTGGCCCGGCTCTGGGGGATAGCTACATTGTAAAAGAAGGGCTGGAAGCAGGCGTTGAAATTGCTACACATGGCACGTTCAGCATTGATGCAGCAGCTCAACTGGCAGGTAAGCCAAGCATGATGAACCCGGAAGGTGGCCCGGTTTCTATGGGGCATAATCATGGTGGTAGTTCCACCAATACTTCGGCTGACCACTCCGGCCATTCCAAAACGGTGGCGATAAGCAAAAAAGCCAAACAAACCTTAATTCCACTGTTCGATGAATACCTCTTACTGAAAGATGCACTGGTAGCGGATGATTTGGAAAAGGGCAAAGCTATTGCCGGTACTTTTCTGGATAAGTTGGGCAAGGTCAATATGAGTGTATTTAAAGGAGAAGCTCATAATGTCTGGATGGAACACAATAGCCAGGCAGAAAAAGCCCTAAAAGTTATCACCAGTGCAGAAAACATTGGTCAGGCACGGAAAGGGTTCAAGGACTTATCCGACCAGTTTGTAATGATGGCGAAGTCTTTCGGGCCATTTGACCAGGCTCTTTACATCCAGCATTGCCCAATGGCCAATAGCAACAACGGAGCTGACTGGATCAGTAACAACAAGGAAATAAGAAACCCCTATTTCGGTCAGGATATGCTGACCTGTGGGGAGGTAAAACAAAAAATTCAATAATTATTCACTTTAAAATTCAAATATCAATGGAAAACAAACACAATCACAACAGCAGTTATCTGAAATTTTTTGCAATGATCGCCACATCGATGGTAGCAATGTTTTTTTTAATGTATACACACTCGTACCAGATTATCGATCATTTCTGGTTCAGTGAAACCCGCTTCTTCATGACACTTATTATGGCAGGTTCAATGATTATCATCATGCTACTTTTTATGCTCAATATGTACAGAAAGCACAATGTCAATATCGCTATCACTATTCTGGGCATCTTATTAATCGGGGGTGGAATAGGTCTGGTGAGAAGTCAAATAACTGTAACTGGGGTAGATTATATGGAGGGCATGATCCCTCACCATTCAATTGCCATTCTAACCAGTGAGCGTGCTCAAATAGAAGATGTAAGGGTTAGGAAACTCGCTGATGAAATTATTAAAGCACAACGTAGGGAAATCATGGAAATGCAGTGGCTAATCAACGATATCAAAGAAAATGGTGTTGTTCGAACGGATGAAGAAAAAAAGTATCGATCTGTGCCAAAGTTCAATGGCTTCCTTGAAAAAGAAACTCGAAATCTAAATAAATAAGCTCTAAACATGCGACTTACAGAAACACTAATCAATCAAAATTCTAAAATGTAATAAAAAAATGAAGACAATGAAATCAACCTTAGCTATGGCACTTGCAATCGGATTTGCAACAGCCTTTACGTCATGTGGTAATGCACAGGACAATGCAAACACAGAAACAACGGTACAAACCAGCATAAGCAAAGCACAAGCTACTAAAATACTGAACAGTTACCTGGAAATAAAAGATGCTTTAGTAAAAACAGATGGTGAAGCTGCGAGCAAAGCAGCCGGGAAATTGGTAGAAGCATTGGGTGATAACCAGGACAAACTGGCCCAAAAAATTCGCTTTGATGCAGAACACATTTCCGAAACCAAAGATGCAGGACATCAACGGGATCATTTCAATACACTTTCTGACAACATCTATGCACTGGTAAAAGCTACCGGAGCAAATGACAATAAACTGTACAGGCAGTATTGCCCGATGGCAATGGACAATAAGGGAGCTTATTGGTTAAGTGCAGAAAAGCAAGTCAACAATCCCTATTTCGGAGACAAAATGCTGCACTGTGGTAGTGTAAAAGAAGAACTTTAATCTGGACAAATGAAGGCATGTTGTAGAACAGGAGATTCCCCAAAATCAGGTAAATACAGGAAATATTTCAATTGGTTTATCTACGTGATTTTGGCAGGAATTGTTGCCTTCGCTTTTGTTCAATAAAAACAACAGGATGATGAAAAACTCAAACAAATTACCCATTTACTTCTGAAGTACCTGAATCCCTTACGTTCTGAGGCTAATTATTAGCTAAAAATCAATAGCTATGAAGAAGTATACAGATATAGTATCGTTCATGCGAGACTTCCAAATGGAAGACGACTGTCGTCCTTGTGGCTACGAACATTCTATAAAAGGAAGAACATGGTATCATAAGAGGTGTCAACGATGTCATTATGATGAATCTTTCACCGCACACACCCTATTTCACAAGGTCAAATTTAGCTTGGTCGAAGCTTTTGTCATTACCTATCAGTAGTCTATGATGAAGAAAGCCATGGCAACCACAGAGATTGCTAGACAGTTCAGTTTTAAGCAACAAACCGCATGGTTTTTCAAGCGAAAAGTACAACAAGCAATGAAATCAACGGGGCCTCAACGGTTGCTTGATAATGTAGAAGTAGATGAGACCGTCATTGGTGGCGCAGAGAAAGGAGCTCCTTGAAGGAGTCATGGAAAGAAGAAGAAAGTTCAAGTGGCTATTGAGGTTGAGTACCCTGAAGACTCAGGTCAACGCCCAAAGATTAAAAACGCAAACGCGATCATCATAGAGAGTTATAGCTCAGAGCAACTAAAGAAAGGCATCGATAAAATGGTTGATGTACACGCAGTGAATGCAACAGATGGCTGGAAAGCATATGAAACGGCTGTCGGAGAACGCTGGCACCAATACTTACCTACTGCTTCGGGAAAGAACTTCGAATTACTTCATTGGCACATCTTCAATTTGAAGAACTGGATTCGGGGCATACATCACCATGTGTCTTTGAAACATCTGGATTACTATCTCAGAGTCTCCATACAAATTCAATAGACGAAATCGAACCCACTGGTCTCCATGTCATCTTCTAAAAACGATGACCAAAAGTCCTTGGCTCCCCTACAGAAAAGCTATTGAGAGGTAAAAGGGTAATATGTCTATTGAAAAATAAAAAACCAAAGGAATATGGAACATCAACACAAAAAACATTCAGAGCACCAAAATCACAGTCACCATAACCACCATACTCACCAGGGGCATGAACATCAAGGATATGGACAGCATGGCGGGAACCCACCGCACGGCCATGCCCATCACGACCATCACAAAATGATGATTGAAGACTTTAAAAAACGGTTTTGGGTCTCCCTGGTCATCTCCATTCCTGTTTTGGTCCTTTCCCCTATGATACAGGATTTTATGGGCTTTGAATTGGTATTCAACGGCAACTTGTATGTCCTTTTTGCCCTTTCATCTCTTGCTTTCTTTTATGGAGGCTGGCCATTCCTGAAAGGGTTGAAGGATGAAGTAAAAAAGGGTGCTTTAGGCATGATGACCCTCATTGCCGTTGCCATTACCGTAGCATATGCGTACAGCACTGCCGTAGTATTTGGGTTGGAAGGGAAAATGTTCTTCTGGGAGCTGGTAACACTTATTGACATTATGCTGGTTGGTCATTGGATAGAAATGAAGTCCGTCTTGGGAGCTTCCAAAGCACTGGAGCTGCTGGTCAGTATGATGCCATCGGAGGCTTATCGAATTAGCGGTGATGGCTCGGTTGAAAAAGTAAAGTTGGATGAATTACAAAAAGGCGACCACATACAAGTAAAACCTGGAGCACAGATACCTGCGGACGGCCTCATTTTTAAAGGAGAAAGCCACCTTAACGAAAGTATGCTCACAGGTGAATCCAAACCGGTAAAAAAGAGAGAAGGCGACACAGTAATTGGCGGAGCCATCAACGGTAACGGCACATTACGTATAGAAGTGAAGGGAGCGGGAAAGGACAGCTATCTGAATAAAGTGATTACAATGGTACGGGAAGCGCAGAAAACAAAAAGTAAAACCCAAAATCTGGCAGATCGGGCAGCCAAATGGCTTACCTACATTGCGCTCACAGTTGGTTTCGGAACGTTGGTGGTTTGGATAGCGTTAGGCTTTGACTTTGTATATGCCCTGGAGCGAATGGTAACCGTCATGATTATTTCCTGCCCCCATGCGTTAGGACTGGCCGTGCCACTGGTGGTAGCTATTTCCACAACCATTTCCGCACAAAACGGTCTGCTCATACGCAATCGGACGGCATTTGAGAACAGTCGTAGAATCAGTATTATCGTTTTCGATAAAACCGGAACGCTTACCCAAGGTTCTCATGAAGTGATACGAATAGTGCCTCTACAAGACGGAATAAATGAGCGAGAACTATTACGATTAGCTACTGCTGTAGAGCAATATTCTGAGCACCATATTGCCAAAGGACTCCTAAGAAAGGCCAAATCAGAGGGTATTTCCATTCCCCATGCAGAAGACTTCAAATATGAACCCGGAATTGGTGTTAGCGCGATTGTAGAAGGGCAAAAAATAGAAGCCGGAGGCAATGGTATATTGAAAAAGATCAACCGCAGTGACACGGAATACACGGATTCAAGCGCCGAAACAAAAGTGTTCTTTTTATCAAACGGTGAGATAATCGGATTTGTCTCCTTCGCTGACCAAATCAGGAAAGCTTCTTTCGGAGCCATAAAGACACTGCATAAAAACAACATAAAAACCCTTTTACTAACTGGTGATAGTGAAGATGTTGCCCAAGACGTGGCCAACAGATTAGCTATGAATAAGTTCATGGCCAATGTATTACCTCATGAAAAACAAGAAAAATTAAGAGAACTACAAGCGCAGGGTGAATTCGTAGCAATGGCGGGGGATGGTGTAAATGATGCCCCTGCTTTGGCACAAGCGGATGTAGGGATTGCTGTAGGTTCAGGTGCAGATATTGCAGCTGAAACAGCTGATATTATTCTTGTTAATAGCGACCCACAAGATATAGTTAACCTCATTCTATTTGGAAAAGTTACTTACAGGAAGATGATTCAAAATCTCATATGGGCCTTAGGATATAATGTATTGACTATTCCTTTGGCAGCAGGCGTGCTATATTCCTACGGCTTCGTTCTCGAGCCTGCTATTGGCGCTATCTTTATGATTTTGAGTACGATTATAGTAGCCCTAAATGCCCAAATCCTAAAGAATAAAATTAAAAAATCTCAAATCAACATTTGATTTCTCAATCTGACAGAGTTGACCATTAGAATCATTTGATAAGTTCCTCAAGAAGCGATAACAATTAACCAACTAAATGCCGTGGCATCCAGATCTCTCCCTAATTATTTGAAAATGCCCAAATTGAATAACCAAACCCAATCACCATTGACCTCACCACCCATTTTGAAGAAATAGAATCAACATGTCTGAAATTAAAAAGGACGACAATTTGTCGTCCTCTTTTTTTTTTACGTAAAACGCTATTGGATAATCAATCTTTTGTTGATCAAAAATTCCGATCCACCGACCTCAAGAACATAAACTCCTCTAGGTAATTGATGCGTTAGAATCGTAAATCGATCTGAACCATTGAGTTTCTCGGTATGTACAATTTCACCAGATGCTGAGTAAAGATTTATATATCCATGCTCGAATTGCTTGTCTATACGAACACTAAAAAACTCTGATGCGGGGTTAGGAAAAACTTCTACTATAGTCTCTGAAGCCTCTGTCGTATTCAGGATGACTGAATCTGGAATAAGCCGACCTACTTCGTTGGTTATAGAATTCACGTACCATAAGAAACCGTCAGGTCCAATTACAATTCCTTGTATGCCAGGAGCGCCTGTGCTTACTCTTCCAATTTCGTTAGCAGGGAGTTCACTGATATCAAAAAATATGACGTCTCCATTGGCATGGTCGCTGACTACCATGTAGCCATCCAGAATTTCAATTCCACTAGGTTCTATGAGACCTTCTTGAACAACAACATCCCACTCGACTCCAGTAACGTTTGCATATTCTGCTAAAGATTCATGTGGTCCCCAAGACGGAACTCCTGATAAATTTCCCGAAGCAGAATTAAGTCGCAAAACTCTACCTTGCCCTCCATCAACGATGTACAAATCTTCTTTATCCTCGTCGAACTCAATATGGCAGGAGATTCCCTGTTCAATCCAGCTTACCTCGACCTCTGGAAATCTCCAGATGATTCCATCAGCATGATCGGAATTTCCTGGACCGTGATCTTCAGCAAAATCATAGCGAGCAATATCTCCATTAAAGTGGTCAAAAACCCAATAAATATTATCCCTTTCCCAAGCTATACCCATTGAATACGGACTTTCATGAAGCATGTCCAAATGACTACCATTTCCTCCTGACGGCTGGGCATATATGTCAGGATCACTTGACCATAAAGCAGGTCCGGTGAATGGTTCTCCCCCGTCATGATTGGCATCAAAAACCGCTGTAGAGGTGGCAAAATTAGTATTCAACCCAAAAGCGATCGCACTCGGTAGTGACATAAAATGCCAAGCATTACCATCTTGCTGCCATAGAGAATTCTGATTTTGAGAACCCGGATCTGTAATTTTTACAGTTGAACCACCTGTATTTTCAGTACCTTGATTAATTATCCAGAGGTCACCACCCGGGTGAAAATCCAAATCACGTGGATGATCAACTTGATCAGTGTTATCAGCAATCACCTCAATTTCAACACTTTCAGTATCTAAGAAATAACTCGGCAAGATGTTGGGTTGAATGTCCAATACAGTGAGATCAATATTCTGCATGTCATTCATTGGATTCTCATCTCCCGTTAATCCATTTACTTCAAGAATTTGAACGGATAGCTCATAAGAACCCGGAGACCATGCTCCCCAAAGAATCGGATGCACAAAAGTGTATTCTTCAAAAGGGGCAATACTTAAATCATTTAGACTCCCAACAATCCATTCCTCATTACCCACCCAAAATGCCAGTGTTAACGAATTTATCGACTCTAATCCACTATTCAATACATGACCTTGTACTTCGACCTCACCTTGATTAAGATAGGGACCCATTGTAAGTTCATGAATCCCTACGTCAAGATTTGGAAGCTCAACAACGTCGAATATAAACTCATCCTCTGCCCCAGTTGCCTCAAAACTGTATACCGTATATCCACCAATTTGAATATCAAATATTGCTCCTCCGTCGCCCCAATCATCGATAAAGATTACTTTGTAGCTTCCTCCAAGCTCTAAATCCCATGGACCTTCAGATATGGTCGAGTTATTGGGATAACCTCCTGCTGATTGTTGTTGGCCGCCTCCTCCTTCGCATCCTACATTTGTATTTCCGCCGACAAAAATAGGCTCCTCTCCACAATCATTTGAAGCATCAGAAAGCTCCCAATATATTTCGTAACCCCAGTTGTCGGTATGAACTTCTATGCTTACCTCCTCAGCAATAGCCACAGTGCATAATAGTAAGAGATAGAATAAAATCACAATTCTTAACATAATCCGAAATTTCCGTGAACCTATCTTTTTTCAGTCGTTGATTCAAATCGTTCGAATCTTATTATTGCAGTCCTGTTTTACATAATATCCAGTGAATTAGCACATGGTAGTTCTCTTCAACCACTTTTTAAATTAATCTTGATTGAACATTCACTTATTCAAGAATAGCGCACTCCGTTAGTAAGCAACTTTGGTTTCCAAATCGCCGTGCTCCCCAAGAAAACCTCCCATCCCCAATGCAAAAAAGGGACCTCCCATAATGAATAGGAAGTCCATTTTATAAGTCTAGCTGGCGGGAGTTTCCGAATCACTCCGTTCTCGGAATAAACTTCTCCTCCCCAATGCATAAAAAAAGGACCTCCTAAATGATTAGGAAGTCCCTTTTATTAGTGGAGCTGGCGGGAGTCGAACCCGCGTCCAAACGAGGAATATCTATGGTTTCTACATGTTTAGCTGATGATTAATTTTCGACTTGAAGCCGGACATCAGCGCCCAACCTAAAGCTTAGCCTAGTAAATTTCGCATTAGGCGTTAGGCCCGCCCTCTGCTAGTCCCATTTTTACGATGCCCGTTGTCTATAGGAAAGGAACAATACCCATAGACCGGACAACTCGTTCCGTCCTACCTAGAGGACTCGAATTAGGCAATCTGTCTTAGACTAGATTAAGCCGCGAGTGCGTAAGAAGTGTTGTCATTTCTGACTCATGCCCTTGGATTTACGAGGTAAAGCAAGAAAACCTCGACATGCTTGCTTAGCGATTCATCTCGCTGTCAAAGCCAGTTCAGCCCCAGAAATCAAAGATCGTTTGCCATGTATACATCAAATTTCATACCGATGACACTTTGGCAGAGCAGGCAAAGATAGGGAATTCCGGCATCTGGCGTCCGGCGTCCGTTGAATAGGGAGACGGATGCCGGACGCCGGACGCCGGAAACAAAAAGCCCCGCAAATGCGGGGCTGGTCACAGAGAGAGGGGTTGTTGAGAACCTTTCTAAAACTGTGTTTGCGAAATGAGTCTTAAGAGTGACATGAGGAAACGCCTTAACCGTGTGACTCATTTCTCGTAACCAATCGTTGCAGTCTTTTCTATGTCGTGGCCGGTACACAGCACTCGTCGTCTTGGCAACGGCAAAACTTCAAGTTGTAGATGTGTACTGCTACCAATCCGATAGCGGCCGAGTATTTGAACCAATGCGAGGCAGCAAACCACCCCAAGTTTTCATTCATTACAGCTACAGCAAGAGCGATCCATGTAATCCAGAGAAGCCATTTCACGGCCACTTTGGTTGTGTGCTTGCCTGAGTGCATCACGGCAAAGAAGGATATGATCAAAAACCGATGTCTATCCATCTCCACCAAGCTGGTGCCGTTTCACAACAGGCAGCCGTACAACTGTGCGCAATAAAGATGAATGGAGTTGCCATGCAGTGAATCATACACAGACCGCTTGCCGCGGCTCCCATAACATCTGATTTCAATTGAATCGACTTCACTCTTAATGCAACTGTGTTGCAAATATAGCAAGTGAATTTGTTATCGCAACCTAGTTGCGCTAAATTCGAACCATGGGAATTGTACGACGCACGAAATCTCTTGACCTCCTTTTGAGCCAATTCGCTGATAGCCATGACGCTATTTCAGCCGTATCACTGATTGAGTCGTTGAAAAAGGATGTCAATAAAACAACAGTCTATCGATTACTCGATCGTTTAGAAGACGATGGTATCCTTCATTCCTTTATGAGCTCAGATGGCATTAAGTGGTACGCCAAATGCCAAGGCTGCTCTTCTCACGGACACGCTGATGTCCACCCCCACTTCCAATGCACTGATTGCGGCAAAGTTGATTGCCTAGATCTTGAAGTGTCTATACCATCAATCCCTGGAAGGAAAATCAATTCATCTCAAATCCTGATCCAGGGGACGTGTGATAATTGTTTGAATTAGCAGACGAGAGTCTAGGGTCTAGAGGCAGGAATCGATAATCAAAAATCGATAATCTATAACTGGTCAATCTCGAGACCAGGAACAAGAACTTAAGCCTTAAGCCTTAAGCCATACGCCTTAAAAGGTTATTTCCCGCTCCCCTTAAGCACGATAAGTATCGTGTAGAACAGAATCTTAAAGTCTACGGCTAGGCTCATGTTTTCAATGTAGAGTAGATCGTACTTCAGACGTGCGATCATTTCGTCTACGTTTTCTGCGTAGCCGTATTTGACTTGGCCCCATGAGGTGATGCCAGGACGAACCTTGTGTAGGTGGCGGTAGTGTGGTGCTTTTTCGGTGATTCGGTCGATGTAGAACTGGCGTTCTGGACGTGGACCTACGAGTGCCATCTCCCCTTTCATGACATTCACGAATTGTGGGAGCTCATCCATTCTTGTTTTGCGGAGGAACCTTCCGATCGGTGTGATACGGCTATCAGCACTACTTGAGAGCTGTGGACCGTTCTTCTCCGCATCTTGATACATCGTTCGGAACTTAATGATCTTGAATGGCTTGCCATGGATTCCGATGCGTTCTTGAACGAAGAAAATCGGTCCTTTCGAAGAGGTCTTGACGAGGATGGCGAGCACCAAGTATACTGGCGTCAGTAACGCTACGGCAATCGCTGAGAATACGATATCCATCACACGCTTGATGCTGAATTGCCATGCCGGCATGATCTCTTGGTTCACTTCGATCAGTGGCGCTCCGAAGATGCTCGTCATCTTCACTGAACCGCGCATGATATCGTGAATACCTGGGATGATTTTCACCTTCACGCCTTGTCCTTCAAGCATGTTGAGGATGGCGCCAATTTCTTTGTGATCTGAAGATTCAACCGCAAGGATGACTTCCTCTACGTTCTTCAACTTGATCAATTCAGGAAGACGCTGGTACTGCCCTAAATACGGCATGTACTTGCTTAGCAGATCGTCTTTCCCATTCACTCGCACGAAACCAAGGAACTTGAACCCAGGCGACTTGCGCATGGCTTTGATCTCTTCATACATCGCTAAAGCGCGCTCGTTTCCACCCACGATAATGGTATTGAACCCAATTTCGCGACTGTGGATCCGTTTCACTGTGCGCGTGGTGAGCATGTAGCGAAGCGTGAAAGTCAAAAGGAAATGCGCCCCGAATAGTACCAACAAGGATTGGTAGTAATCACGGTACGAGGTAATCTGATCGTTCAGAAGTAAGACAAAGAACAACGGAATCACTCCCAACATGGTGATCCATAGCGTTTGACTCAGCTCCTTCAGACGGTGTCTCCGGTAGATGTGATTGTACTGTCCTACCATGGTGTAGAGCGTGACCCAGAAGATGGGAATCAGCAAGAGACCATAATAGAAGTTGTCGTTAAACTCCAACGGGATGTCATATCCGTACTTGTTGGATTCGATGACCTTCTTTCGGAAAATGTAGAGCACGGTCCATGCCGCAGAGGCGCTGAGCCAGTCTGCGATAAGATACTTTACGACCTGTTGCCCTTTGTTCATCAAAAGTGTACGATCTTGATATTATCGAAGTAGAGCTCTACCTCTTTTCCAGATTCATCTTCCACCGACTCAATGAAGACTTCGAAATCACTGAAGGTCGAATACGTAGCAGCGATGGTACTGAGATCCACATAGACCTTATTCCACTCTTCTTCACCTGCGTCGTTGGTGGTTGGATTCAATATCACGAGATACTCTCGCTCAGTAGAAGCAGGACTCACTGCTAGCAGTCCGACTGCCATCGAGTTGTTGCTTCTGAAGTTCATTTCGAGGTATGACAGACGGTTACCTGGTAGATCGAAATCTTGCTCGTTGGTCACGATACGCGTCAACGCCTCATCCGCAGTCAATGTGGCCAGTCCTGATCCATCGCCTTCGAACACCACCGCATCGTCCGTAGTACGCACGATCTCTCCTTCCACACCGATATCGACAGTGAACACTGTGTTGTTTTCGAAATCATCGACGTTGATTACCGTTACTGACTCTTTGTATCCGAATACTGGGAAGATCGTGTCTTTCTCCAGTGGACGCATATCAAGATCAAGCTGGTAAGTAGAATAGAATGGGTAAATGATGCGGTCAGTAGCAACTCCGTTGTTCTTGATGCCTGGATAAATCTCAATATCAGTGACACCGTCTACGAGGATTGGAACTTCCGCAGGTAGGTCATAGGCTCCGATCAACTGATCGTTCGCAAAGACCCATACTTCGGTGATTTTTTCTGCATCTGATCCTTCTGAAGAGTAATCAGTGACGAGGTCGAATGATGGAATAACCAGATATGCCGGCAATGGCTCTGCTGGGTTGATAATCTCACACCCCACAAAGGCCGCCAAGCAGCATGCGATACAAATAGCTCCTAAAGTTGTTTTCATCATCTATCTCCACAAAAAGGAAGCGCAAAACTAGCAATTTCCTTCCGCTCAGGAGAGCGTTCTCAGCTAGTTAACGGCTTATTGTGTCCGATATTTTAAAGTCTGTTAAAAGAGTTTTCCACATAACGTGGAATCTTAGGAAATCGGCTGTGGGATTAGTTGATGACAATCTCCGACATAAACACCCAACTTGGTTGTCCAGCTGCGTCGTGCCATTCTGGACATGGCCCTGGATTTTTCGCTTCAACTTTGACATAGCGAGTCGTGAATTCATCCCAGTTTTTTCCAGCTACAACGATCCGCTGTTCTACGTTTCCAGACATGGAAGGCATATCAATACGAGCGAACTTTTCCCAGTTCAATCCATCGTCTGAGCTCCAGAGATCAATGTACTCCGGACTAAAAATCCATGCGTTGCCATAGATGTAGACTGGGATTTGAACGCTAGAAATTGAGGTTGATTCGCCAAGGTCAATTTCATAGATCATGTCTACCCCCTGCTCTGCTTGCCAATGTCCGTCTCTGAAGTCAAAACTGCCTGAGAAACCGTCCGTCATCGCCTTGTCTCCTCCACCAGTATACCAATCAGAGAATCCATTGATCACTTTTGTAGGTGCCCCGAGAGCCAAGTGATTCGCAAGATTTAATTCGATGGTGTCACCATAAACTCTTCCATTTTTGTAACCCACCACCTCGTACTCGTGCAATCCGGGGGGAATTTTGATCTCTCTTCCCTCCTGCCAAGCTTCTCCAAAGGTGCGCCAGCTTACTTTCAATCCACTCACGCGATCTACAATCGACACCTTTCCCGGTTCCGCGCTAGCGAATTCAAAAGGCACAGTAGCCGCGCCATAATCAACGCCTAACTCATCGAGCGCAGCGTATTCGCGATCTACTCTCCGCTCAAACTCTTGATAATTGCGCTCTTCAGGATAGGCCCACAACACCTCGGCCATGGCTAAGATTCGAGGAAAGACCTTCGAATCAACCTTGTCTTGAGGTGCGTGTTCAGTCCACATATTGCATTCTCCACCAATGATATATTTCGCCTGATCGGCGGAAAGTGATTCAGGAATCGGGTCAAAAGAATACACCTCTTCTAAGTCTGTCGAACGGACGTCATAGTCGAAGTAAGCGTGGCTGGTCGGACTCATCACCACCTCTCGCTCCATCTCGGCAGCTGTGATGCCGCCTTCCATGCCTCGCCACGATTGTACCATGGCTCCTTCTGGAAGCCCGCCTTCAAGGATTTCATCCCATCCGATCAGCTTGCGGCCTCTCGAATCAAGGAATTCTGCGAAATGCCCGATCATCCAGCTTTGGAGCTCGTGCTCATCGTGAAGCCCTTCTTCTTTGATGCGTCGCTGACACTTCTCACATTGCTCCCAGCGTGTCTTGGGCGCTTCGTCTCCCCCTATATGGATGACATCGGAAGGGAAAATCTCTAGCACTTCATCTAAGACGGTCTCCAAAAAGGCAATAGTACTGTCGTTTCCAGCGCAATAGATGTCCTTGAAGACACCCCATTCATTCTCAACAGGAATTTGCTCCCCCGTGCAAGAAAGCCACGGGTACGACGCAATGGCAGCGGAACTATGTCCTGGCAATTCAATCTCAGGAATGACCTTTATGTGACGAGCAGCCGCATAGGCTACGATATCTCGCATCTCTTCTTTGGTGTAGAATCCACCGTGAATAGAACTGTCTTTTTCAGTGCGCCAAGCGCCTACCTCCGTCAACTTGGGATAAGCATCAATCTCTACTCTCCATCCTTGGTCTTCGGTTAAATGCCAGTGCAAGACATTCATTTTATATCGAGCGAGGAGGTCGATGTAGCGTTTCACGAACTCTGGTTCCATGAAGTGGCGACAGCAATCCAGCAACATTCCACGGTGGCGAAAAGAAGGTTCATCGTCAATGGTAACGTGCTTTAAGTGATCACCTTTCTTCCACTGTACGAGGGTCATGACCGCGTTGAAAGCTCCGTGATTACTACCGGCAGTGATTTGTACTCCGCTTGAATCTATGTTAAGCAAGTAGGCCTCAGGAATTCGAGACCAACGCGAACGCTGAAAACGGATATCCGCTTCTTCTGGTGATTCCACTTTGCGAATGGGACGATCGAAGAAGGCAGACAACATTTCGGTTTCAGACTCAAATCCACCTTCGTCAAAAACAGTCAGTTCTTCAGATAAAACGTAGGCTACTTGTCCTGACAACTCCATCGACTGAGGTTTCGGGATAAGCTGAGGAACTGCCATCTTAATCATGGCATTCTTGCTTGCTTCTTTTGGAACGCATCCCACGAGGAGCGCAACAAGCACAAACCAAAATAGTCTCACAAATTCAGGGGTTGTTTCTCTTGTAGAGGGATGAAGATCTTAAAGATGCCCACGTATCTGAAGGTATCAGTACCCATGGGAATTTCATACAGAGAGAAAATGTAGAAGTTCTTTCGTTCGGCCATCTTTTCAGCCACTCCTGCGGCGATCTTGCTTGCTTCACTTCCGAAGAGTTCGGCAATGTCATTTCCTTCTGACCCTTCAAGCATGCGATCTTCCAATCGTTCGGCAACAAATACCTTGAAATCTTCTCGATCTGGATTGGTCAGAAACATAGCTACGAGCGCTATGATCAGGATGGGAAGGAAGCGTTTCATAGAGAGGGTTTGTGTGAAGTTAGTAAACTTCCCTTAGGATTCTGCCTCGAATTGCTTTTGCGCAGCCCAAGACATCACAGTGAAGCCAGCCGTTTCTGTACGTAAACGATAATGCCCTAAGGATACTGGTGTCCAACCATTCGTTTTTGCCAAATCAGCTTCGTCATCAGAAAAATCTCCTTCCGGACCGATGGCAATGATGCTCGGCTTCGACGCATCATACGCTTCAGAAAAGAAAGCACTGGGCTCATCTTCCCCTAACCATGCGATCATTTTATCCTTGTCCAATTCCGCGTTAGCGAAAAGATCATCAACATCAGTGGGCGGATGAATTACTGGCTTATAGAGGTGCAGACTTTGCTTCATGGCCGAAATCGCAATCTTCTCCCAACGATCGGTACGCGCGTGCTTACGTTCGCTGTTGTCACACCAAATCGGAATGATCTCGGTACAGCCCAGCTCCACCGCCTTCTCAATGAACCACTCAAAACGGTCGCGGTTCTTTGTTGGTGCAATGGCTATCGTTAGGTCAGGCGTATCCTTTTCGCGCTTATCGAGTACCTCAAGATTCACGCGTACTTCCTTCGCTGCAGCTTCGTAGATGGTGCCTTCAAAGAGGGTTCCCATTCCGTCAGTGACATAGATAACATCACCAGCGCGCTTTCGAAGCACTTTGATCACGTGTTGCGATTCATCCTCAGGAAGCATCGCCATTCCTTCAACGATATGGTTGGTATAGAATAATTGCATGGGCCGAAAATAAAAAAGCCGAGGATTGCTCCCCGGCTTTTCGTTGATTATTGTGAGGTCTTATACTTTTTCTGCCACTTTAGGAGCAGCAGCCATAATCTCTTCATTCGCGAAATCGCTGTACTCGTCGAAGTTGTCGATGAACTTTTGAGCAAGCACTACCGCTTTCGTATCGTATGCGTCTTTGTCAGACCACGTGTTGCGTGGGTCTAGGATCTCAGTCGGAACGTTATCACAAGAAGTTGGCATCTGCAATCCGAATACCGCATGCTCTGTGTAGTCAACGTTATCTAGCTTTCCTTCGAGTGCCGCTGTGATCATCGCTCGAGTGAAACGCAACTTGATACGCTCACCTTCACCATAACCGCCACCGCTCCAACCAGTGTTCACTAGCCAAACGTTTACGTCGTGCTCTTCCATCTTCTTCCCTAGCATTTCTGCATATTTCGTTGGGTGAAGTGGAAGGAATGGAGAACCGAAACAAGCAGAGAATGCTGTTACAGGCTCATCTATTCCTGCTTCTGTACCTGCAACTTTAGCAGTGTAACCAGAGATGAAGTGGTACATCGCTTGACCTTTCGTTAGACGAGAGATCGGAGGTAATACTCCAAACGCGTCACAAGTCAAGAAGAAAATATTCTTCGCATGGCCACCGGCTGAGGGTTCCATGATATTATCAATGTGATCAATCGGGTACGACACACGTGTGTTCTGCGTCTTCGTTGCATCATGGTAATCAGGAGTACAACCGTCATCCTGGAAACCGATGTTTTCTAGAATCGCACCGAACTTGATCGCATCCCAGATTTGAGGCTCCTTCTCTTGAGAAAGATCGATCGTTTTCGCGTAACAACCACCTTCGAAGTTGAATACTCCATTTTCTGACCACCCGTGCTCATCGTCTCCGATGAGGTGACGGTTTGGATCAGAAGAAAGGGTTGTTTTTCCTGTACCTGAAAGTCCGAAGAAAACAGCAGTGTCTCCGTCGTCGCCCACATTCGCTGAACAGTGCATCGAAAGCACGTTGTTATCATGCGGAAGGACGTAGTTCAACACAGAGAAGATTCCTTTTTTGATTTCACCAGTGTACGCTGTACCTCCAATGATGATCATCTTCTTCGTAAAGTTCAATACGGCGAAGTTGTGCTGACGTGTTCCGTCGATACCTGCTTCTGCCATGAAGTCTGGAGCACAGACAATGTGCCACTCAGGATCGAAGTTGTCAATCTCTTCCGCCGTAGGACGAAGGAACATGTTGCTTGCGAACATATTCGACCATGGGAACTCAGTTACCACACGAATATTCAAACGGTATTTGTCGTCTGCACAAGCGTACGCGTCGCGTACATAAACGTCGCGGTTTGTTAGGTAAGCACGCATGCGAGCGTACAGCGCATCGAATTTCTCAGGATCGAACTTGTGGTTCACCGGACCCCACCATACGCTGTCGCGTGTGGTGTCATCAATAACTACAAATCTGTCTTGAGGGGATCTACCAGTGAATTCACCGGTATCAACTGCTAGCGCTCCCGTATTCGTGAGCATTCCCTGGCCGTTCATCAGGGTTTCTTCGACAAGCTCTGCTGGCGTTAGATTCCAGTAAGCGTTTGCCACTTTACCAAGCCCGATCGAATCGAGCGTGGCTCCATCGGCTTTTCTTCCGAAGTGATTCATAAAGACTGCTGTTTATTGAGCAATATGCTAGCAAAATTAGGTCTTTTAGAAGGGAGAGTTGCAAGCGAAGCTGCCTATTCTTTGTCAGTGATTTTCCACATCCCACGTGTAAAACCCAGCTATCCAAGGCCAGTTAAACTAAGTGTCTAATCAACACTTTTAACTGTTAAAATTCGCACAAGTAGGATTCCGAAAGCGACGATCAGGAGCGTTCCGCCGATAGGTGTAATAGGACCAAGAATACTTCGCATCGCATGACCTTGGGGAAAGGAAATTAGGAGATAAATGCTCCCGCTAAACATTAACGTGCCGGTAGTCAGCAATCTAGCCACCCATTTCACGCGATCTTGAAGGAAGATTTTACCTGCGATGACGGTCAGAGCAAGCGCCATTCCCATCCATACTTGGTATCGAACCGCTGTGAGGTAGCTAGTCAACTGCTGTTCGGCCAAAACGGCTTTGAGCGCATGGGCACCCATAGCTCCAAGGATTACCCCTGTACCGATGAAAAACACAGAGATGGCAAGGAATTGTCGTTGGAATGGAGTCATGATCTGATTAATTATCTTTCGACAAAATTACGCACGATGAGAAAGATGACGTTCCATTTCCTGACAGTTTGTTTTGCAGCTTTGACTTTGGCAGCTTGTAATGAACCTCAGAACAATGACAGCGCTGAAGAAGAAATGCCTACGGTTCAACAACCCTCGAACCTGACTACAAACAAGGAGGAGGCAACAAAACCGGAAGAGGTAATTGATCGCCGACCAGGCGACTACGACGCCAATGCAAAGGCAAAAATGGACCAGCAGAAAGAGGAGGTAACAGCTACGGAGGAGAACATTACAAGTCCTTACCGTTACCTAACCACTACTGAAAAATTCAGCCATTTTGGGGAATTGTTGAAGGCTTCCACTCTAAGTAAACACGTGCATGGTATGGGGGTAACTGTTCTAGCTCCGCGTAATGATGTTATGGAAAATTACCCGGCTTGGAGAGACCTTCTTAAAGAAGGAAATGTGGAAGCCATTGATGCTTTCGTTTCGGCTTATATCATTGACGAAATCTTCGGATACAAGGAAATGACTTCTCGTGAGAATTTGATCAATCACACCGGAGAGCCATTGAAAATCACTGACCGCGGTGGGTATGAGATTGCCGGCGCAAGCATCAGCACTGAAGAAATCTCGACACGAAATGGGAAAATTTTGGTCATGAACGACCTTTACGAAGCTCCCTGATTACATCATTTTCTGAGCCTCCATTCGAAGTAAATCTAAGGTCTGCTTAATTGCTTGATTCCCTGTTTTTGCTTCGAGGTCAAAGATTTCTTTGCTCAACGCCATGCCTGAGGCCTCTGGTCCGGCTTTCGTTGCAGCAATCTTTACCATTTGAAGAACTTCATCTTTGGCATTCTTGGTCAATTCCCAAGCTGTACGGCTCACATACATCTGCATGCTGATGTTGTGCTCGAACTCAGAACGAACCGCTTTAAGTAGTTCTAGTTGCAACTGAGCTCCGTTCATTGAACCTTGATTGACGCGCATCACTAAATTAGAGGGTGTGATACGCTCCAACATGATAATCAATCTCTCATAAGCCTTCATTTGTAGCGGAAGGCTGTGCTTGCGCTCTTCTGAACGCATATGCCACTTTTGAAATTCGCGCTGGTCATTGCGCATTCTGTTAAAGAAGATCATGGCCGTCAGGAAGACAAGAAGTGCGGGCACAAGTAGGAGAAGTATGTCTAAGAATGTATCCATTTCAATACCTTTCGTTACAGGAAGAGTTGATGTTTACCTATTATTACAAACGCGAAGGAAATGAATTTGTTGAATATGCACTTGAAACGATTTGGAATCTTATTGGTCTCTTTGACCTTCTTCGCTAGCGCGGAAGCTCAATATCAGTTTGAACGAGATCAAGATATCGCTGTATTCCAGGAAGCTGAATTACTGAACCCTTGGGTTGGCGGTTTCACTGCCCCGCAATTCTCGCGTATCGACGTTGACTACGATGGAGACAAAGATCTTTTCGTATTTGACCGCGATGGGAATCGAACCTTGGTATTCACCAATGAAGACAGCTCCGATGGTGCCATCAACTATAAATACGCGCCAGAGTACGCCTCGCTTTTTCCAGAACTTGTAGACTGGGTGTTACTTCGTGATTACGATTGTGATGGGAAAGAAGACATCTTCACAAGTTTCCAGAGTAGCGTAAAAGTATATCGCAACACTGGGAACGAGCAAGATGGACTAAGCTTTGAATTAGCTTCCGGTCAAGTGCAGTGTGAGTTTGATTTTGGTGGAGGTCCTGAAATCTTCCCTCTGCTGGTGCTTTCCATCGATCTTCCGAGCATTACTGACTACGACGGGGATGGTGATCTCGACATTGTCACCTTCACGGAATCTGCCACAACACTTTACTTCTTCGAAGGACAGGGAGCCGACAACGGTGATTGCTCAGATTTGAGCTTTAAGTGCACGAACCGCTGTTATGGCATGGCTGCCGAAAGTGCCGAAGATAATTCATGGTTAATTGGAGACGAGTTTGACTGTCCGTTCAACGTCGTTGACCCACGTTCTTCAGACGACCGTGGTTACCGTCACACGGGAGGATCCATTGTCAGTTTTGATTTTGATGATAATGGAGTGAAAGACCTAGCGATTGGTGATGTATCCTTTAAAGAGCTAGCTGGATTATACATGGCCAACGCCGTAGATGGTCAAGACAGCACAGTTATTGTTGATGCTAACTTTCCAGGAAGTTTAGATGATCTTCCAGTTGAATTGCAACGATTCCCAGCAGGATTCTACGAAGACATTAATAATGACGGCGTGAGTGACCTAATCGTGGCTCCTAATACGCGCATCGAGACGAATGACGACGAAAGTATTTGGCTTTATCTAAACGAAGGTACCGAGAGCAACCCAGAATTTGTGTTTCAGGAAACGAACTTCTTGCAGAACACATGTATTGAGGTTGGACGAGGAGCCTACCCGACATTCTTCGATTACAACGGAGATGGTTTGCAAGACTTGGTACTGGCGAATAAGGAGTACTACGAATTGGTAGACCTCCTCCCTTCGCAGCTAGCGCTCTTTGAAAACACAGGAAGTGCAACTGCACCAGAATTTACCTTGATCGACGATAACTGGCTTGACATCCCTTCGTTGCAAGTAGAATCGATATACCCTGCGTTTGGAGACATGGACGGCGATGGAGACGACGACATGATCTTAGGTGAAGAAACAGGCATTATTCACTTCTTCAGAAACGTGGCGGAGGCTGGACAACCAGCCGACATGCAACTAGAAATCGCAGCAATTACAGACTCTAACGGCGAAACGATCGACGTCGGGCAATTTGCCACACCTTTCATCGTAGACGTTGATGAAGATGGACTGCTTGATGTCCTCATCGGTGAGAAATTAGGAGTGATCAACTGGTATAAGAATACGGGTACGGTGAATAGCTTCGGCCTCACTCTACAGACTGGCGACGATCCAGAGAGCTTTGGAGGGGTTTACGCCGATAACTTCCTGGGCATTAACGGATACAGTGTTCCACAGCTGATCAAGGATGGAAACGGAGAATTCCAGTTGTTCATGGCCAATGAGCTAGGTACGATTCAACACTTCGATGGAATTTCAGGAAACCTCTCTGGTGTCTTCAATGAGGTCGACGAAAGTGTAGAGAACATCCAAGAAGGATCACGCGCTGGTTCTTGGGTCATCGACATTAACAACGACGGATTGCTGGACCTCTTCTACGGAATTCAAAACGGAGGATTGATCTTCTTCCGAGGTTCAGATCCAGACACCGTTGAAGAGTTAAAGCAAGTGCAAGCGAAGGTCTACCCAGTCCCTGGAAATGACCGAGTGAGCTTCGAATTCAGCCAAGTGGTAGACGGAACTCTTGAAATTTACAACCTCAGCGGACAAATCGTTGAACAGGTTGTGATGAATCAGACGCGACGCACAGTAGTCAATACCACTGACCTTGCTTCAGGAATGTACATCTACCGAGTAGCCGGTGTAAAAGACCTCTCAGGAAGGCTCGTCATTCAGCATTAGGCGAACATTCTCAGCATTCACGGGTTCTACCTAAAAGACCAATGGAACCCGTTAAGAAACACATCCTCGCTGCCACTCTCTATGTCGTGCTCATGGTACTCGTACCACTCCTCGACGTACCAGTGATGCTGGTGATCTTAATGATCGGGCTTCCATTCATGCTTACATGGCTCGCCGTGCGTATTCTCAAAGACGGCACTCCCACAGAAAACAGCTTTGAAGATCAATTCTACGATGACCGCAAAGATCTTCAACGCGTTCCGGTAAGGGACGAGAGTCGAGAGACTAGGGACTAACGAATCTGAAATCGATAAACTATAATCGATAACTCTTAGTGCGTTCCGCGATCCGCAACCTGCGATCCGCGATCCGCATTCCACGTTGCACTGGTTCTTTCGTGTTTACTACAATTGATCTGTAGTGTTGGATGAATTACGGCCTATCGACATTGGGTGCCTTTCTCACAGAAGCCCTAGGTTTCGGTTTGGTTGGATGTCATCCAACCCTACATTTCGTTTTAAACTGGATGAGAGGTTAGGCGCATAAATGCGCCGCAAAAGGACAATACGGAGACTGAAGGGAATCTGAAATCGATAAGCTATAATCGATAACTCATACTGCGTTCCGCGATCCGCAACCTGCGATCCGCGATCCGCATTCCACGTTGCACTGGTTCTTTCGTGTTTACTACAATTGATCTGTAGTGTTGGATGAATTACGGCCTATCGACATTGGGTGCCTTTCTCACAGAAGCCCTAGGTTTCGGTTTGGTTGGATGTCATCCAACCCTACATTTCGTTTTAAACTGGATGAGAGGTTAGGCGCATAAATGCGCCGCTAAAGGACAATACGGAGACTGAAGGGAATCTGAAATCGATAAGCTATAATCGATAACTCATACTGCGTTCCGCGATCCGCAACGTGCGATCCGCAATCCGAGTTCCGCAACCCGCAACCCGCGTTCCACATTCCACGTTCAACATTCCGCATTCCGCAACCCGCGTTCCGCGTTCCAAAAAAAAGGGACCCCATTCGGAGCCCCTTCCTTCAAATATGATTTGTGACGCTTATGCGTTCACCTTATTCATGTTGTCAAGAACGTCCATTACTTCGCGAACTGCTTTTGCAGAAGTTGCGAGGAGTTCTTTCTCATCGTCGTTCAAGTCCAGTTCGATGATCTTCTCGATACCGTTCTTACCTAGTTTCACAGGAACACCTAGGTAGATATCGCTCAATCCGTACTCACCAGTTAGCCATGCACATACTGGGAAGACACGTTTCTGATCTTTCACGATCGCTTCTACCATCTGCGCTGCTGCCGCACCTGGTGCGTACCATGCAGAAGTACCTAGAAGGTTTACGATTTCACCACCACCTTTCTTCGTGCGGTTAACAATCGCTTCTAGTTTGTCAGCATCGATCAATTCAGTTACAGGAATACCACCAACAGTTGTGTAACGTGGTAGTGGAACCATTGTGTCTCCGTGACCTCCCATCAATACCGCTTGGATATCTTTTGGAGATACGTCCAACGCTTCTGCAAGGAACGAACGGTAACGCGCAGTATCAAGGATACCAGCCATACCGAATACTTTGTTGCTTGCCTTGTTTGCAGTCAGGTAAGCAGCGTAAGTCATTACGTCAAGTGGGTTAGAAACCACGATGATCTTCGCGTCTGGAGAATGCTTGATTACGTTTTCAGTAACGCTTTTTACAATACCAGCATTCGTTGCGATCAAGTCATCGCGGCTCATTCCAGGCTTACGTGGAAGACCAGAAGTGATCACTACTACCTCAGATCCGGCAGTTTTGGAATAATCATTGGTAGAACCAATAGTGCGAGTGTCATACAAGTTGATCGGAGAAGTTTCCCAGATATCGAGGGCTTTACCTTCAGCATATCCTTCCTTGATGTCAAGGAGTACAACTTCGTTAGCCACTTCGCGAGTCGCTAGTACGTTTGCACACGTAGCGCCAACATTACCAGCGCCAACTACAGTTACTTTCATTTAGAAACGAGTTAAGTATTCTTTCTCAACGTCTTGATCTATGGGATTTTCCCTAGACGCGGCGCAAAATTACAAAACAATTTTGTTCAGAACCTCCCGTTTCAGTCACATTAACCTGCTATTTAAATCGCTAATTTCGAAGCGTATGAAACCACGCGTATTTTTACGAACCATCCTTCCTCTCTTCGCCCTACTGCTAAGCGTTTCCGCGCTAGCGCAACCAGACAAAACATTCCCTTCTGGAGAATTTGGCGTAGACTATAATGTCACCGATGCCAACGGAAAAAAGCAAGGAAAGTGGGTTCGCGTGTACGAAGGTGGCGCCATTTATTACAAAGGACAGTTCACCGATGACGTTCCTCAAGGTGAATTTTGGTTCTGGTATGACTCCGGTGAAGCCATGAGCAAGGTCAACCACCTTGACGGCACCAAACACATGGATGTGGTGAACTACCACAAGAACGGTTACCCAATGAGCGCCGGGATTTACAAAGAGGTAACTATTGACGGCAAAGTTGAACGCGTCAAAGACGGTGAGTGGGAATTCTACAACGATAAAGGGTACCTGAAATCAAAAGAAAATTTCGTGATGGGCAGCCAAGAAGGGCTTGCCACTTCGTATTTCGAAACAGGCAAGGTGTTGCTTGAAGTGAACTACAAGAACGGGATGAAGAATGGGCAATGGACTGAATACTTCGAAGATGGACAGGTCAAAGGAACCGGCTCGTATAAAGACGATCAGTACCACGGTGATTACACCCTGTATTGGGCGGGAAGAAAGAAGCTCGTCTCGGGAAGCTACTTTGAAGGAACAAAAGATGGACTTTGGATACAGTTCAATAAAGACGGGAGCATGCAGCTCACGACGAAGTATGACAAGGGCGAAGAAAAAGGTTCACGACGCGAAAACGGTGAATTCACGGATTACTACCCTTCAGGAATTCCGTCTGGAACATATGAGTATGAGGATGGCGAGAAGAGTGGCCCATTTCAGGAGTGGTACGACATGGGAGAATGGATTCAGAAACCGATGGACACTCCCCTGCCTGGAGGAGGTATCCAATTCAAGGAATCTCTCGTAGGAACACAAATAAAGCGAGAAGGTGATTATCTTGAAGGAAAATTAGAAGGACCTATCACCTACTATGATGAAAAAGGCCGCATCACACGAGTTGAAAACTGGGTTGATGGCGAGCTTGAATCAACCGAAGAACGATGAAAGTATTTCTACCCATACTATTCACGATCCTAACTGGAGTAGCCATCTTGAGTGGTTGCGCAAAAGAAACTGATTTCGAAGCCATTGATCTTGGCTATGATTACTTCCCAAATACCGAAGGCACCTTCATTGAATATGAAGTAGACAGTATCAACTACGGTATTGAAGTTGACACGGTGCACTTCTACCTTAAGGAAGTCATCGCTGAGGAGTTCATCGATGACGAAGGCAATTTGGCCACGCGCATCGAACGCTTCAAGAAATTCAACATGGATGATGAATATGTCTTGACTGACGTATGGGTTCAGAAACGTACTTCGACCACTGCAGAGCGCATTGAAGAGAACTTCCGCTACGTTCGTTTGGCTTTCCCTGTAGAAGCGGGTGAAGTTTGGGATGGTAACGCTTACAACATCGAAGAAGCTTGGGATTACACTTATACTTCCATCGGTGGTTCGTACAACAATGGCGTGCTTCCTTTCTCAAATACATTGCGTGTTCGCCAACGTGAAAACATCAACCTCGTTGATCAAGAATCTGCTTGGGAGGTTTATGCGCGAGGCATCGGACTGGTACACAAAAAATTGACGGACCTCAATTACCAGTTCTTCGAAATTACTGGCGTCGACATGGAAATGCGCGCGATTGCTTTTGGTACGGTTGAGTAATCAATAACCGTATTTATCCTTCCACAATCCTTTTAGATAAGCTCTGAGATTATTCTCTCTCGGGTTATTTCCTGGCTCATAAAACTTCGTTCCTGCAATCTTTTCAGGTAAGTATTCCTGTGCCGCAAATTTCCCTGGGTTCTCATGGCTGTAATCGTAGCCTTTGCCATACCCCAGATCTTTCATCAAGTTCGTTGGAGCATTGCGTATATGCATTGGGACCGGAAGATTCCCTGTCTCACGCACTACTTTCTGCGCCATACCAATGGCTGCATACGATGCATTTGACTTTGGTGATGCTGCCAAGTAGGTTGCACATTGCGAAAGGATGATTCTTGACTCCGGCCATCCAATGCGCTCCACTGCTTCGAAGGTGGTGGTTGCCATTACCAATGCTGTTGGGTTGGCATTCCCAATATCTTCACTGGCCATGATGACCATGCGTCGGGCAATGAACTTAGGGTCTTCCCCTCCTTCAACCATGCGTGCGAGATAGTAGACAGCCGCGTTCGGATCGCTCCCTCGAAGACTCTTGATAAACGCAGAAGCGATGTCGTAATGCATCTCCCCCGTCTTATCATACATCGAAGGATTCTGGTGAACCACTTGCTTCACGAGTTCGTCTGTGATCTCCACTGGGCCTGTTCCTCCAGCATTCACAACTAGCTCAAAGACATTTAGCAAACGACGGGCATCTCCACCGCTCAACTTGAACAAGGCGTCAGTGTCTTTGATTTCGATTTGACGGTTCTTCAGCAGTTCGTCGTTACTCATGGCGCGTTCTAACAGACCCATCAGCTGATCTTCCGAAAGCGGATTGAGAGTGTAAACTTGACAACGTGAGAGCAATGCCGAAATGACTTCGAAAGAAGGATTCTCGGTTGTTGCACCAATCAAGGTCACATCACCTTTCTCTACAGCTCCCAACAAACTGTCTTGCTGTGATTTACTGAATCGGTGAATCTCGTCGATGAACAGGATCGCATTTCCGCCAAACATACCCGCGCTCTTCACTTTCGCAATCACTTCGCGGACATCCTTCACACCGGAATTAATCGCAGACAAAGTGTAGAACGGCCGTTCCAAAGTCTCCGAAATAATCGTGGCCAAGGTTGTCTTTCCTACTCCTGGTGGTCCCCAAAGAATCATTGAGGGGATATTCCCACTCTTGATCACACGGCCAAGCAGGGCATCTTCCCCAACCAAATGTCCCTGTCCCATGTAATCATCAAGGGTTCTCGGACGCATACGTTCTGCCAACGGCGTTGCAGTTTGCATAGCCCAAAGCTAAATGTTTCTGCAGGGGAATTCGAAGAGAGTTATCTACAATTACTCCCTCTCATTCTAACTCTAACTCTAATTCTATTTCTTCCTCTATCGTCTCTAGCGAGGAACGGCGATGTCTTCTAACTCACATCCCTTCAGGACGCTTGTGCTTCCAGCGTTTGTGGGTCCATAACCAGTAGGCCGGAGCTTCTTGAATTTGCTTTTCAAGTAGTTGATTGACCTCCTTGATGACCCCACCCTGCTCGTAGCTATTTGGATCTCGCGTTACGAGCTTATATTCTATTTGGTAATGACCACGTTTGAGCTTGGTTATCTCTCCAAACACGACGGCCATGTTATAGGTACGTGCGTGCTTTTCGGGTCCGTAGTACATCGCTGTATCCTGACCTAGGAAATCCATCCATAAAGATTTCTTCGGGTTGGCAGGACTTTGATCAATGGCATAAATACTTGTTACCGCTTCCGCGCTAGCGTTATTCTTCATCCATTCAGAAGCCTCCTTCGTCGGAATCATATGCAAGCCGAAACGTCCACGGGTTTCACGCATGACACCGTCTAAGAATTGATCACTAAGGCGCTTGTAGATGGCCATGGTTATCTTCGGCATGTGCGCGGCCCCCGCCACTGCATAGAGCTCCCAGTTGTTGTAGTGACCTCCGCAGAGAACGATTCCTTGACCTGAGTTGAGGATATCTGCCATAAACTCATTGTTTACTGGCTTCATACGTGCATTCGCTTGCTTTTCAGAAATCGAGAAGTTCTTAAAGCTCTCCACGATGATATCGGCTAAGTGGCGATAGAAATCGCGTAAAATTTTCTTCTGTTCCTTCTCCGAACGATCTGGAAAAACGCGCTGAATATTCCCCAAGGCTACCTTCTTCCGGTACGGGAAAACGGTGATAAACACCAAGAAGAAGAAGTCGCTCAAGCGGTACAAAAGGAAGTACGGCAACAGCGAAATAGGTTTTAAGAGGAGGTAATAGGCTATTCTACTCACGGCACGAAGGTATGAAACGAGGAATCTATAAACGATAATCTATAATCGATAACCGATATCTTCCGGCGTCCGGCATCCGGCATCCGTTGGGTTGTGGGGAGGGCTGGAATTGTCTTACTGCCATTTACCGGTACATCGAAACAGGTAAAGAAAAAATTCGGACGCCGGATGCCGGACGCCGGATTCGCAATTTTCGTTAACCATGAAACAAAACCCCCATGGGAGAGGTACTTTCGTTACAAACAAACTGATCATGAAATTCATCCTATTCGCTTGTTGCCTTCTTGCAACGTCTATTCTTTCAGCTCAAAGCATTTCTTCTGACTCTCAAGTGCGCTTTGAGATCAGCAATATGGGCTTCAAAACCGTTGATGGTACTGTAGAAGGGATGACTGGGTCTATCACCTTTGATCCGATGAAATTGGATGTTGTTGATTTCAATGTTTGTGTCGATGCGAAGGAGGTAAAGACGGGGAATGCGAAGCGTGATGATCACCTTCAAAAAGACGATTGGTTCAATACTGAGGTATACCCTGAAATCTGTATCACGTCTACTTCGGTTTCAAAAACAGATGACGGCTATCTAGCCAAAGGATCACTCACCATGATGGGCGTTACCCGAGAAGTAGAAATCCCGTTTACTTTCGAGAACAACACCTTTTTAGGTACACTCCAAATCAACCGTCTTGACTATAAGCTAGGTGAAGACACCGGAACCTTCATGGTAGGTGACGAAGTAGAAATTCAAATCGTTTGTAAGCTTCAATAAGCTACCCCAACCTCCTTCTGATTTCGATTATCTTGGCTAGGTGAGTACATCTGCCATTATCATTCTAGCCAGTCTATTAACCGGACTAGCCATCAGCATTGCGCGAAAGCATCTTGTGTCGATTTTCGCTACCGTGACGTATTCGGTTTCCGCCATTGCCATCATCTCAACCGATCTTGAACAGGTAGTTCAAATCGCCCTTATCCCAGTTGTATTCACTCCCTTTTTCCTTGCATTCAGAAATGCCCGTGTCCCTGAAGGAGACATCAGAAGTCAGGTCTACGCCATCGGATTGTTCCTCACCTTTGGCACCTACTGGCTCTTCCGTTTCAACCATTGGCCTGGTACAGCCATCATATCCATCAGCTCTATGTGGACGGTCCCATATCTTCTGATCCCGAAGAATTTCAAGTCGATCATTCAATCACGGCAGTTCGGTGTATTCTTGTTTCTGCAGGTGGATTTGGTGATGAATTTTGCGAGGATTTTTGGGTGAGGGGGTTTCGCACGCTTCAAAGCGAAGGGCATTAATGTTTAACGGTTGGATTTCATCCAGCTGAAGAGGTTTCGCACACTTCAAAGCGAAGGACATCAACGTTTAACGGTTGGATTTCATCCAACCCTACATTTCGATTTAGGCATGCGTGTAAGGTAAGGCGCATGAATCCCGAAGGTACGGGACAGGTGCGCCGCTAAAGGACCGTTCGGTGGACGGTGGACGGTGGACGGTGGACGGTGGACGGAAAATAACTAACCACGCTAATCACGCTACCGCTGCAGGCGGACTAATCATGCTAAATCCGGCGTCCGGCGTCCGGCGTCCGTTTATTTCACCGCGATCTGCGTTCCGCGTTCCGCGTTCCTCATTAAACCTTCCCCTTACCCCCAAGTCATATCTCCAGAAATCAAAAACCATTGATCATGAAAGGAAAGATCTTATCAGTTTTAATGTCGGCAGTGATGATGTTGGCATTTTCAGGAGAGGGAGTAGCACAGAAATGGGAGCGTTTAGGATCTCGCAAAGTGAACTTTGGAATCGAACGAGACGTGATTCAGGTAGGTGCTCATGAAGGAAGCTTCAACAAGTTGAAGATCGCCGTAACCGGAGGTTCTGTCAATATGCGCCGCATGGTGGTCACTTATATGAACGGCAGTAAAGAGGAGATTGATCTACGTCACAACTTCTCTCGTAATTCAGCTTCACGCACAGTAGATCTGAACGGTAAGAACCGTAAGATTAAGAACATTCAATTCATTTACGACACGAAGAATCGGTCGAAGAATAGGGCGAAGATCCACGTGTATGGCAGGTCTTAGTCGAGAGACTAGAGACTAGGGTCTAGGGACTAGAGACTAGAGACTAGAGACTAGAGTCTAGAGTCTAGAGTCTAGGGACTAATCTATAATCGATAGACTATAATCCATAACCTTTAGCGCGATCCTATAACCGCGATCCGCGTTCTGCGTTCCTTTATCGGTAGACGGTGGACGGTGGACGGTGGACGGTGGACGGAACATAACTTACCACACTAACCATGCTACCGCCGCAGGCAGACTAATCATGATATACCCGGCATCCGGCATCCGGCATCCGAAATTCTTATTCACCGCGTTCTGCGTGCTGCGATCCGCGTTCCTATTCCTTCAGCTGCGCACCTGTCCCGTACCTTCGGGATTGATGCGCCTTTGTCTTTTTAATTCGCAGAAGATGCATCGTCAGACGGTTGGATTTCATCCAACCCTACATTTCGATCAGGGTGTATGTGTGAGGTTAGGCGCATGAATGCGCCGCTAAAGGACCTTTCGGTAGACGGTAGACGGAATATAACTAACCACGCTAACCATGCTACCGCCGCAGGCGGACTAATCATGCTAGATCCGGCATCCGGCATCCGGCGTCCGTTTATTTCACCGCAATCTGCGTTCCGCGATCTGTGTGCCTATTCCTTCAGCTGCGCACCTGTCCCGTACCTTCGGGATTGATGCGCCTTTGTCTGCTTAATTCGCAGAAGATGCATCGTCAGACGGTTGGATTTCATCCAACCCTACATTTCGATCAGGGTGTATGTGTGAGGTTAGGCGCATGAATGCGCCGCTAAAGGACCTTTCGGTGGACGGTGGACGGTAGACGGTAGACGGAATATAACTAACCATGCCAACCATGCTACCGCCGCAGGCGGACTAATCATGCTATACCCGGCATCCGGCATCCGGCGTCCGTTTATTTCACCGCAATCTGCGTTCCGCGATCTGTGTGCCTATTCCTTCAGCTGCGCACCTGTCCCGTACCTTCGGGATTGATGCGCCTTTGTCTTTGTAATTCGCAGAAGATGCATCGTCAGGCGGTTGGATTTCATCCAACCCTACATTTCGATCAGGGTGTATGTGTGAGGTTAGGCGCATGAATGCGCCGCTAAAGGACCCTTTTTGGTAGACGGTAGACGGTGGACGGTGGACGGTGGACGGTGGACGGTGGACGGTGGACGGTGGACGGAACATAACTAACCACACTAATCACGCTACCGCCGAAGGCGGACTAATCATGCTGTTTCCGGCGTCCGGCATCCGGCGTCCGAAATTCATTTTCACCGCGTTCTGCAGTCCGCGCTCCGCATTCCTAACCGCGATCCGCGTTCTGCGATCCACACCCTACATTCCGGAACACCCCTAAACTTCAAGACACAAAAAAGCCGACCCCTAAAGGAGTCGGCTCTTATTCGTCGGGGCGGCAGGATTCGAACCTGCGACCCCCTGGTCCCAAACCAGGTGCGCTAACCGGACTGCGCTACGCCCCGAACTAATATTCTATGTCAACACCGCGAGCGGCGTTCTCTGCGGAGAGACTGGGATTCGAACCCAGGGATCGAAAACTCGATCACAGCTTAGCAGGCTGCTGCATTACCACTCTGCCACCTCTCCCTCGGCCGCTGCCGGAGGGCAAAATTAGTGATTCTAATTAGACTGACCAGTTTTCGATCGAAAAAAATTTACTCCTTGCGGTCTGGGTAGGCGATGCGGGCGTGGTAGATGTTCTTTAACTTCCTGAGAAACACCTTCTTCACAGTGGTAATCTCCTTGAAAGTAATCGATGCATTTTCGAATTGCCCCATGGATTGTTGGTGACCGATGAGGCCCTCAATGAGCGCCTCGAGGTTCTCTTCGCTGTAGTTAGTCAAACTTCGTGACGCTGCTTCTACCGTATCTGCCATCATGAGTACTGCGGTTTCACGACTGAAAGGCTTGGGGCCTGGATAGGTAAATTTGGCGATGTCTACGTTGTCTTTGCCTTGTTCTTCGACGGCCTTGCGGTAGAAGTACTCGGTTCGAGTTGTGCCGTGGTGGGTTCGGATGAAATCAATGATTTCTTCTGGGAGACGGTGTTTCCGCGCTAGCTCAATTCCTTTGATGACATGCATGATGATAATGCCCGCGCTCTCTTCATAGCCGAGATCGTCATGTGGATTGATGCCGTGTTGGTTCTCCGTGAAGTACTGTGGGGCTTCCATCTTCCCGATGTCATGGTATAAGGCGCCGGCTCTTACCAACAACACATTTCCGCCAATGGCGCGAATTGCTTCTTCAGCCAAATTTGAAACCTGTAAAGTATGCTGGAAAGTGCCTGGTGCTTTCTCACTGAGCTCTCGGAGGAGAACGTTATTCGAATCACTAATCTCAAGCAGACTCACCTCTGAAACGAAGCCAAAGCTGCGCTCAATGAAGTAGATCAATGGGAAAGCGAGCATCGATAACACTGCGTTCCCTCCAAACCACGCGTAGTTGGTCAAGTGGATGCCTTCGAAGTTTCCTTCTTGGATAATATTCAAACCCAGATAGGTCGCCGAGTAACTGAAGAAGATCACCAAGGCCGCATTGAAGAATTGCGAACGACGTGCCAAGGAACGCATCCCGTACAACAACAGAATACCTGCGAAGATTTGAAGGAATACAAACTCAAACGCACTCGGCACAATGAAGCTCAACATGAAGACATTCACTACGTGCAAGAGAATCGCTAACCGGGCATCGTAGAATGTTCGAATGACGATCGGCAGCATACACAGCGGCGCTAAGAAGATGCTGAGCGTTGGGACTTCCAACGCAATCTTCACCGTCAATGCCATGAGCAAGACCAAGAGGATAATGAAAGTGATGCGTGAGGGTGATTCAAGAATCTCAGGCTGGAGCATCTTAATGATGATCACCATGGCTACCAGTCCGAGCGAAATCAGAAGAGCCTGTCCTAGAAGAATAATCCACCAACTTCTCCCCTTTCCCGCTTCGTTTTCGTAATCACTTTCGAGTGAGTTCAGCACGCGCAGTTCATCCTTCCCAACCAATTGTCCTTTGCGGATAATGAGTTCGCCGGCACTTAAATTTCCCGCTGTTCGAACGACCGTTTGAAGTCTGTTCTCCACAAAACGCTCTGTCGCTTCAGCGTCGTAAGAAAGATTGTAAGCAAGGCATTGCTGGATGATCGGTTGAAGGAAATCAGCTTCAGCTTTTGGGTTCCGGTTAAGGGTGCGGTTCGACTCCAATACCGCTTCAGAGATGGTGTAGAGATCTTGTCTCTCGACAGAACGACTGGTCCCACCATTCTTCACCAGTAGACCATCGGTTCGGCCCATCTCCTCATGCTGCTGTGCGAGGTCGATGATACCCGACGAGTATAGGTCATTGATGACTTTTGCACCGATGGTGAGTTGTTCTACCATCTTCAAACTATCTCTTCGTTCAGAAGTCAACAAGTCTTCGATGACACCTTGTTCTCGCTCGGGCCATTGCTTGGCAAGTGCTTTTTCGAATTGAGCGATCTTCTGATCAACCAAACTGGCATCCACCACATAAACAGGAGCCTGCTCGTTGCGAATGGCATCTTGATCCGCTTTGATCTCTTCTTCCAATCGGTCAATCTGCAGATCGTTGGGAGCGAACAGGTCTTCGTATTGCCAAACCCGACCTTCGGCGTATTCAAATTTGAACTGTCCCTCTCTTGGGTACATGTATAGTAGCACCCCAAGACAGCCGGCAAAAAGCACAAAGACGAGGATGTCGTTGTGCGCATCACGTATCTTCTCTAGGAAGTCTTGCATGACGGCAAGGTACATGATGTAGAGCCACTCTTTAGCAAAGAGGAACTAAGATTATTCACGGATAAATCAACGACTTTAAACTCCGGCCAACCAAGGCTGAAGCACCAATGAACAGAGCAAGGTGGCCACGAGAACGGCTACCAAGTTCAAGACCACTCCTACTCTCGCCATTCCAGGTATGGAGATTTCGCCACTGGCGAATACAATCGCATTCGGAGGTGTAGCCATCGGCAACATAAAGGCACAGCTGGCGGCGAGCGTGACGGGTACCGCAAACTGTAAGGGGTCAAGCCCCATCCCTTCCGCGATAGCGCCAACAACCGGAACAAATACCACGACTAAGGCTAGATTACTCATCACCTCAGTGAGGAACAGCGCTACCAATGTCAAGGTCAAGGTCAACCCTAGCAAGCCCAGTGCTTCTTGTCCGGCGAATACTTCAGCAATGACTTCTACAAGGCCACTTTTCTTAAACCCATTGGCGAGGGCCAATCCGCCACCAAAGAGTAATAGGATGCCCCAAGGCAGTTTCTCAGTGTCTTTCCAATCGAGAATTCTGCCTCCCTTTTTATCGGAAGGAATCATGAAGAGTGCGATACCGGAGATCATCGCAATGCTCGAATCATTTAATCGAATCACCGCTTGCATATCGTTGATCAGCCCTCGGAAAATCCAAAGCGCGGCTGTCAAAACAAACACCCACAGCACCATCACTTCATTACGAGAGATCCTACCTAGTTTCGTCAGTTCATTTGACACGAGCGATTTACCCGCATTGAACCTTCCCACCTTGAGTGGTAAGAGCACTTTGATCATCAGGAAATACACGCTAATCAGCATGATCAAGGAGAATGGCAAGCCTACCAGCATCCAATGTCCGAAGCCGATATCAACGCCATAGGTATCGCTAATGATTCCTGCCATGGCTGCATTCGGAGGCGTACCAACCAGTGTGGCAATGCCACCACAATTCGCGGCGTAAGCCACACCCAACAATAGATTCATGGCAAAACGTTTGCCCATCACCTCATCGTTGATCTGCTCGCGTAAAAGCGAAATCACACTCATGGCAATCGGGAGCATCATCAAGGTGGTAGCCGTATTGGAGATCCACATGCTTAAAAAGGCTGTGGCCAGCATGAAACCAAACACAATTCGCTGGGCTGAATCGCCCATCACCGAGACGATGTTCAAGGCAATCCTTCGGTGCAGTTGCCATTTCTCCATGGCCAGTGCTACCAAGAACCCACCCATGAAAAGGAAGACGTACTTGCTACCGTAGTTTACTGCCGTTTCTTCAATCTTCAGTGTGTTGGTGAGTGGATAGAGTACCAATGGCAACAAGGCTGTCGCTGCAATCGGCACCGCTTCGGTCACCCACCAAACTAACATCCAAGCCGCTACAGCCAAGACTTTACCCGCATCGGTAGGAAGTGATTGAAACTCCGCTATCGACAAGAGCAAAAACAGAACCGGACCGCCAATCAGACCGAGGAGTTTGATTTGTCCGCTTTTCATCAGAGATCGAGCGAAATAAACACCGGAAGGTGATCAGAGATATAATGCTCGTTGATGATGTATTCATCGGCGCAGATCCAATTGACCCTGCGCGTATTGACAAAAATGTGGTCGATACGCAGCAGAATGGAAACGCTCGGATTGAAGGTCGAATAGGTCGTAAAATCTTCACGACAACGCAGCGCCGAACTCACATACGAGTCGCTAAATGGCTCCGTATTCATCATTTCATAGGCCTTCGAATCAGGATCCGCATTGAAATCACCCAAGATGACTACATGATCTTCTGTAGCTAAAGCTGCATACCCACGAAGAATATGCGAAGCGCAAATACGCGATTGAACTCCTTCATGATCGAGATGGGTATTGATTACCCTGACCGTCTTTCCTGATTCGTTGTGCTTGAAAATCGCGATGGTCGCCGTACGCGGTAAATCAGCATCCCATCCAACGCTTCCTGCTGCCTTCGGCCAAGGCGAAAGCCAAATCGTCTCCGAATGCAACAAGCTAAATGTCATGCGATTATAGAAGATCGCCGTATGCTCTCCACCTCTTTCTCCGTCGTCTCTTCCAACACCAACCCAATCATGAAACACCAGCTGCTCATCCAAATAATCTACTTGATGTTGCAGTCCTTCTTGAATGCCAATGATATCATGAAAGAACATCGCACGCGACACTTCTTTCTTCCGCTCATCCCAGGTCACTGGGTCATCCGGATTATCATATCGGATATTGAACGTCATCACCTGAACTTCCTGCGCCATGCAGAAGGTTCCCATCAACAGCAAGCAAATCGTTAGCATTCGGGTCATGTGCGAATATAGGGAATGTGGAATATGGGGGATGGGTTGTTTTTTTCCGGCATCCGGCTTCCGGCGTCCGTTGGGTTAGTACGCCGTTGGCGGATAGCATGATTAGCATGGTCAGTCCGCCTCATTCTTAGGATGATTAGCATGATTAGCATGGTCAGTCCGCCTCTGGCGGATAGTTTGAGCTTGGCTGAGTTGAAGACTAAGAGGGTAGTTATTAAACTAATCAAACTAACCGCCACAGGCGGACTAATCACACTAACCGCCGCAGACGGACTAATCACACTAACCGCCAAAGGCGGACTAATCACGCTAACCGCCAAAGGCGGACTAACCTTGCCAAGCCCGTCGCTTAAAAACCCACCGCAATCCGCCATCCGCAATCCGCGTTCCTTTATCTTTGCCGGATGCCTCGAGTACAACGTAAATACAGGAAGGGAGAGATCATCGATGTTGAGATCACTGGCTTCGCTTTTGGTGGGAAAGGAATCGCGAAGGTTCCGACGGAACAGGGTGATTTTACCGTGTTTGTTCAAAATAGCCTGCCGGGTCAGCATGTGAAGGCGCGGGTGATTAAGTGCAAGAATCGTTTTGCGGAATGTAAGCTGGAGGCGGTGGTGAAGCCGGCGCCTACGGAGGTGGAGATTCCGTATCAGCCAATTCCTGGGGCGCCTTATGCGCGACTGCCGATTGAAGAGCAGTTGAAGCTGAAGGAGCAGACGGCCTTGGAGCTGTACAAGCGTATTGGCAACCTCGAGATCGATGGCATCTATGAAGGGATGTTGGCGTCTCCAATGACCTGGCATTACCGAAATAAGATGGAGTATTCTTTTTCGGCGATTGGTTTTGATTTGGCTAGTGCCGAAGAATTTGACGGCTTTGCGCTGGGCTTTAAGCACCGCGGAACTTGGTGGAAGGTGGAGAACCTCGATGCCGATAGCGGACTGTTTGATGCTGAGTTAGAAAACGGATTGAAAGAGCTGCGTCAGTTCTTTGAGGCTTCTGGACTTCCTCCTTGGCATCCGCCGAAGCGGGAAGGGTTTTATCGCTTCTTTGTGGTGCGACGTAGCCTGCATGCCAATAAGCTGTTATTGAACCTTGTGACTACCAGCGACGAACTAGATCAGTTCGATACCCAAGGATTTATTGACCTCTGCGTGAAAATCTGGGGAGAACGTATTCAAGGAATCCTTCACACCATCAACGATGATAAAGGCGAACGTGTAGAAGCCCGAAGCGGAAGTTCAAGCGTGATCTACGGTGAAGAAAAAGTCATCGAACGCATCAACGGACTAGACTTCGAGATCAGCATGTCGAGTTTCTTCCAGACCAATCCGAAGAGCGCCGAAAAGCTCTACTCACTCGTTGTAGACTTCGCCGGCAAACCAGCTTCTGAAGACGCTTTCTTGATGGACCTTTTCTGTGGAACCGGTACCATCGGACAGCTCCTCGCGAAAGGAAGCGGTGCGAAAGTGATCGGTGTTGACATCGTGGAGAGTTCCATCGAAGATGCCAAAGAAAACGCCAAGCGAAACGGCGTAGAGAACGTCGAGTTCTATGCGGCCGACGCCGGTAAGTTCTTGCGAGAATACCCTGAATACATTGGGAAGATTGATACGATTGTGTTGGACCCACCGCGTGCAGGTATTGCGCCGAAGACCTTGAAAAAGGTGATTGAACTGGGGGCACGTCGCATTGTTTATGTGTCATGCAATCCTTCAACGCAGGCGCGTGACGCAGCTACCTTGAGTGAAGCAGGATACGAAATGAAGCGTTTAAAACTCGTAGATCAATTCCCGCATACCTCACACGTTGAAGCAATTGCGCAATTCGACAAAGCATGAGCGAACTAAACGAAGCGTATTGGACCAAACGCTATGAAGACGGTTCCACCGGTTGGGACATCGGATATGCGTCGCCCCAACTCATCAAAGCCGCTGAAAAAGCAGGTTCAGATAAGAAGATCTTAATCCCAGGAGCAGGCAATGCCTACGAGGCGGAGGAACTCTGGAACAAAGGATTCAAGAACCTATACATCTGTGACCTATCAGAAGCTCCCTTGAATGCCTTTCTAGAACGTGTTCCGGATTTCCCGAAAACTCAGCTGTTACACGGCGATTTCTTCGAGCTCGATCAGCAATTTGATGTGGTATTGGAACAGACTTTCTTTTGTGCCTTGCCACCGAGCATGCGAGAACAGTATGTTTCTAAGATGTCGGAAATTCTGGTCGACAAAGGAGTACTGACTGGTTTGTTGTTCGACTTCCCTTTAACGGAACAAGGTCCACCGTTCGGCGGTAGCCAAGAAGAATACCGAGAACGCTTTAGTACCCATTTTGAAATTACACACCTCGCCATTTCAGAGCACTCCATCACCCCACGTTCGGGGAAGGAATTCTACTTCGAGCTGGTGAAAAAATAGCTACTTTCGTAGTGTATGGAAACGAAGGAACGCACACAGATTTTAGATGCTTGGGAGATTGAACAAACCGTTCGTCGAATCGCTCACCAAATCCTAGAAGACTACTACAAAGAGAAGTCGCTGTACTTCGTAGGTGTGAAGGGAATCGGTTCCAACATGGCCCAACTCCTGCAAAAGGAATTCGCCAAGATCTCTGAGATTGAGGTCATCTACACTGAGATCGCCTTGAATAAAGACAAGCCGTTGGCTGAGTCGATCGACCTCAAGCGCGACCTCTCCGAATTTAAGAACAAGCACGTCTTATTGATTGACGACGTCTTGAACAGCGGACGCACCCTGATTTACGCTGCGGCTCATCTTCTTGATTCGGCTCCAAAATCACTCCGTACCGTCGTTCTTGTTGACCGTACCCACCGCAAGTTCCCAATCCGCGCTGATTATGTAGGGATGACGCTTTCAACTAATTTGAAAGAGCATGTGGCTGTGGAGAAGGAAGGGCGGAAGTATGCGGCTTATCTTCAGTAGGCTTAAGGCTTAGGGCTTATGGCGTAAGGCTGTTTCTATGGAATTACTAGATGGAGGTATAGACGAGAAGAGAAAAGACTCTTTCTGGGTCATTTACCTTCCGTTGGTTAGTCTCTGTGGGTTTTGGATTTATTGGTTTGGGCCATATTTCAATTTCTACTCAAGTCTTGGTTGGGATGGAGCTCGTTCCTCTCTGATTTATCACATTCCTTTTGCGCTTTACTTGTTGATTCCAGTTTGTTTCCCTTGGTACTTGCGGAGGAAAAAGTGGGCTTGGGGAGTGCTGGTATTTGTGTGGGGATTCTTCATAATCCAAAGTCTAGGCCCTACCTATCTCCGAGTGGTAACAGATCTTCACCGCGATTTCATCACGGTTTCAATTTGGCAAACGATAAGATCTTCCTTGAGTGCTCCAGTGTTCATCCTTCTTCCTGGAATTTTGATCTTAAGAAAAAGACTAGCACATCACTTCAGCTCTAGGGTATGGGTCGGTATTGTACTTGCTTTAGCTGGTATGCTCATTCGAATTTTCACCATCTACTTGCAGAGTCCGATAGTAGAGTAGGAAGTCAGCGAATACTTCATGTAATTTGACCCCATGAACATCAGGCATAAGATTAATTACGTAGGAGGTTCTGAGCAAGTACTTGACAGTAATTCGGTGGACACGTCAAGTCTGAAGTTTTACGTGTTTCAGTATTTGATCCCTCGTCCGTTCACGCCCATCAAGCGGGTCTCAAAGGTCTATTCCACCGAGGACTTTTCGGCAATTTCCGGCAGAGCTTGGGGCTACTCCCTCTGGAATTTTCTCTGTTGTTGGTTTTGCCCACCGATGGGACCGGTAAGTATGGTAGGGTCGAACAAAGCCAACTTCAAGGGCATCGATGTGTCAGATGACATTGCTCAATTCGTTTCTGACGAAGACCTGCAACGTGGCTTCTATGAGGTACCTGCTTATCACGGAGATCAGACTTTCTTTGAAGATTCCTTGAGGAAAGAGATGGTGAAGGTCTTTGAACAACAAGGCATCTCACGCGCTCAACTGTTCGACACGCCGGTTATTTATGTCAAGGCGCAGCGTCAACATTTCTTCTATATCGGTAAACAAGAACGCTTAAACTTCAATACTGACCAACTCATCAACGGCCTCAAAAACAAGTTCAGTCGATCTGAATTCGAAGTCATAGATCTTACCTCCTTAAACGAACTAAGCACCCTTCTAATCAACCAAGGACAAGTCCTTGGAGGAACTGCTGCCGCCGGTTCTCACATTGAAATTTCAGACGAAACACAAGGCTAGTATTCCCGGATATTCCACTTCAGCACATGCTCTTTGATTGACTCAACAATCACCTCTGGATCATCAAAAACCACATGGTTCTTGAATCGGAGCATATCTACCCCCATCATCTTTAGATCCTTTTCTCGTCTCACATCCCTCTCGATCTGCTCAGGGTGATCGTGATACGGTCCATCCATCTCAATGCACAACTTCGCTTCCGGGCAATAGAAGTCCATGATATACGGCCCCATACTATGCTGCCTCCGGAATCGTAGTCCCATCACCTGCCTTCGCCTGAGGTATTTCCATAGCTCTACTTCAGCCGGCGTGGCAGAGCGACGTAGTTCTCGGCGACGGGTTTTGAGGAGCAGCTGGAAATTTCTTCGTGACATGGAGCAAATCAAGGGAAGAATTGGGTTGGTTTTACATTGGTTTTACTGGTGTAGGTGAGAAGTTTATGAACGTGCAGCACCCCTCCTGGCCTCCCCCTCTCCGAAGGGAGGAAACGTTCCTTGGGAGGATGTTTTCTGTGTGCTGTGTGGGGATCAGTTTCACGAGGCGGAAGATTACCCTTAAACTGTCAATAACCACATACCCCTCCTCCCCTTGAAAAGGGGAGGCCGGGAGGGGTTAAGGGGTCCAGAGCTAAAGGAACCGAACCTCCACCCTACGATCCCCCGCTCCCCCATTCGCTTTCTCTTCACCGAAGAAGTTCACCAAAACGCGGTGTTCTTCGATACCTGCAGCGAGGAGGTGATCTCTGACTGCGCCGGCGCGGGCTTGGGAGAGCTTGAGGTTTTGTTGGCGATCGCCAACCTTATCTGAATAGCCGGTGACCATGATTTTGAGATCTTGGTCGTAGGCCATGAGTTCGAGGAGTTCGCTCAATTGGATTTGAGCGTTGAGGTCTAAGCGGGTGCCGCCGGAGGAGAAGAAGATGTCAAAGCCCTTGAAGGAGCTCGGAATACTAGCCGTGTTTCTAGGTTTGGGTAGACTCACATTCGGGTCGCGATCAATAGGGTTGGCGCGGTCTTCGATGAGCATGGTGAGTAGTGAGCGCAATTCATCAATCTGACCTTGAAGTTGGGCGTTGTAGGCGTCTTGTTGTTCTTGGCGGTCACGTTCGCGGTCAGCACGTAGGGTCTCTACCTCTGAACTGAGGGCATCAATCTTTTCATTGTTCTTCTCAAGCATGTTGAGAATTCTGTCTGCCAGGTCATTGCTTAGCGGGTCTTCTTTTTCGCTATCGCGGAACGTCGGTAGGATGAATTGATCGTCGCTTGCTAGTAGGTTGAGGGTTTCTGAACTGAATTCAATCTCCATGGGTGCCAATGGATCATTGGTCTTGAACCCCCGGACTGCCTGAAGTAGGCTGTCTTGTTCAGCGGCGAGTTGTTGTTCTACTGACTCCACTTGAACCAAGAGGTTGCCATCAGCAAAGAGGTCTACTTCGCTACGTAGTTTCGATTTCAGTTCATTGACCTTCGACTCAACGAAGAAGAAACGCTTGTCGGTCATCGGTCCTCCCTGGAGATCTGGATCCCAATCAGAAGGAACAGAAGCTCCGTCGAGTGACTTCAACCCTTGCAGCACATCACTCGAAAAACCTTTGAATTCACTCAGCTCTCGGAAGTGGTAATGATCTACGGCATCACTCACGATGTCTTCGAGGTCACGACGCATCACTTCAGGTTTGTTCTTGAGCGAGATTCGTTGTCCATCGAAGATAACCGAGCGGTCGATGTAGAAGTCCATCGCATCAGAGATCAATGCTTGCATACGCGCCTCATCTCCTTCAAGTGCAGGTTCGTAATAGTTGATGACCACGGTGTGACGCTCGGTGCTTTTTAAGACATAGCGCATCCCGTCCCCCGGGTCTTCATCTCCTTGATAGTGATTAACGATGGTGGTTTGTTGGCTGAATCCTACCACAGCCAAAAGAAGAAAGGTTAGTATGAGGACACAAGTTCTCACGATAACGAATGTAGCGTTGAGAACGGCTGGAATGACTTGAGTTTGAGAAAGGTGTGAACAGGTAGGTGTTGGTTTTCTTTTGGGGTTGAAGGGCGAAATGGCTAAGTGGCGAAATGTTAATAGGTTGGTAGTTTTTGGTCTTTGGTTTTTAGGGAATCATAGTATTACCGATATTCTATTTACTTGAATCAAATACAGAATACGAGTCCTGACTATACTATGGAATTGCACAACAACAATTTTTACACCTTCATCATGGATTTTCGTGGCGGGACTTATACAAGCCAAGTGCATGCAGAAAGTCTTCACTCTTCTCTAAAAGGCTGGGTTGAAAATCTTCGTCATAACATGAATGAAATCGAGCACCTTGGTGCAAAGACTATCCAAGAAATCGAGGAGCAAGTGCTTCCATTTCCAATTGATGAAGACCCCACTCTGTTAAAAGGATTGAAGAATGTGTGGTTTTTTAATGTAACCACGAAGAAAGGTTCTGGACATGTGTTGATCGTCAAAACTGAGAAAGATTAGGAAGAATGAAACTTGAAAGATTGCCAACGTAAACAATGAACTAACTTAGGAGTAGTTTCGTGATGGTCAGTTTCCCATTCACCTCATACCGTTGAGCATAACAGAGACACACATCTCATGCGAACAACTCACATAAAGTCTTCAAAAATCTTTGAGCTACACAATTCGGACTATGTCAGCCATCAATTCAAATTGATTCGTTTTCTATTGGTCAGCATTGTCGTCCTCTTAACTTTTGAACAGCTTTCTGGACAAGATGATTGTAACTGCTGGGACAAAGAGTTCGCTGATCAAGACATGACATATGATACTGCCATCCGACAATTAGAGGATTCTCTTATCGCGATAGGACATCTTCAAGATGAAACACCTGATAGCTACGTCCGACTAATTGACTCAATTATTGAGAACAATAAATACGACCTCATTAGCACCGAAGTCCACCCTATTCTATTCTCGAAATTTCAAAAGTGCTTCCTTCAAAGCTCATGCAGTAAACTGTGTTACGAGAAAATAAGAACAATGGACCGGATAGTCTCAGACTATACACACATAGCTCCAAGCCAAACGTTTAGTGAATTCAAAGAGGTATTTAGTAAATCTGACTTCAATGAAAACGAAGTCAAGCATTACTTACTGACCTTTTACAGCGTTGCATTTTCAATGGGAACCGAAAATTCACTTGAACTTATTGGTAGCATTGCAACGGGAGAAATAAAACATGACTCATTAAGGACCATCCTGCAAGTTCTCATCACCACGGAAGACTCCATTTTCTTTAATGACACATATGTAGAGATTCAACATTTAAAAACTGCCTTAGCAAGTCATATTTCCGATGTCAGGAATTCGAAAGACTCGATTGACTTAAAGACCGTCAATATGGAAGGACTCGGGGAACGAAAAGTTTCAGATTACCTTGTATCGGTCCAATGTCACTCGTCATCTTACAATCTATATGTTCGACTTTTCGACGAAATCTATAAAGCCTTCACGGAAGCCCGAAATAACATTGCACTGGAAGAATTCGGTATTAGCTATGATACTATGCTTGAAAATAAAGACAAGTTCGAACGCGAAATCAAAATCGTTCATCGGATTGTACCGAAGCGAATCTCTGAGGCTCCGTTCAGAAGCGAATAGTGCTTAAGACATCGAGAATCTATACCTAGGCATTTTTACCCAATGAACAACCCAACATATCCCTTAGGGATTCTACTTCGTAACCCGTAACTCAGGAGTACCCCGGCTATAGCCTGTACCCTAAAGCCTAAGAAGTAACAACCAACACCCTCAACCCGTCCTAATACCACCCAATATCCCGAACAATCCCACGTTCTATCACTGCCATGAAACAACTTCTTGCTCAACTCTTTCTTTGTGCTTGTCTATGCTTGCCGTCTTTTGGGTATTGCAATGATTTGAAAGGGACAGAGTTTTGGCTCGGTTTCATGGAGAACCTTCAGCAAACTGCCGCTTCGGTGACCGGGGTAGTGATTACCAGTAGTGAACCTACTTCAGGGGTTATTGAGATTCCTGCTTCTGGTTGGAGTCAGGCATTTACGGTTGATGGATCCGGAACTGTTCAGGTAAACATACCTAGTGGTGCGGTGACGAATGAAGGGAATATGTCAACAGCGCCGAAAGGGGTGCGCGTTACGGCTGAAGATCCTGTATATGTTTCGTTGATCAACGAAGCGGGAGGATCTGGAGATGCTTCAGCGGTGCTTCCTACCACGGCCTTGGGGTATGATTATTATGCCTCTACTTACATCGATCCTGCGAATACAAATTGGGGGACACCACAGGTGTTGGTAGTCGCTATTGAGGACAATACGCAGATCTTAATCACTCCTTCGGGGGCGCTTTCTGATCAAAGCACTGCGCCTTTCGAAGTCACCTTGAATCAAGGGGAATCATTTCAAATTCAATCGTATTGGGAAGTAAACCTAAATCACCAGGGGGAAGATCTTTCAGGAACACACATTCAGTCAATTTGTAACAGCGACGGGATGAAGCATCGAATTGCTGTCTTCTCTGGGAACAAGTGCACCTTGGTTGGAGGGTCGAATTGCTCTGGTTGTGACCACCTCGTTGAACAACTCTTTGACGTGAATTCCTGGGGCGACACCTTCATGGTGCTCCCTCCTACGAACCGCAATCAGTACGTGCTGAAGGTAGTAGCGGCCTATGACAACACAACAGTTTCAATTAGTCCATATCCCGACCAAGTATTGAATGCCGGAGAATCAATGGAGCTCGAGACTTCAGGCAATCGTTTGTTGACTGCTTCGGAGCCAGTGTCGGTAGCTCAGATTACTTATGGGCAATCATGCAGCGACGGATACGGCGACCCGATGATGACTTGGGTTCCGTCGATTGATCATTTCAATCGTGAGTGGAGTTATCAATCGTTCGATGACAACAGCGGGAATTACTTGAACTATTTGACGATTGTCACTGCAGATGACAATGCTGGACAGGTAAATTTGAACGGAGTAAGTATTCCTTCGGGTGAGTATGACTACATCAACGTGAACCCCGATTATGTGTGGGTGACAGTGGATATTCCGATGGGCGAAAATGCTTATCACCTCACCTCTTCCGAAGATTTTATTGCCTTGCCTCATGGGTATACCGGAGCAAGCTCATACTACCTGAATTCTGGATCGAATTTCACCAATTTTGAGGTCGACTTTAGCATGGCCTACTTACAAGACACGGTACATTACCAAGAATTCGACACGCCTGTTTGCGCTTGCGAACCGATTGATTTCATTGCCACCTACTATAATGATGACGCCATCATCAGTTGGGATTTTGGTGATGGAGATACCGCCGAAGGTTTTGAAGTGCAGCACGAATACCTCAACGGCACCTATAACGTGACGATGATGTTGATGGATGATGAGGGCTGCATCTTAGACACGCTGATCAAGCAAAACATTGAAGTCAACAATTGTGATATTCTGAGCTCGAATCCTGAGACTATATGCGCTGGTGAAACAATCACCCTTTCGGCCTATGACGGAAACACCTTTGAATGGAGCACAGGGGAAACGACTTCGAGCATAGAAGTTTCTCCAGAGGAAACGACAACCTATTCGTTGATCGTAGACGGTGGTGACACGCCGATTTGCAATGACATCATCGTTTATGTGCACCCTGCCTCCTCCTTTGAATTAGGTCCACCGATGCTATTATGTGAAACGGAAACCGCTTTCGTTCAAGGTCCGGATGGCTTCATTGAATACCAGTGGAGCGACGGTTCCTCCGATGAACAATTTAGCACAACAGACGGCGGACTTCACTGGCTCACAGTCACCGATGACAACAACTGTCAAGTCAGTGATAGTATCGAGATCTCCTTCGCCCCGGCCCCTATTTGGGACCTTGGTCCTGACCAATCCACATGCGAAGGAGAAACCGTAACGCTCATTGGTCCTGCCATGGAGGATATCGAATACCTCTGGTCTACTCAAGAAACAACTGCTGAGATCACTGTGGAACAGCAAGGTGGTTTTTCGCTTACCATCGATGATGGCATATGCGAGACCGACGACTATGTGTTCGTTGAGTTCATCGCTGCTCCATCACCGAGCCTCGCACCTGAAGTCATCTTGTGCGACAACCAATATACCATCTGGCCCACTCCAGAAACGAATGCCAACTATCTATGGTCAACAGGAGATTCGAGCGCCATGATCACGGTTGACGAAGATGGAATCTATACAGTGACGATTTCCAACAAATGTGGAAGCATCGACGAACAAATCAATGTCATTTTTGACTGCGATTACCACCTTTTCCTTCCGAATAGTTTCACCCCAAACCAGGACGGAATTAACGATCAGTTCCTTCCTGTAGGCACCGGCATTGCCACCTACGAGCTCATCATCTTTGACCGCTGGGGCGCTGAAATCTTCAAATCCACAGAATTCACCATTGGCTGGACTGGCAACATCAACGGCGCTCCCGCCCCCATAGGCGTTTACCCTTGGCGCGCCACAGTGCAAGACGTTCAGGGCAGATACCATCAGTTGAATGGGCATGTGACGTTGGTGAGGTAGTGGACAATAACGAAATCCATTCTCTTGATTAATTTTAGGTATCTCTCAGAACGGATATTATAGAACCCGAGCACTGATTGATGAAGTTTACATGGCTATTGAATATCTAAGCAAGGAATGACCGAAGAATTCAACTACGCTCCCCCACTCAAACACCTGATGGTCGGAATCTGTGGGCTGGTCTTGTTCTTCATCCTAGGATCAATGATCAAGATTGACAACCTGTGGGTCTCGATTATCTGTGGAATATTCTCGTTGATCGGTTTGGCCATGGCGATGGGTTTCTTGACTCTGTTCTTTCGAAAACGACCAGCAAGAAAATTACGCCTAGGAAGTGACTTCATTGAGATACCCGGACGAAGGGGTGACGGTGCTAAACTCAACTTTTCCGAAATTCAAGACATAGGCGAGTTCGACACCTACGACAATGTCATTATTATAGAAAGCCACCAGGGAACCCATCTCATTGAAAGAGAATGGATGAAGAAAAAAGAGTTTGAGATGGTGAAAGCGAAGCTACGCGAAGTTTGGGTTAGTGAAGTAAGTGCTATCTGAAACCCAATCCCCATAAGACCACAGGACACTCCGAAAGTCAAACGTTAATCCTGATTCAACCTCCAACAATTGAAAATCGAAATAGACAAAAACCAGATCATCGACCTAGAAGATTTCGAGTTAAACTGGAGATGGAAAGAGTCGCACAGCTCGACCATTTTAGCTACAGAAAAAGCTCAAATCAAACCAGTCAGCGAAAAAGAATCTGAACGGTTGAACGAGATGATCGCCTATTTCGAAAATGAAGACAATTTGAGAACCGCCTTTCATCAAACAGGTTGGTTCAGTGCTAAGTGTGATAGTGATGAAGACTCAAGCAATTTCCGTAACAAACTCCGCTCAATTCTTGAAGCATACAACGAAGATGTCATTGTCACTTGGAACAGATCTACAACCCTGAAGACAAGCAAAGAAATCTTCATCAAGTATTGGGACGACTTCTGCTACCCAAGCTCAGATGACATCACGGTCATTTCGGAAGAGACCAATTGGGTTTTGTTTTATAGACACTTTGAAGCCGTGAACGTTTGGACTAAGTAGGAGCAAGTTTTGATAAATGAGTGACAAGATTCTGGTGCCTTAATCTGGGTTCAAGAATCTCGGTTGCCCAAAGTGAACACAAAGCTCTCAGGAATCAATGTGAACAGACATTACTGAAATACAATTGTGAAACGGAACCCCCAAAACACCAATGTGAACACAGAACTTCAAAAAGCAATTGTGAACACGAACTTTCAAAACACTAAAGTGAACACAGAACCCCAAAAAGCAATTGTGAACACAGTCCCAATCTCATTCTAATTCCAATTCTTCCTCTACTTCTCCCTTTCATTCTCACTTTCATTCTCCTTCTTCCTCTCCCGTTCACCACTCAGTTTATATATAGGGCACTTCAAAAAGAAAGCGTCCCTTGTACCAGCCAATTCCTATTTATCGACAAACCAACCGCGTTCGTCTAAGATCTTGTGAACCGTTTCGCCCTGTGCCCAAGGACTAGTAAATTGATGTTATGGAATTAGTGAAGAACAATGTACATAAGGCTAGCAGCTACTACCCCAGAATCAGTGGTAATTGTTTGAGCCTTCCCGGGGCCATTTAAATATGAGCTATCCTTTTCTGTTCACATGAACGAAAAAGTGATTGTGAACACGAATTCTAAAAATCAATTGTGAACACGAATTCCAAAAAACGATTGTGAACACGAATTCTGAAAAACAATTGTGAACATGCATTCTGAAAAGACCATTGTGAACAGACCATTGCTGGGATTGATTGTGAAACAGAGTTCATCCAGTAAGAATGTGAAATAGAACTTGGAGTCAACGAGTCAATTTCACAATCATAGTTTCCGCCTTAACTTTTGGAAGAATGGATCACGAAACACAGGGCGATACCTTTACTAACGATGCCTCATTAAAGATGAACAATATGAATAGATTAATCAGTTTAGCATTGTTGAAATTGACGCTTATATTTTCAAGTTGTTCATCAGACGTAGAACTTGAAGATTATTTGGATCTGTCAGTTGCCTTCAATTTGACCATTAACACCATTGACTCTGAATCAGGACTAACTGAAAGTCAATCCGAAACGCTCGAAGTCAATTCCGAAAAATGGAGCAAACTAATTGAATGGGCAGAGAATAATAAAAAAGGCTGGTCATCCTCACCTGCTACACACATCGGAGATGTTTATATATCACAGGGAGGTTTTAGGCTAATTCATACAAAAGGTTCTACAGGAGTAACAATAGCCTTTAATGACAAAGAAGGAAATCCGAAACAGTATGTGAATGTTGTTGAAAAAGGAGAACTAAATTTCCTTTTTGAATAGAAAAAACGAAAGCATAGCAACGGTTGAAAATATCACCGCCACCTAGCGGGTTTCTGACGTTTCTTTGGTCGACACCTCCCTATAAAACAAGACTACCACCACAATCCACATTTCGCCTTTTAGCCATTTAGCCATTTCGCCTTTTAGCCTTTCAGCCATTTAACCCATCAGCCCTCAAAGCCCTAACCTCCTGCACCAACCGATCATACTTCGCCGGCCCCATCCCCAATGCAGGGAAGGTAATGTGTGCATCTTCATAGTAGTCTTTACGCTCATCTAAATGGCGCTTGACGTAGGCTTGAAGGCCTTCAGCGGTGATGTTGGCAATGAGTGGTCTGTTGGCTTTGCTGTTGATGAGGCGGTGCGATAAACTGGCGACATCCATTTGGAGGTAGATGGTGATGCCTTGTTCGTTCATGAACTGCATGTTGTCGTAGAAACATGGGGTGCCTCCTCCGGTGGAAAGGACCATCGATGGGTGGGTATCGGTGATTTTATGAAGGTAACTTCGTTCGACACCGCGGAAACCGCTTTCACCTTCAGCTTCGAAGATTTCTGGAATGGTGCGTTCAACGCTTTCCGTGATAACGGCATCGAGATCATAGAAAGGGAGATCGAGCATCCGTGCCAGCTTCTTTCCAACTGTGGTTTTACCCACACCCATATATCCGACGAGATAGATTCTCATTGGGCGCTAAGGTCGCGATACTTTCGTCAGCTTTTCCGCGCTAGCGATGAAAAAAAGTCAGAAAACATGCACTTTATCTGCCAGAATTGCTGTTTTCTATTCAAAATCACCCCTTGGCTCAGTAGTTGACTGAATGGTGGTGAAATACTTAGAAAATGGATTTCGGAAAATTTACCATCAAATCGCAAGAAGCCATTCAACGCGCACAGCAGATTGCCGTTGGGAATAACAACCAACAGATCGAAGGAGCGCACTTGTTGAAAGGAATGCTAGAGGTCGACGAAAATGTGACACCTTACTTGCTGAAGAAGTTGGATGTAAACCTTCCGATGTTTACAGCCATCCTCGACCGTGTTATTGATAGCTACTCGAAAGTAGAAGGCGGAAACCTTCAACTTTCGCGCACACTCAACCAGTCGCTCATTAAAGCGACCAATATGATCAAGGAGTTCAATGACGAATACGTTTCATTGGAACACCTGCTACTCGCCATTCTCGATAGTGGCGACCAAGCCTCACAGGTCTTGAAAGACCATGGGGTGACGAAGAAAAACCTCAAAGCAGCCATCATCGAGCTTCGCAAAGGAGACCGCGTGACCTCTGCTTCACAGGAAGACAATTACAACTCCCTCGAGAAATATGCCCGCAACCTGAATAGCCTTGTCCATGACGGCAAGCTAGATCCGGTGATCGGACGTGACGATGAAATTCGCCGCGTGCTGCAGATTTTGAGCCGACGAACGAAGAACAATCCAATTCTCATCGGAGAGCCGGGGGTAGGTAAAACCGCTATCGCGGAAGGGATCGCTCACCGTATCGTCGATGGTGACGTCCCAGAAAACCTGCAGTCGAAAGTCTTGTACTCCCTCGATATGGGTGCCCTCGTTGCCGGAGCGAAATACAAAGGCGAATTCGAAGAACGTCTCAAAAGTGTCGTTAAGGAAGTGCAGAACTCTGATGGAGAAGTCATCCTTTTCATTGATGAGATCCACACGCTGGTGGGTGCTGGAAAAGGAGAAGGCGCCATGGATGCGGCGAATATCCTCAAGCCTGCACTGGCCCGTGGTGAACTTCGTGCCATCGGTGCAACTACCCTCAATGAGTACCAGAAGTACTTTGAAAAGGACAAGGCGCTTGAGCGTCGCTTCCAGAAGATCGTCGTTGATGAGCCGGATCGTGATAGCGCGATTTCCATCCTCCGCGGTATCAAGGAGAAATACGAGAACCACCACAAGGTGCAGATCAAAGACGACGCAATCATCGCAGCGGTAGAGCTTTCGACGCGCTACATCTCTGATCGTTTCCTTCCAGATAAAGCCATTGACCTCATTGATGAGGCCGCTAGTAAACTGCGTATGGAGATTAATTCCAAGCCAGAAGCACTGGATGAGATTGATCGTCGCATCATGCAATTAGAGATTGAACGCGAAGCCATCAAGCGCGAGAACGACACCGCGAAGCTGGAAGAACTTGCCCGTGAATTGGCTGAGCTCAATGAAACCCGCGACGGACTGAAAGCGCGCTGGCAAGCCGAGAAAGACATTGTCGATCAAATCCAAAACGGAAAGAAAGACATTGAGCGATTGAAGCTAGAAGCAGAACGTGCTGAACGCGATGGAGACTATGGAAGAGTCGCTGAAATCCGCTACGGACAGCTCAAAGAAGCAGAACTACAGATTGAAGATGGTAAGGCGAAATTGGCAGAACTTCAATCGAACAGCAAGATGATCAAGGAGGAAGTCGATCCAGAAGAAATCGCTGATGTGGTGGCTAACTGGACAGGCATCCCGGTGACGCGTATGCTCGAAAGCGAACGCGAAAAACTGCTTCGACTCGAAGACGAACTCGCGAAACGCGTGGTAGGTCAGAACGAAGCCATCATCGCCGTTTCCGATGCAGTTCGTCGTTCAAGATCAGGTTTGGCCGATGAAAAGAAACCCATCGGAAGCTTCATCTTCTTAGGTACTACTGGAGTAGGAAAAACAGAGCTGGCAAAGGCCCTCAGCGAATTCCTCTTCAACGACGAAAACGCGATGACGCGTATCGACATGAGTGAGTACCAAGAACGCCACAGCGTAAGCCGCTTGGTTGGAGCCCCTCCAGGATACGTCGGTTATGATGAAGGCGGTCAACTCACGGAGGCTGTCCGACGCAAACCCTACAGCGTGGTGCTTCTCGATGAAATCGAAAAGGCCCACCCAGATGTCTTCAACGTCTTGTTGCAAGTGCTAGACGACGGACGATTGACAGACAACAAGGGACGCGTGGTGAATTTCAAGAACACCATCATCATTATGACCTCCAACGCGGGAAGCCACATCATTCAAGACAACTACGAGAAGATGGAGCCTGGTCAAGAGGCTATGACCTTCGAAATGACCAAGTCAGCCGTATACGACTTGCTCCGTCAATCGATTCGTCCTGAGTTCCTCAACCGCATCGACGAAACCATCATGTTCACTCCGCTCTCACGGAAGGAAATCGGTGGCATCGTCAAGCTACAACTCGCCCGCCTCAGCGATCGCCTCGAACGCGCAGGCATCGAAATGGTGGCCAGCAAAGACGCCATCGCCTACCTCGCCGAAGAAGGCTACGACCCTCAATTCGGCGCGCGTCCGGTCAAACGTGTGATCCAAAAATCAGTGCTGAACGAGCTCTCCAAAGCCATCCTCAGCAACTCGGTTGACAAAGAAGCACGCGTAGTACTAGATGTGTTCGACGGCCAGATTGTGTTTAGGCATGAGTTGGAGGAGGAAGAGGTTGTGGAGTTTATGTAAAACTTAAGGCCTAAGGCTTATGGCGTAAGGCTTATGGCGTAAGGCTTAAGTATGATAATATTTATTTAAGGGGCGCCTTTGGCGTCCCTTTTAATTGTCCTCTACTTGGTATGTATATGGAGGTAAAAGCTTGTGTCATTTTACTTCACGCGGAGAGCATTATGCATAATCTTAAGGCACATTCTTACATAAGCCTTACGCCATAAGCCATAAGCCTATTTAATAGGTACTTTGAACATCCACTGGTCTTCCAAAAACCCCTCAAGCTTATCATCAATAGCCACCGGCCCTACCCCTGCGGGTGTGCCTGTGAAGATGAGATCACCCATTTTGAGGGTCATGAATTGAGAGACATGAGCGATGATTTGATCAACACTGAAGATCATATCGCTGGTGTTTCCGACTTGGACTTTCTCACCGTTTTTTTCGAGGTGGAAATTGATGTCTTGGATTCCCTTGAATTGGTCTAGGGGAAGGAATTTACGTGAAACGACGGCGGAGCCATCAAAGGCTTTGGCCTTTTCCCATGGGTGCCCCTTCTCTTTGCATTTTTGTTGAACGTCGCGGGCGGTGAAGTCGATACCGAGTCCTACTTGATCGTAGTATTTGTGGGCGTGCTTTTCTTCGATGTACTTCCCTAGTCGGTTGATCTTCACAATCAACTCTACCTCAAAATGAAGGTCGTTCGTCCATTCAGGAATAAACAGCGGATTACGATTCGGTAAGATTGAACTATCCGGCTTACAAAAGAACATCGGTTCCGTAGGCACTTTGTTATTCAACTCCTTCGCGTGATCAGCGTAGTTTCTTCCAATGCAAATGATTTTCATAGGGGCAAAGGTAGGGAAACGGGCGCCTTCAACGTGGACCGATAGGGGCACGCATGCGTGCCCATAGCACAGTTAAGCCCTAACCCCACGGACGCCGGACGCCGGACGCCGGAGCAAAAGTAACTTCCCAGCCACAAGATCGTCTTACCCCTGAACTAACCCTCAACACCTCTCGAAAATGCTCGCCATCACCAAAACCAAATACGGCGGACCCGAAGTCTTATCTCTCTCTGAAGTGGAGAAACCTGTGCCGAAAGAAGATGAATTGCTGGTCAAAGTAGAAGGTAATTCTGTGAACCCGGCGGATTGGCATGTGATGCGCGGATCTCCGTTTTTTGCGCGTCTTTCGTTTGGCTTGTTTAAGCCGAAGAACAAAATCTTGGGAGCAGATTTCGCGGGTGTGGTTGAAGAAGTGGGCAGCAACGTTGAAGGTTTTGCAGTTGGTGATCATGTGTATGGAGAGTCTTTGCGTGGCGGGGCTTTCGCTGAATACCTAGCGGTGAAACCCGCGGCTTGTGCAAATTATGATTCCAGCATCTCAGCGGTATCCATGGCGTGTGTTCCGGTGGCGGGGTTGACGGCGTTTCAAGCAGTAGAAACTCATGGCAACGTAGTGATCGGAGAGCGTGTCCTCATCAACGGCGCTTCTGGCGGGGTGGGACATTTCGCAGTACAACTCGCGAAGTGGAAAGGAGCACATGTGACCGCAGTCTGTTCGAAGAAGAATGAATCGTTCGTCCGCAACCTTGGAGCGGATGACGTCATCCCTTACGATGAAATCGATATCCACTCCCACACGGATATCTACGACGTCGTATTCGACATCCATGGCAACCTCAGCTACAAAGACTTCAAACGCATGGGCAAACGCGGCGTCCTGGTCGGGTTCACAGGCATAGGCAACATGCTCAACGTCCTCATCAACAGCGGACTTCGAAAGTACCCCCTCGCCCAATTCACCGCAGAAGCCAACACTGAAGATTTGGAGATTCTAGCCCGCCTGATCAAAGATGAGGTGATTGAGCCGAAGGTGACTACGGTGTATGCTTTTGAGGAAATTCCTGAGGCTATTCGCGTGCTTGAGGAAATGAGAACTACGGGGAAAATAGGCGTAAGGCTTGGGGAGAGGCGTTAGTGGTTAGTGGTTCGTGGTTCGTGGTTCGTGGTTCGTGGTTCGTGGTTCGTGGTTCGTGGTTCGTGGAAATAATACTCGCTGCGCCTTTTCACATGAAAGAATCTTAGGGATTGGCCCATGGGCAATCCTCTCTGAACGGAATACTAGGTTAACTTGACTCCCCACATATCCCGGAGGGATTCAACCTCGTAACCCCAACGGACGCCGGATGCCGGACGCCGGAGCCCCCTACTCCTCATCCACCCGCGTAAACCGAATCCACCCCAACTTCACTTCTACCTCCGTCTTCGTGGTCTCTTGGGTGCTGTCTGCTTGTTCTTCTAGATTGAGTCGATCTGAGAGTTCGTCGACGAGTTTGCCGCCTAGGTAGCCCATGACGGGCCAGAAACCTTCGACTTTCTTTTTAGCCATGGGCTCTTCCTGCTTCGTAGAATCGGAAGCAGCTTGCTGCGCTTCGGCCGAAAAGGCCAAACCAACAAAAAGGCAGAGCATTAAAAAGAGTCGTTTCATGGCGTTCATCCGTAAGACGATCAATGTCGGGGAGAAGTTACTGCAAAATCAGTTTTATATTGAGCTCGTGAAAAGTGAAAAGAGATGTCTGAATTGTGACAGTCCGTTGGACGAGAAGTTCAAATTCTGTCCGGAGTGTGGGCAGGAGACGGAAGATACCGCTTCATCGATTGGCGGTTTTATCAAACATTTCTTGAATGATTATTTCACCTTCGACAGTAAAATTATTCGAAGCTTCACCCCTCTCCTCTTCAAACCAGGCTTTTTGACCGAAGAATTCTTTGAAGGACGACGAGTTCGCTACATCCCTCCATTGCGGATGTACATCTTTGTTTCGGTTGTCTTTTTCTTGGTGTTGTCGCTGTTGGGGGGAAGCCATGAGGCGATGCCAGATGAGGATCGTTTCTGGAATGATTTCTTCGGTTCGTTTTTGCCGAAAGTGTTCTTCGTTCTATTGCCGATGTTCGCTTTGATATTGTTTGGGCTCTACGCCCGAAGGAAGATCTCTTACGTGAAGCATTTTGTGTTTTCGCTGCACTTCCACGCCTTTTTGTTCATTCTAATTCTGGTTTATCTGTTGATTTCTGAAGTCTTCGAAAAACTAGAATTGATCATTGTCAATCAGATCTTATCGCCGCTTATCGGATTAAGCTTCTTAGGCTACCTCTTCATCGCGATGAAGCGTACCTATGATCAGACTTGGGGTAAGACCTTGTTGAAGTTCTTTCTACTATGTCTCGCCTACGGCGGAATCTTATTTATCGTCATTAGTTTCAGCTTATTGATCTTCCAGAGCCAAGGGAATTAGAATTTGTAAATTCGCAGCCCAACCAAACGCTATGGAGAAGATCAAGATCGGAATCATCCGTGAGGGGAAGGTGCCGCCAGACAAACGTGTGCCCCTTTCGCCGAAACAGTGTAAACAGGTCGTAGATACCTACCCAAATGTTGATCTCGTCGTTCAGCCGAGTCCTATCCGTAAGTACCAAGACCACGAATACGAAGCCCAAGGCATCACCCTCCAAGAAGATCTTTCTGATCGCGACATCCTGATCGGAGTCAAAGAAGTTCCGATCGACATGCTTATCCCAAGCAAGACCTACCTTTTCTTCTCCCACACCTTCAAGCTCCAACCATACAACGCCAAGTTACTTCGCGCTATCCTCGATAAGAAGATCCGCTTGATCGACTATGAGGTGATCAAAAACGCCGGTGGCAAACGCCTCATCGGTTTTGGTCGTTACGCCGGAGTGGTAGGATGCTACAACGGCTTTAGAACCTTCGGACTCAAGCACAACCTCTACAATCTCAAACCAGCGCACGAATGCGAAGACCGTGCAGAGATGGAAGGGGAATTGGCCAAGGTGAATCTCCCAGCCAACACTAAGATCGTCCTCACCGGTTTCGGTCGTGTTGGACATGGAGCACGTGAGATCATGAAGTTGGTTCCAGTCACAGAAGTTTCAAAAGAAGACTTCCTCACCAAAGAATTTGATGGCGCTGTATTCACGCACCTTGACACTGAATCATACAACGCCCGCATCTCAGATGGAGGCTTCGACAAATCAGAGTTTTACGGTGATCCTTCAGGATACAAAAGCACCTTCCCAACCTACGCCGCTGTAGCCGACATGTACATCGCATGTCACTACTACGCCGAAGGCGCTCCATTCCTCTACACCCGCGATGACATGAAAAACGCTAACTGGAACGTCAGCGTAGTCGCCGACATCAGCTGCGACATCGACGGCCCGGTTGCGAGCACCATCAAGCCATCCACCATCGCTGATCCGATCTACGGCTACGACCCAACCACAGAGTCAGAAGTAGACTTCCAACAAGAAGGAGCCATCGCCGTCATGGCGGTAGACAACCTCCCTTGCGAACTCCCAAAAGACGCCAGCGAAGACTTCGGAGACGAGCTCCTCAAGCACGTCCTTCCACTGTTGATCAACGGTGATCAAGATGATATCCTCCTAAGGGCAACAGAAACTACGCTTGACGGGGAACTTGCAGAGGACTATGCTTACTTGGAGGAGTACTCGAAATCTTAGTTAAGGGCACGCATGCGTGCCCCTAACACCTAAAAAACGCTCCGCGTTTATTGCGGTATAAACCGATACGTAATCGTCCCCGGACTCTTCTTGGGGGCTGAACTTTTCACAAAGAACTTTGACTTGAGGGCGCTTGAAACCGCCTCTGCTGGGATGCAGTCTCCGGTGAAGGAAGAGCGTGCGGGATCAATCTCGGCTTCGGTGACGTTGCCGTTGATGTCGACGTTAATTTTGATGACGACGACGCCTCCGCCTTTGCATTTGTAGCCGGGGATGTGGAGTTTTCGCACTTCACGTCCTGGTACGTTGACTTCTCCGGTGACGTTGCCGTTGTATGACTGACCGTAGTACTCGTACTTGTCGAGGTTGTCAGTATTGAGTTCGTCGGGGTTGCTTTCGCTAGGGTCTTCGTTGGGGTCGTCTGAACGACGTTCAGCGGCTGCTTCGAAAGTTTGATCGGCGAGGTCTTGGAGCTCCTGGTCTACCTCATCAGAGATGCGATTACGCTGTGATTCCGACATGTAGTTGCGACGTTCACTGCTCGATTCCGCGTTAGCGTCAGCCACGAGATTGGCAATATCTTGCTCAATACGCTCTGCCAGAATCTCTTCTAAAGTGCGTTCTTCAATCTCTTCCACCACCTCCATCATATCCATGGCGATGTATTCAGGAGCCGGATCAGTATTGCCTAAGGGAACATAGTTGAGCACCGCGAGAACCACGACGTGCAACAGCAGCGTGACAATGATAGCGATGTATGTAAACTGAGTTCCCTTCAATGATTAATCTTTCTCGATCGAGCCAGATCCACTATTTGAAGTTTCCACCTCTTGCGGATCTCCTTGGTATTGAACGCTACCACTGCCCGAAAGTTCTATCGAAAGCACATCAACTGCATGAACAGCTACATTTCCGCTGCCATCATTGCTCACTTCTACCTCATTCGCAGGCAATTCATAAGCATCAATGGAACCGCTTCCGTCATTTGAAATCTCCAATTCACGTGCCATTCCTAGAACGCGAATCGCACCAGAGCCATCATTGTCAATTTCTAAAAGATCTCCATTGAAGCTTAACATGATGTTTCCTGAACCGTCTTGCACCACCTTCAATTTCTTCGAACGAATGGCACCTTGCGACTCAATTGAACCGCTACCATCCGAAACGACTTTCGATAATGTTGGCGTGGTAATGTACACTTCCAACTCACGATCAGTGGAAATACACCCTTCCACATCAATAACCAAACGTCCGCTCTCTACTCGAGTAAGCAGGTACGGCAATAGGTTTTCTTGACAGCGAACAAACACCTTGGCTTGCTCACCTTCTCCTATTTGACGAATCTTAATGTCTGCTGAACAGCGGTTATCAATCACATCAAATGCGGCGACCACACGATCTTCATCAACCGTATCACCGGTTCCTTCAAGACAGTTCATACATCCCGTTAGGGCGATCAGTAACGTTAGGAATAGAATAGAGTGTTTCATGACACGAAAATAGCTTTTAACCTTGCTATCTAGACGAAAAGTAAGGCAGAAGTAACATTCATCTCCTGATTTCTTCAGTAGAAATTCAATTCTCCTTAACATTTATTCGGGCGCTTTCTTGCGCTAACGCGGAACCGAATAGTCCATTTTGCGTAACTTAGAGCAATTGATTCGAATAACCCGAAAGAAAAAACCGATGAAGAAACTGATTATGATCTTTTCGCTTGTAGCGTTCTTTGCAACAGCTGCAACAGCTCAGACAACTGCTAAAGACACTGACAACAAAGCGAAAACAGAAAAAGTAGAAAAGACTGCTGACAAGAAAGAATGCAGCGAAAAAGCATCATGCTCTGACAAGAAAGCAGACGGAAAGTCTTGCTGCCAGAAAGGTGCTAGCGCTAGCAAATCAGCTGAAAGCGCAAACGCTGGAAAGACAGAAGGAAAGAGCTGCTCTAAGAGCTGTTCAGATTCAGCGAAGAAAGACGGAAAGTCTTGCTGCTCAAAGTCTGAAGGTTCAGCTAACGCTGGAAAAGCAACAAAGACTGAAACACAAGCAGCTGCTCAAACAGAGCGCACAAAGCAAAAAGCGAAGGCTACTAAGTCTAACGCAAGCGGAATGTCAGGAAAGAAGTAATTCACTCCTTATATAATGAAAGCCCTCGCCTTTGGTGGGGGCTTTTTTTTTCCGGCGTCCGGCGTCCGGCATCCGTACTTTATGGCGAAATGGCGAAATGTATTCTAATCGTGCGACATGATCTGCGAATTAAATTCTAAAATTCCCATAAGATTAGGTGCATAAATGCACCGCTAAAGGACCATTCAATAGTTACGATCATTCTACTTTTTTAGAGATAGATCTGTCTCATGAAATCGGAATTCAGTGCGAAATGTAGCTATTCACCGCGATCCGCAATCCGCGTTCCTCAGACGCCGGACGCCGGACGCCGGATAAAAACTCCTACCCTTGAAGGAAACGTGCTTCCACCATCTCCGCTACCTGCTCCCCAATCGCCAACGATGCTGTGGCTGCTGGTGATGGTGCGTTCAAGACGTGAATGCTGTGGTCTGTGTACTCGATACGGAAATCGTCGCGGGTGTCTCCATCTTGGCGGAGGAGGAGTGCGCGGACACCTGCTCGACCGGGTTCGATGTCATCCATGGTGAGGGATGGGATGAGACGTTGCAGGGTTTGAAGAAAGAGTTTCTTCGAGAAAGCACGACGGTACTCGTCGATACCGAAGCGGACGTTATTCATGAATAGGCGCCATGTTCCTCCGTATGTGAGAGCGTCTACAGTATCATTTAAGTCGAAATCTGTTTTGCCGTAGCCTTCGCGTTTGAAGGTGAAGACAGCGTTTGGTCCACATTCGATATCGCCATTGACCATGCGAGTGAAGTGTACCCCAAGGAATGGGAAATCAGGGTTGGGAACCGGGTAGATCAAGTGACGCACTTTGTGCTTCGCCTGTTCTGTCAACTCGTAGTAATCTCCTCGGAAGCCAACGATTTTCTCTTTTAGCTTGACGCCATCTTTCTTTGCGAGACGGTCTGCTTGAAGTCCGCCACAGAAAACGAGGTACTTTGCGCGGTAAGTGTCTTTGTTAGTCTTGACAATCGTCTCATCACCTACGCGTTCGAATGAGGTAGCTTCTTCGCCGAGTTTCACTTCGGTCTTGGCTTGCTTTGCTTTCGCTACCTCCGCCATCTTTTCAGTCGCTCCGCGGAAATCAATGATCCCCGTGCATCCCACGTGGATACCTCCGATCGATTCGCAGAACGGTTCAATTTCCTTCACCTCTTCTGCCGTCACGCGCACCATGTCTTCGATGTCGTTCTCTTTCCCGTGGCGCATGATTTTCTCAAGGTGCGGAAGTTCTTTTTCGTCGGTTGCGGCAATGATCTTTCCACACACGTCGTGACGTACGTTGTACTCTTGAGCGAACTTAACCAGTTCACGACGCCCCTTGACACAGTTGATCGCTTTGTTCGATCCAGGGTTGTAGTAAATACCTGAGTGGATCACCCCACTGTTGTTACCAGTTTGATGATTCGCCAAGGCGTTCTCCTTTTCGAGGAGGAGGATGCTCAGGTTCGGATTGCGTTCTTGAAGTTTGTAGAGAGTGGCCGCGCCAACAATACCTCCACCGACAACGATAATGTCAAAGACTCTTTCCAAGGGAAATAATTTTTGCGCAAAGTTAATGCAGACTGAGTTATTGTAAGTCAAATGGAATCAAACTACCTTGTGCTGCAATGAGTGAGCGAAAAAACGCCGGAATTCAAAAAGCCTGGGCTTTCTATGACTGGGCGAATAGCACCTACGCTTTGGTCATCTCAACGGCCATTTTCCCGATCTTCTACAATGCGAAGACAACCGCTGATGATGGAAGCACCATGGTGGAATTCTTCGGCGCTAGCTTCGTAAACACCGAACTCTATTCATACGTGATTGCCGCATCACTGATCATGGTAATCATCTTAAGTCCAATGCTGAGTGGTATCGCAGACGTGACGGGAAGGAAAAAACTCTTCCTTCAACTTTTCTGCTACATCGGATCATTGGGCTGTGCTGGACTCTACTTCTTCGATACCGCGCATCTCGAGTGGAGCATGCTGGGCGCCTTTTTAGCAAGCCTAGGGTATTGGAATAGCATTGTCTTCTACAACGCCTATCTCCCTGAGATTGCCGCGCCTGAAGATCAAGATAAACTCAGCGCCAAAGGCTTTGTCTGGGGGTATGTAGGTAGTGTTCTCCTTCTGGTTATTAACCTCGTGATGATCATGGTCATCAGCGATGACCTTACCCCTTGGGCCTTCATTATGGTGGCCGTTTGGTGGGCTGGTTTCGCACAAATCACCTTCCGTAAACTTCCGCGCAGCAGCAGACAGAACGCTCCGCGACAAGCCATCTGGACCAAAGGATTCAAAGAGCTACGTTCCGTATGGAATCAAATGCAAGGCATGACGCGCTTAAAGCGTTACCTCCTCGCCTTCTTCGTCTTTAGTATGGCGGTGCAAACCATCATGCTCATGGCGCAGTTCTTCGGCATGAAAGAGGTCTTTGTGATCTCTGACCCATCAGGTGTCGGACATGGAGTATTCCCTCCACTCGTGCAGTCTTCAGTTGGATTGGAAACGGCGCAGTTGATCATTGCGATTATCCTCGTACAGTTGATTGCTATTCCAGGTGCATGGCTTTTCGCCCGTGGTTCTGCTTCCCTTGGAAACATCAACATGTTGATCATCGCATTGATGAGTTGGATTGCCGTATGTATCTTCGCCTTTGTGGTAGTAGATACGCCGAATGAGTTCTTCTTCGCGGCAGGATGGATTGGATTTATGATGGGAGGAACGCAGGCACTCAGTCGAAGTACCTACTCAAAGTTGCTGCCGGAAACGGAAGACCATACTTCCTTCTTCAGCTTCTATGACGTAGTAGAGAAAATTGGGATTGTGATCGGTATGTTCTCCTTTGGGTACATTGAAGGAATCACGGGTTCTATGAGAAACTCAGTACTCTCGTTGATCGTGTTCTTTACGATCGGTCTACTCCTTCTCTTGTGGATTCCTCGTCAAGGTGGATTCACACCTCAATCTTCGACGAGCACGTAATTTCTTCGCAAGACGGCGAAGTCCACTCGTCGGTTTTGAGCTCTTCCTTCCGCGGTATCATTGTCAGCCGCCGGATCATCACTTCCGTACCATTCTAGCTGGAGACGCACCGGGTCAATGCCTAAGTACTTCAGGTAATTCATCACCGCACGCGCTCGGTGCTCACTGAGCTTCACGTTATGTCCTTCACGACCGATGACGTCGGTATGTCCGTTCACACGAACAATCATGTACTTGTTGCGACGCAGCATGGCTGACGTCTCTTCCAGCTTCACTTTGGCTTCCTCTGTAAGGGTTGAATCATCAAAGGCGAAGTAGACGGTTTCTAGGCTGATCTCCGTCATTTCCTCCAATTGGAGAGGTGGATCATGCACTTCACCACGGATCTTATCGTTGACGCAGCTGCATTCCTCTCGGGTCTTCACGGAATAAACATTCACCTCATCAACGTAGATATAGGCCCAATTACTTGATTCATCTGCGCCTTCTAGAGCTGTGCGCTTGAGCTTGTTGATTTGCTTATCACTCTTAAAGTTTCCAATGGTCAAGTACTGCTCCCCTCCTTTCGCGGTGAATGTATCTGAGAGTTTCACCCATTGATCTGTGTAATCCACAATGTGCAAACGTGGGTTGACCATTTGTCCGTCAGCTTCGATAAGCTTTTGTCCTTGTCCGCGAACGGCACTTTGGGTGAAGTAGGCTCCGATGCCGTCGGTGACATACAACGCGAGGTCTCCCGTGCTTACCCAAAATTCCACACACACCATTTCACCGGCGCCTAGTTTGCGGGTGAGTTTGGTTTGAATGTACTCGCGGTAATTTCTTTTTGTGGAAGTGTAAGTAACAAGACCGGCGTAGGCGTCCCCTTCGAATGCTGGCTGAGAACCTGCAATATTCTTTGGAACTCCAGCCTTGTTGGTGTTGCACAAATCAAAGTGATCAGGTGTAGCCTCTGAAGGTTGTTTCCAGCCTTCGAGGGTTTTGAGGCTCGTGGTGTTGTAGCTCGTCGGACAATACTTCTTCTCCTCGAATCCGCCATTACGGACCAAGTTTTGAGCAGAGATGCCTTCGGCGATAGCCAGCAACAGAAAGAAAGTGATCAACTTGTGCATTGCGTGTGAAGGTCTGAATTTTCATAACGCTTCATCATCCTTAACGGTAGAAGCGCCCACCTTAGTTTGTTGAAAACACAAAGTGTGCCAATGAAAAAAGGCCATCCGTTATGGATGGCCTTTTCAATCTATTCATTTGAACCTACTTGCGGATCACAAAGACCACGCGTCGGTTCTGTGCTTTACTCAAGTCCGTAGGACGAGTATTCGCAGGATCAGTATTCTCTTTTGTGAGTGTAATCAAACGACTTTCTGAAATGCCTTTCGATACGAGGTAGCGAACGGCTTGCTCAGCGCGTTGTTTACCAAGATCGCGGTAACGTACGTTGATTTTCGCTTCATCAAACTCATCGTTATCACAGTGTCCGATCACCTCTAGTTTCCAATCTGGGTTATCGTTTAGGATGCGAACCATTTCATCAAGTGTCTTCATTCCAGCAGAAGTCAATGACTTCTTCATAGAAGCGTAGTACACAGCTGAAACACTTACGATTTCAGAATCAGACATGTTTTCGTCAATCACGGTAGAAGAACCGTAGATCAAATCTGGTGCACGGTCAGCAGCAGGATCACATGAACACTGAGACTTCGCTTCGATAGGGTATACCTTGACATCGTCAATGTAGTAGTACGCATCGTAAGTCTGAACCCCAGTCACATCACGAGGACGCTTCATCTTAGGAAGCTCAAGGTCTTGATCAGATCCGAAACAACCGATCATCATATACTCTTCTTGGCCCGTTCCAACGAACACCCCACAGATCGTTTCCCATCCGTCTTGTACAGTGATTGGCTTATTTGAACGGTGCTTAATGTGAATGTCGTTCAAGTCACGCACCATTGCCCCTGTATTCGGCTGAATCGTCTTGCGGTCAACGAATGCCGCTCCGATGTAGTTCGCGCCGTACTTCGAAAGGTCAGCAAGTGACACTTTGAATTCAACACAGTACATCTGGTTCTTTTCAAGATCATCTTTCAGCTCCACTGCGATGTACGAACGTGTTTTCTTCTTGTCTTTTGTGTAGGCACGGAAACCAGCGTATAGATCCCCGCTTGCCGCTTCTTGATTACCAAAAGAGTTCTCAGGAATGCTCACCTTCTCAGAACGGATACCAGCAGCAAAAAGATCTGCAGGTGCCTTCGTTGCACTGTACCAGTTGTCGCACAAGTCGTCTAGCATACCGTAAGACTTCAGTGGTTTTGTGTTTGCCGACTCAAAATCTCCGTTCGGAACTAGGTTGATGTCTTCCTCTTCATCTTGAGCGATCATAGCTACAGAAGCAGCAATCATCGCGAACAAGAGTAGCATTCGCTTCATATTCATGATTGTTAGTATTCTTTGATTGTTTGAATAAAGGTCCTCACTCTCTCCGGGTCTATGTCAGGATAGACACCGTGGCCCAAGTTAGCAATATGCCTGTGGCCGCCAAAACGGCGCAGCATCTCTTTTGTATGTTCAATCACCTGATCGTGTGTACCATAAAGCGTACTTGGATCGAGATTTCCTTGTAGTGTCTTCGTATCTCCAACGATTTCACGAGCGCGTTCAGGAGCGATATTCCAATCTAAACCGAGCGTTTCACAGTTCAGTGTCGCCAGGTCTTCGAAGAAGTGTCCGCCGCCCTTGGCGAATACCGTTACCGGTACTTCCGTGATGGCATCACAGATACGTTTCATGTAAGGCATGGCGAACTTGTTGTAGAGCTCTTTACTCAAGACACCTGCCCAACTGTCAAAGACTTGTACTAAGTCTGCCCCGGCAGCAACCTGCGCTTTGAGGTAGACGATAGTAGCCTCCGTGATCTGTTCAAGCAAGGTCCGTGCCAAGACCTCATCTTCCCATAGCAAACGACGTGCTTTAGCCCATGCTTTGGTCCCCTTTCCTTCGATCATATAACAAAGGATAGTCCACGGTGCGCCTGCGAATCCGATCAATGGCACACGCCCGTCAAGTTCCTTTTTCGTGATCTTGATCGCGTCAAGCACGTAACCCAAATGTTCCTCTGGTTCCACCAAATGGAGACGATTGAGGTCATTTCGGGAATTAATTACTTCAGGAAAACGCGGTCCTACCTTCTCTACCAACTCATAGGGCAAGCCCATCGCCTCAGGAATCACAAGGATATCAGAGAAGATAATGGCAGCATCTACACCAAGCAGATCTACTGGCTGGATGGTAACTTCTGCAGCACGCTCTGGTGTTTCCACCAACTCTTTAAAGCCACTTAAGCTCTCGCGGACAGCACGATATTCTGGGAGGATTCTTCCCGCTTGGCGCATAAGCCAAACAGGTGTGCGCTCGGTTTTTTCACCCCGAGCTGCACGAAGAAGCAGGTCATTCTTCAATTGCATGGGTGCAAAAGTACGGTTTCACTTAATTCATTAGCTCCTGAATGAGCTGTCGATGTAGATCTAACATTGGCATCGTACCACCGGCCATTCCTTTGACCACCTTGTCATACTTACGTAAGACACTGATATTCTGCATGGTCTTGAGCTCTGGAATATTCGCCGCAGCCGCGCGATAACTGTCAACTACGTGCCAGGGTAGCTTCATTTTCCTGGCCACATTGTTGTTCGACTTATCTCTTTCTCCGTGATAGATCATCAACTTCGAATAGAAAGAGAATAGAAAGCCTAAGGTCATGTAAATCGGGTGTTCCTTTTGGTTCGCCGCGAAATAATTCATGATTTGATTCGCCTTCACATGATCAGCTGAAGCAATAGCCGTCTGCAATTCGAACACATTGTAGTCTTTCGAAATACCGATGTACTTCTCCACGTGTGCCGCAGTGATGGTCTCCGTATCTCCTACCGTGAATTGCAGCTTTTCGATGGCATGCATCACTTTTGACAGGTCACTACCCAAATACTCAGAAAGAATAAAGGCCACCTCCTGAGAGATGTTGATTCCTTTCTGATTTCCTTGAGCTACGATCCATCCTGGAAGGCGATCTTGAGAAATCTTCTCGGCTTGGAACACTTCTCCTACGGCAGCCAAGGCCTTGAATACTTTGGTGTTCCCTGCTAGCTTCTTGTACTTATGCGCAAAGACCAACACCGTGGTTGGTGTCGCATTTTCGCAATACTTCTGGAGGTAATCTCGGTCAGCTTCACGACGCCAACCATCTAAATCTTGCGCCTCCTTGACAATCACCAATTGGCGTTCAGCCATCATGGGGAATCGTTGCGAAGCAGATACTACTTGTTCAATGGAACTGTCTTTCCCGTAGAAGATCGACATGTTGAAATCGCGCTCGTGTTCTTCGAGCGTATACTTTTCAAAATCAGATACCAGCTCATCGATAAACCACGCTTCGTCTCCTTGAAGAAGGTAGACGGGTTTGAAGTCGCGACTTTGAATCGCACTGCGTAAGTCTTCGAAAGATGTACCTGATTTTTTCGCCATGATCTAGTCCCAACGGAGGTGTCGGATCGATCGCCCTTCATTCTGCAATTCAGCTAAGGCCTCGATTCCGATTTTCAGGTGCAAATCAACGAAATTCCGTGTGATCTTGGCATCGCTTTCTTCAGTTTTTACACCGTCTGGAACCATCGGCTGGTCGCTCACCAACAACAGCGCTCCGATGGGAATTTTATTAGCGAAACCGACTGAAAACAAGGTCGCTGTTTCCATATCAATCGCCGTAGCACGAATACCTCTCAAGTATTCCTTAAAATCTTCATCGTGCTCCCAAACGCGACGGTTGGTGGTGTATACGGTTCCCGTCCAGTAATCAATGTTATGGTCGCGAACGGTAGAAGAAATGGCACGCTGAAGCGCGAAACTAGGTAGTGCCGGCACTTCTGGTGGGAAGTAGTCATCTGAGGCTCCTTCCCCGCGAATACCGGCAATCGGAAGAATAATATCACCAAGCTTGTTCTTGCGTTTCAATCCACCACACTTTCCAAGGAAGAGTACTGCCTTTGGTGTGATTGCCGAAAGAAGATCCATAATCGTAGCGGCATTGGCACTTCCCATTCCGAAGTTGATAAGCGTGACGTTTTCCGAGGTAGCATTCGGCATCGAACGATCACGTCCGTTGACCTCTACTCCCTTCCACTCCGCAAACTTCGTTACGTAGTTATCGAAATTGGTCAGTAGAATGTACTCACCAAAATCTTCCAATTCCATTCCGGTATACCGCGGTAACCAGTTCTCTACAATCTCTTTCTTCGACTCCATAGTTTGAATTATACCTTTGTGATGTGCAGGAATTGAATCTCCCTCCTCACCCATTCAAACTTAAGCGGGTAGAAGGGCAAACACAAATATTTGACACCTTTCGCAAGAAATGGCTCGTGTTGACCCCTGAAGAATGGGTCAGACAGCACTTTGCCATGTACCTCTGCGCCTTCGGTTATCCTGCCGGACTTATTAGTCTAGAACGTTTGGTGAAGATCAATGGTATGTCAAAGCGTGCTGATATTGTTGTTTTTGATCCACAAGGGAACCCCTTCCTCCTTGTTGAGTGCAAGGCTCCTAGCATTTCGATTACCCAGGATACCATCGATCAAGCAGCTCGCTATAACAGTCAACTTCGCGTCCCTCACATCCTGTTAACCAATGGATTGCAGCACTTTGCCTTGCATACTGACGCTGACGGAGCCATGACTTTTCAAGAAAATATCCCTGTTTATCCTTTTTAAGTCGCTAGCGCGGAACCAATCTCGTACTTTTGCAACGCTAAAATTTTCAGCACCACATGGAACTAAACGATATTCTAGCTATTAGCGGAAAGTCAGGACTCTTCCGCATGATCTCGAATAATGGAGCACGATTGATCGTGGAATCAATGGTAGACGGTAAGAAAATGCCTGTATCTGCTACGCACAAGATCAGTGCCCTCGGCGATATCGCCATCTTCACCATCGAAGAAGATGTACCTCTTGGAGAGGTATTCGACATGATGTACGAGAAAACAGGTGGAGAACAAGGACCATCTCACAAGGATGACCCGAAAGAACTACGCTCATTCCTGAACGAACTCCTCGACGAGTTGGATCACGACCGCGTATACGATAGTGACCTCAAGAAGCTCTTCCAATGGTACAACATCCTCCATGTTAACGGAGCCTTCGAAGAGGAAGAAACAAAAGAAGAGGTAGAGGAAGAATTAAAGGAAGAAGGAAAAGAAGAAGTAGAATCTAAAGGAGAATAAGAGATTGAGATGGATCAAACCATCTTAAAATTCTAATTCTCATTCTAATTCTCACCTTCATTCTCATTCTCATTCTAACTCTAATTCTCACTCTATTATCATGGTTGTAGAAAAAAAGCCACGCCGTTTCATAGCTGAAGACAAAGAGATCAACAGCTGGGACGATCTGAAACCGATCTATGATGAATTGGTTGCTCGTGAACTTCCTTTCCTTGACGACTTGCGTCAATGGTTGGCTGACTTGAGCGAATTCGAGGCCTTCCTCGAAGAGAACGTTGCTTGGAGGTACATCCGAATGACCATTGATACGACGGATGAGGCGGCTTCAAACCGCTACAAAGAGTTTGTGACTGAGATTCAGCCGCACATGGCGCCTTATTCAGATCAGCTGAATAAGAAGATTGCACAGCACCCGATGGCTGATCAATTGGATGGTGAAGCCTTCCGCATCTACTTGCGCGGGATCAACCGTTCGATTGAATTATTTAGAGAAGAGAATATTCCACTGCAGACAAAAGCGCAAGAACTTGCGCAGGAGTATGGCGGTGTATCCGGAGCGATGACCATTGACTGGGAAGGTGAAACACTCACCATGCAGCAAGCAGGTCAGAAGCTTCAAAGTACTGATCGAGAACTCCGCGAAAAAGTATTCAAGACGATGCAAGAGCGTCGTTTAACTGACGTTGACAAGATTGAAGGCATCTTTGACGAGCTTGTGAAGCTGCGTCATGAAATGGCAACCAACGCTGGTTTCGAGAATTACCGCGACTTCAAATTCGCAGCCATGGGGCGTTTTGATTACACCCCACAAGACTGCTTCAACTTCCACGATAGTATCGAGAACGCTTTGATGCCGATCGCTACTTCGATTGTAGAGAAGCGTCGCACTGCGATAGGACTCGACAAGCTACGTCCGTGGGATTTGAGTGTGGATACCGAAGGACGTGCGCCACTCAAGCCATTCAACACGGCAGAAGAATTGATCGATGGTTCGATTGAGATCTTCGAAAAGACTGATCCTTTCTTTGGTGACTGTTTGCGCACCATGAAAGACATGAAATACCTTGACTTGGCTTCCAAGCAAGGAAAAGCTCCTGGTGGTTACAACTACCCGTTGTACGAATCAGGTATCCCATTCATCTTCATGAACGCCGTGGGTACCACACGTGACCTCGTGACTATGATGCACGAAGGTGGACATGCTGTGCATAGCGTACTCACCCATCCAATTGAATTGACTTCATTCAAGGGTTGTCCTTCTGAGGTAGCTGAATTGGCCAGCATGAGCATGGAGTTGATCAGCTTAGATCACTGGAACGTTTTCTTCACAGATAACGATGAACTCGTAAGAGCGAAACGCGAACACCTCGAAGACATCCTCAGCATGTTGCCTTGGATCGCGATGATCGATGCTTTCCAGCACTGGATTTACACGAACCCAGAGCACACGCGCGAAGAGCGTAAAGCAGCATGGATGGATCTTGAAACACGTTTCGGATTCGATGCCATCGATTGGAGTGGCATGGAAGAAGGACGCCACTACCGCTGGCATCGCCAATTGCACTTATTTGAAGTGCCGTTCTACTACATCGAGTACGGTATGGCTCAATTGGGTGCGATTGCTGTCTGGAGAAACTACAAGGAGGATCCAACCAAAGCACTCAACCAATTCAAAGCAGCGCTTGAACTAGGCTACACGCGTACAATTGGTGACATCTACGCTACCGCGGGAATCAAATTTGATTTCTCTGTGGATTACATCAAAGAATTGGCGGCCTTCGTTCAAGGCGAGCTAGCGAAACTAGCTTAAGCCTGCTGCACGACGGAGACGATCCATCACCGCCCTTCCTAAACCTGATTCGTCGATCGATTCGATCGCGATGTGTTGTACCCCGCGCTGATCAAGTTGACGCAACAAGGCAAAGATATTCTGTGCATAGGCCTCGGCACCGCTCAATTGAATGTGCGGGTTGCCCAATTCTTGCGGGCCGATATACACGGCTTGCTTTTCCTCTAGCCACGTTCGCAATTCCGCGCTAGCGAAATCAGAAATCAAGCTCACATTCGCATTCGGACTATAATGACGGTAGCGAGTACCCGGAGAATGCGCCGCATTTTCATTCGAAGTCTTGAGGTTGGGAAGATGTGTCTTCAGCTGTTCAGCGCTGATTCCTCCATGACGAAGGATGGCTGGGGCACCATGGGCTAGGTCAAGCACGGTAGATTCAAGTCCGATGTAAGTGGGTCCGCCATCAATAACCCCTGCGATTCGTCCATTCAAATCTTCCAACACATGCTCCGCTGTCGTCGGACTAGGCTTCCCGCTCAAGTTCGCACTCGGCGCCGCCAATGGACAGCCCGCCGCCTGAATCAAAGCCAAAGCAATCGGATGATCTGGAACACGAATTGCTACCGTATCCAGTCCTCCCGTGCTTTCGTCAGGAATGATATCCTTCTTCTTCAAGACAACCGTCAAAGGACCAGGCCAGAACGCCTTCGCCAGGGCGTACACTTCATCAGGCACCTCAGCAGCGTAATTAGCCACCTCATCAACATTAGCAACGTGCAAGATTAAAGGATTGTCAGAAGGCCTTCCTTTCGCAGCATAGATCTTTTCCGCGCTAGCGCTAGAAAGCGCATTGCCCCCTAAACCATACACCGTCTCCGTCGGAAACGACACCAGCTCTCCGGCTTTAATCAGCGCAGCTGCTTGATCAATCTGGACTTGATCGATATTGGAGGGGGTGATATGGAAGGTTTGCGTTTGCACAGGGTTCGCGAAGATAGTTCGAATTCAAAAGTCAAGCGTCAACTGCCCTCCACTCGCTTCCCCTTTCGTATTTAGATTAGAAAGGGTCACCCCCAACAAGCGAAAAGCCTGTTCCCTCGGGTGTTCGCGAAGAAGTTCTATGGCCACCTCTTGCAAAGTCTGTTGATCGTTGGTGAACTCTTCAAGGCTGCGACTTCTCGTGTGAGTCGTAAAGTCACTGTAGCGCAATTTGATGGAGATGGTTCGCCCTTTGTACTCCCCTTTCGCAGCGCGTCGTGACACCTCTTCAGCGATTTTTAAAATGGCCTCTTCCTGTTCGCTGAGTTCAGCGATGTCTTCACCAAAGGTGCGTTCGGCGCCTACTGACTTTCGCACGCGGTGAGCTTTGACCGGACGATCATCAATGCCTCGACAAATGTTGTGGTAATAGCCTCCGCTTTTCCCGAAAATCTGGACCAACGCCGGACGACTAAACCGTCTTAGATCTTCGCCCTTATTGATGCCCATACGCTTGAGCTTTTCTGCCGTTACCTTCCCTACGCCAAAGAACTTTTCGATGGGAAGCTCTGCCGTAAAGCGATCTACATCATCAGGCGCAACTAGCGTGATACCATTCGGCTTATTGATATCTGTCGCCACCTTGGCGATGAACTTGTTGATGGAGATTCCCGCGCTAGCGGTCAAATTGGTCTCTTCGAAAATGGCTTGGCGAATTTCTTCTGCAATCAGGGTGGCTGATGGCAGCCCCGGCTTGTTTTGGGTCACATCCAGAAAAGCTTCATCCAAGGCCAATGGCTCAACGAGATCCGTGTAGCGATGAAATATCTCTCGGATCTGCATCGACACCTCTTTGTACACCTCAAAACGAGGGCGAACGAAAATAAGATCTGGACATTTACGCGCAGCCAAGGCAGAAGGCATGGCTGATCTCACGCCGTACTGACGTGCTTCGTAACTCGCAGCAGCAACGACGCCTCTTGAACGAGAGCCGCCTACAGCCACAGGCTTTCCCTTAAGATCGGGATTATCGCGTTGCTCCACGGATGCGTAAAATGCATCCATGTCAACATGGATCACCTTACGCATCTGAGGAGTGTTATTCTTGGGTTTAGCTAAACTTTGGAGAGACGATCAGGTCTTTTGTCCCGTGTCCCCATGAGTAGAATCCTTCGCCGCTCTTCACACCGAGGTTTCCAGCTGTCACCATGTTCACCAACAATGGGCAAGGTGCGTACTTCGGATTTCCGAATCCGTCGTACAATACATTCATGATGCTCAAACAAACATCCAACCCGATAAAGTCAGCTAGCTGCAATGGTCCCATTGGGTGCGCCATACCGAGCTTCATTACCGTGTCGATTTCCTCAACTCCAGCCACACCTTCGTGTAGGGTGATGATCGCTTCATTGATCATTGGCATCAAGATGCGGTTCGCAACGAAACCAGGGTAATCATTCACCTCAACTGGCACCTTACGAAGATCTTTGCTCAAAGCCATGATCTTCTCTGTCACCTCATCAGAAGTAGCGTATCCGCGAATCACCTCTACCAATTTCATGATTGGCACTGGGTTCATGAAGTGCATTCCAATCACCTTGTCTGGACGTCCAGTAACGGCCGCAATCTTCGTGATAGAAATCGACGAAGTATTGGTGGCTAGGATACATCCTTCTGGTGCATTGGCATCCATGTCTTTGAAGATTTTCAGCTTGAGATCAACGTTTTCCGTTGCTGCTTCTACGATCAGTTCAGCAGAGGCCGCAGCTTCGGCAAGTGAAGTATGTGTGGCGATACGGCCGAGCGTATCGTTCTTATCAGCTTCTGTAATTCTCTCTTTCTTGATCATGCGATCAAGGTTCTTCGTGATGGTCGCCAATCCGCGATCCAGTGCTTCTTGAGAGATGTCAACCAGGTTTACGTTGAACCCACTTTGAGCAAAGACATGAGCGATTCCATTCCCCATGGTACCTGCTCCGATGACAGTAATATTCTTCATTGAATCTTGATTCTAAATTGAAATGCGCTGCAAGATCGTAAGAACTGATCTTCAAGCAAAACGAAAAGGGCGGTCCAAGACCACCCTCTCGTTAGAAAATCAACCCGCTTTCCACATGACCCCAGTTTAAGAAGAGTATGTGATGGGCGAGGTTGGCTGCACGTTTACTTCGATTCAAGCTTGAGTTCCCATAATTCGGTACTACCGTCATCGTAGGTTTCAGTGAATTCGAACCATAGCTCAGAATTGGTCAGACGTTTGATTTCCAGGTCTACACGGTCACCGTCATCAAAAGTGAGCTCTACTTCCTCTTTATTGTTGCTGAATGACCATTCACCTTGAGGTGCATAGGTGTCGAATCCCTCAATTTGCAGAGAGTAACGGAACTCTTCATCGTCTTTGAATTCCCATTCCCATCGGTTCACGTCGGCAGTGTAATCTGTTCCTTCGATTTCTAACTCCTCAAGCTGCCACTCGCCAACGAGACGCGCTTTCTTTGAACGAAGTGAGATTCCGGGTCCGTCTTCGTATTTCCCACATGATGTGAGAGCAAAAGCGGCAGCCAACGACATAAGTGTGATTGTTCTAACAATAGTTTTCATGATGAATGTATTTAGTGTTGAATGATGATCTGTTGAGTGATAATTTGATTTTCTACGCTAGCGCGGAATAGGTAGACCCCAGAAGGCAGGCCTGATGTATCAATGCTTCTTGCTGTTGCATTCACGGGAACATCAACCGTTCTTCCTTGAAGGTCAAGCAAGAAAATCTGTTCTGGCTGCACCCCATTCGCGAAGGAGAAACGCACGGTTTCATTCGCCGGATTTGGCCACAGATTCACTTGAATCACCGCTTCGTCTTCTACCGAAACGATCACGTCTTGTGCTGTTTCCACAGCCAATTGCGCATTGACCATTCCGTAGCCGAAAAGCTGATCCCAACCGGCATCCCCAAAATCGAAAGCCGTACTCGCCAAGATGTTTCGTACATCAAGGTTCGATAGACTTGGGTTGATCGCTAAAATCAATCCAGCCAACCCCGCCACGTGCGGACAAGCCATTGAGGTTCCTTGAAGCCCCACGTAGTCATTGTTTGGGTAGGTGGAGAGGATGGTCCAACCAGTTTGGTCATCTCCTCCGGGTGCACACACTTCTTGCTGTGCACCGAACTGTGAGTAATATGCGAGGTAGAGGTTTTGTCCGTCGGTTCCAATTGAACCTACCGCTGTACAAGCTTCGTAAGCAGCAGGAAAAGCGATGACACCGGTACCATCATTACCCGATGCCACCGCAAGGAACTTTCCCTGGTTCCATGCATAAGCACAAGCGTTTTCCAAAGCCGCGCTTCCAGCAGCAGAACCCAAGCTCATGTTGATCACGCCAATGCGATCGCTATCGGCCATGTCGTAGATCGCATCAACAATAGCAGCGTCGCTAAAGAAAGGTGTTTGCGGAGTGTAGCTTCCGTCAGTCACTTTCGCGAAGTAGACTGTATCGTTCACCATACCTGCGATTCCGATGCCGTTATCAATAGTAGCAGCAATCGTACCTGTCACGTGCGTTCCGTGCGTCTGATCATCCCAATCTGGGTAAGGATCAGCGTCGTTAAAACCGTAATCCCAACCATACTGAACTTGGTTCCAGAGGTCTTCGTGGGTGTAATCACAGGCGTCGTCAATCACTCCAATGACATTCCAAGATCCTCCTGTTGTCGTGTTCCATGCCTCATCAGCGTAGATGCTGTATGGTCCCCATTGGTTTCCCCAGTACGGGTCATTTGGTGTGAAGAAGTTCGTATAGAATACACTTGGCTCCGCGAACAGAATCCCTTCCACTTCTAGGGCGTTGTATACCATTGAAAGGATGTCTTCTTTCGTTCCGCCTTCGATCTCAAATACGTAGTAGTTCGAAACCGACTTGTTCATGCTGCTTCGGAATACCTTATCTAGACCGTTGGCTTCGAGGTATTCTTTGATCGCTGGAGAGTTGGTGTCCAATCCGATTTCCAACTCGATCCAAAGGCGCTCTGTGTTGACATGCTCCCAGTAACGATCGTTGTCTTTGTTCTCAATCGCATACCAACGGATACCTGGATCAAGAAAGCTGAAGTCGAAGATTTCACCTTGATGATCTTGCGATGGCTTTGGACGCTCCAGTTGATTTGGGTTCGTTGGCATCTCCTTAGAGAGGTTACGATCGAATCGACTGCGCTTATCTTCTTGTGCTTGTGATACTACCGCAGAAAGCATCAAGCAAGTGCTGAGTGTGAGTGTAAGTAGCGTTCTCATGTCTGTGCTTATTTACCGTGAATGATGAGGCTGAATCCGCGGTCTGATAGGTTTCCGCTAGCGTCGTAAGTACGAACTGTCACCTGTGACGGTGCCGAAGAGAATGTTGGGATTGCGAATCCTGGTGCGAGATCATTGTTCACTGTACAAACCACTGCTGGGTTCGTAGCTACACCAAATAGACCAGGCTGAAGAGTGATCACGTAAACTCCAGTCGATACCTTCGAAACAGTCGTTACGTTAAACCCGTCAAAAGCCAAGTTGGGGTTCCCGAGAATCGGCACATTCACCCACGCTTTCGCAAGCTCTTCTTCTTCCGCGCTAGCGCCATCAGCTTCAGGAAGCTCAACAGAATTACCACCGCTAATAGAAAGTGTAGAACCATTCAGTGTGAGCGTTTGGATCTCGTTGTTCGGATCCGCGTCAGCGTCGTCAGTGTTTTCTACTTCTTTCGCATACAGCGCGTAGGGTACAGAGTGAAGTACTGAAGTACCCATCTCTACGTAATCAGTTCCACCAGTAACATCAACTGAGACAACCAATGTTGCCGTTCCGATGGACCAATCGATATTATCAAATTCATCTTCTGTGTCTCCCTCTCCCACTGCGAAAGAAGCTAGTCCGTAGGCATTGGTTTGCACGTCCTGCGTCTCCTCGTACCACGTGTTTCCATCCATGTGTACTTCGAGGTAGAACGAAACGTTTTGGTCAGAAACAACGCTGCCATCAGCGGTACGTACAACCGTTTGATATTTGAAAGACTCTGGAGTCTGAGCATTCACTGTGAAAATGGCACAGAGAATGGCGAAAAGGGTTAGTGATAGTGATTTCATGATATTCAGTTTGGGTGATTAGTTGATCTTTTGAATTTGTTCTGTGGCCACCTTGCCTTCTGACACGAGGCGCACCACGTAGCTCCCTGAAGGGAGGTGTGAAATGTCGAATCGCTGGTAATCGCTATTCACGATTTCATTCATCAGCAATTGTCCACTCAGGTTAAATAGTTGGAGTTCTGCAGTACCGATCTCTACTTGAAGGTTCAGTTCACCTTGTGTAGGATTTGGCCATACTTTCATTGTGGTAATCCACTGCTCATCTACCGAGATGATGATCTCAGCATCTACAGGCTGTTGAAAGCCTTGTGTAAGGTGCGTTTCTGAAGCAGTGAATGTTTCGGTAACCGGTTCACCAATCGTAGTACTGAAGGTGTAGGTTCCCATGTCGAAATAGTCGCCCGCCGTAGCGATAACTTCCTGACCAGAAACCTGGGTCAGAAAGGCGACAAATAAGAGCGTTAGGAGTGACTTCATGATGTGTTTGTTTTACATCACAAAGCTGCGTCAGTAAAGGGCGCTAAACATCAGGTGAAGTCTTCGTTCAGAGAATTCAGGGTTTTCCCCTAGTACTTTAGAGAGGGGTCAGAAAAAGGAGGAAAAGAGACTTAAACCAGTCCTTTGTTGATGGCCTCCTTCACTAGTCCGGCTGTATTTCGGACTCCCAACTTTTGAATCAAGTTGAGGCGATGGCTTTCCACTGTCTTAGGAGAGATGAAGAGTTTTTCTGCAATCTCAGCAGTGGTCATTTCGTCGATCACCAATTCCAATACTTCCTTTTCTCGGCGTGTAAGTTTAGGAATGTATCCAACGCTAGGTTTCCCGAGTGCATCTTGAAGCAGGATGTCTTTTATTTTGCTTTGGAGGTATTCTTTCCCCTCCATCACTTCGCGAATCGCGGAAATGAGTTCTTCTTGCGTGGTGTCTTTCAATAAGTAACCAGAAGCACCGTTCTTCATCATATTACGCACCATGACCGCTTGATTGAAAGTAGTCAAGGCGATGATCTTCATTTCAGGATGCTCTTTCTTATAGACCTTGCACAATTCGATACCGTCTCCGTCAGGGAGGTTGATATCAAGCAATAAAACGTCAGGTACCTCCTCCTCGAATCCTTTTCGGGTAGCGGCATCCGAAAGCCACTTCCCTACTACTTGAATGTCATCAATAGATTGCAGGAGGTCGCTAATCCCGTTGAGGATGAGCTGATGATCGTCTGTAACACCCACGCGTATCATGAGTGGAAAGATAAGTGATTCTTAGTTGGAGTAGAACTTATACTCCCATTTCTCCAATCCGTTCTCCCCTTCAACCAGAGTGTCAAAGTGAAGTTCTTCTTCTACCAGCTTTTGGATTTCGTAGTCGATGACTTCACCATCATCAAAGGTCACACGGATAGAGCGCTTGCTGTCAATCCACTCCCAATTTCCAAGGCGAGTAAACTGGTTTTGATCATCAGGAAGCAATCCTGACCAAAGGTGACGGCTTTCAATCACTCCGCCATCACGATCAAATTCGAACTCCCATGCAATCACATAGTTGTTTCGATCTGTACCATTCACTTGGAAATCACTGTGATTCCATTCTTGACAAAGACGAGCCTTCTTTGAAGAGAAGACAAAGCGAGGGTTTTCTTCGTATTTCTGGCATGACATCATTCCGCCAACGGCGAAAAGAATTACTAAGAGATGCAAAGTGAATTTCATAGCTCTAAGATTTCTGCAAAGATGCCTCTTTATTGCAGAACTAGGCGTTCTTGAGCAGTGAATTCTCCGTCGTTGAATTGTACAATGTATGAACCTGCAGCAAGGGAGCTGAGGTCAATTTGTATCGTAGCTCCATTTACTTGGAATTGCATGACCTGCTTTCCAAAGGTGTCAATCACGGATAGATTTCCTTTGCTCAACCCAGTCAGCGTGATCAAGCCGTTTGATGGATTCGGGTACATCTCCAGGCGGTTGATGGCCTTCTCCTCTACCGAGACGATTTGTCCTTCAATTAATTCCGGACGGAAAGTCTCGAGATTGAAGCGCATCATATCGATCTGCTCATTGGTGAACATATTGACACAATCATCCTGGTTGTAGTCCATGTAGTTCTCGCTGTTATCAGGTAGGTCTCCCATACCGTCGTCACAGGTATTCTGGTTGAAGTTGCACGCAAAGTTGTTCGATACTTCGATCGTTGGTGTGTCTTCAATTCCGTCATCAACAGAGCACCCATCGAAGAACCCATCACCCCATGTGTGACGCAGTCCGAGGTAGTGACCTACTTCGTGTGTGAGTGTGCGTCCGCCTTCATTGCCAGGGAAGTTATCGTCTCCGGCTACTGGGTTGTTGCTTCCTACGATTGGGTAGTAGAGTACAACACCTTCAACTCCTTCTGGAATTTCATCAAAGAAACCATCCCAGTTCTCCGCTCCAAATGGAGGGTAGGCAAAACCGAAGAGCTGTGCGCCGAAGTTTGCGGTGATGTTACATACCCAAATGTTGAGGTAGTGATCAGGATCCCATGCGTCTACACCACCAGTCTCGGTGAATTTCACTTCATCGAGGGTGATTTCGGTGCTTAGGAGGTCAAAGAAGAAGTCTTCTCTATCTGTTTCTACACGGTCAATACCATCTGTAGGGTTGCCGTCTGGATCTACATCAGCAAGTACGAATTCTAGTTCAGCATCACCAGCGAAGGGTAAAAATTCTTCACGTGTTTCAGATGCGTTTTCGTTCAGGCGACGGAAATCGGCATTCAACACTTCCATCTGATCAAAAATGACCTCATCAGGAAGGTTCTGATCTTCCGTATTCCAAACGATGTGAAATACTACTGGGATCTCGTAAACAGTAGCTCTTGAATTGCTTGATTCCTTTGCTGCACGCGCCGCATCGAGGTGCTGAGCTTGACAAGCATCTTGGAATTCTGGGTTACGTTCAGCAATCTTTCGAAGGGCGAGATCAAAACCGCAGTAATGTGTTTCTTGGGCGAATGCATTGCCCACGAAGAGGCAGCATAAAACGGCTAAAATGTAGTTTCTCATGTTGTTTGGCGTTTCCGACTATTCACATAGCTAGTGGAAAAAAGACAGTCCTAGTAAGTGAAAGTTCGCTGAATTTACGCGAAAATTGTTTCTCATGTCGACCGGAGATCAAACAAAAAAAGGATTGCAAAGGGATTTTGAGCCTGCTGCAGAGGACGATTGGAGAGCTCGCGTTCACGAGATTATCTTCGAAGCGGATACTCCTGCAGGTAAGCGATTTGACATTGCACTGCTATGGTTAATCGTAGCCAGTGTCATGGTGGTAATGCTGGAAAGTGTTGTCGAAATCAAAGAGAAATACGGCAACCTGCTTCAAATCTTGGAATGGACGTTCACGATCGTTTTCACCATTGAATACATCGCCCGACTGGTATCAGTCAAGAAGCCATTGCGTTATGTCTTCTCCTTCTTTGGTTTGGTTGACCTCTTGTCGATCATCCCAACTTTCCTGGGGCTCTTCCTTCAAGGTTCAGGTTCCTTGCTGGTGATTCGAATATTACGACTCCTGCGTGTGTTCCGTGTCCTGAAGTTGATTGGTTTCCTTAGAGAAGCGCGTGTTTTAGGAGAAGCCTTGCGGGCCTCTCGACGAAAGATCGCTGTCTTCCTGATGACAGTGGTGGCCTTGGTGATCATCTTGGGTACCTTGATGTACATTATTGAAGACGCTGAAGCTGGATTTACGAGCATTCCGCGAAGTATATACTGGGCCGTCGTGACGCTGACTACCGTCGGCTATGGTGACATCGCGCCGGCTACCGCCTTCGGACAATTCTTGGCATCGGTGATTATGATCTTGGGTTATTCAATTCTGGCCGTGCCTACGGGAATCGTGTCTTCAGAGTTAGCGCGCACTGAATTTAATCACACCAATACCCAGTCATGCAGCAGCTGTTCACGAGAAGGACATGCTGACGATGCCATTTTCTGCAAATTTTGTGGCGAAAAGCTCTGATCGTGCGTTAGTAATGATGAACAATCAGGAACTTTTTGACGTATATTTCCTCACTACTCATTTATCATGTAGGATTTTACGATAGATGAGTATCCGACTACCCATTTCGAGAACCGAGTAAAGAAAATATCCATGGAACAGCCGAAGCGCTTATTCGACTTCCCATTATATCAGTTAGAGAAATTCCCACGCGAGGTCATGATGACTTCGAAAGTCAACGGTGAGTGGCAAACGTGGTCGACACAACAATTCGTCGACCAGATGAATGCTATGTCCCGCGGACTGCTCAAGCTGGGAGTGCAGCCAGGTGAAAAAATCGCCTTGATTTCACACAACAACCGCACGGAGTGGAATATCTCTGACCACGCTATTCTTCAGATCGGAGCCATTGACGTTCCTATTTACCCTACGATGTCGGCTTCGGACTATGAGTACATCTTCAACCATGCTGGAATCACGCATTGCTTCGTTTCGAATCAAGAACTATTCGAAAAAGTAGAAAGTATCCGTGGACAGGTTCCTTCGATGAAGAATGTTTACACCTACGAAGAAGTTCCAGGGGCAAAGAATTGGAAAGAAGTCTTGGACGCTGGCGCTGGAGACGATAACTCGGAAGTAGAGCGCATTCGTGAAGGAGTGGATCCTCTTGAATTGGCGACAATCATTTATACTTCAGGTACCACAGGACTTCCAAAAGGTGTGATGTTGAGCCATAACTGTATCGCTAGTAATGCGATTGACAGTTGTGAGCGACTCCCAGAAGTATCTGACCGGGGATTCCGCACCTGTAGTTTCCTACCTGTGTGTCACATCTTCGAGCGTATGCTCCACTACTTGTACATCTACAACGGAGCAACGATCTACTTCGCAGAAAGCTTGGAAACAGTGAAAGAAGACCTCTTCCACTCGAAGCCAATGATGTTTACTGCGGTACCTCGTCTACTTGAGAAATTCTACGACGGAATTGTAGCGAAAGGAGCAGCAGCAGGTGGGGTGAAGTCTAAGCTCTTTGCTTGGGCCGTTGGCCTAGCACTGCAATGGGAGCCAGAAGGAAAGAACGGAGCATTCTACGAGTTTAAGTTGAAGATTGCTCGCAAGCTGGTTTTCTCGAAGGTGAAAGAAGCGCTTGGTCTCACAGAAATTGAAGCCGTCGCTTCTGGTAGTGCTGCGCTACAGCCACGACTAGCTCGTTTCTTCAATGGAGCAGGCATTCCAGTTTATGAAGGGTATGGATTGACAGAAACGTCACCAGTCATCTCGGTGAACACATTGAATAGTGATGGCATGCTTCGCGTTGGTAGCGTAGGTAAGCCAATCAAGAACGTCGAAGTAAAGATCGCCGAAGACGGTGAGATCCTTTGCAAAGGACCTAACGTCATGATGGGGTACTACAACGACGAAGAGAAAACCAATGAAGTACTCAAAGATGGTTGGTTCCACACCGGTGATATTGGTGTGGTAGATGACGGGTTCTTGCGGATCACTGACCGTAAGAAAGAGATCTTCAAGACATCTGGAGGTAAGTATGTAGCTCCACAGCTACTTGAGAACTCGCTAAAAGAGTCACTTTACATCGAGCAGTGCATGGTTATCGGAGAAGCACGTAAGCACCCGAGTGCATTGATCGTTCCTGCATTTGATGCTTTGAAAGAATGGTGTCGTCGTCACGACATTGAATGGACAGTTGACGATGTTGACGCATGTGATCCTCGTGTGAAAGCACGCATCCAAGAAGATATTGATCGATTGATGGAGCCTTACGGAACCTGGGAAAGAGTGAAGAAGGTGCAATACCTCAAAGAGCCTTTCTCGATTGAAGGTGGTGAGTTGACTCCTACCCTCAAGTTGAAGCGTAAGCCGATCCTTTCGAAATACGCTGACGTAATCGAGAAGATCTACGTTGACCCATGATCGAACAACTCGAATCCTGGGATCAGGAGCTCTTACTCTTTTTGAACTCACTTCGTGCCGACTGGCTCGATCAACCGATGTTCGCCATGACCAAAATGTGGTTCTGGATTCCGATCCTGGCCTTTTTGGTGTATGCACTCTATAAGAAGTACCCTGGTGGAAAGCAGTTCATGGTTATTGTACTTGGCATCGCGTTAACCGTAGCGGCCAGCGACCTGATCTCTTATCGCCTATTCAAACTTCAAATCAAACGCTATCGTCCAACTCACCATTTGGTTATTGGGGAACAAGTCCAAACTGTGACTGACTTCGATGGCAATGAATACCGTGGCGGTAAGTACGGTTTCCTTTCTTCACATGCCACAAATTACTTCGGCATCGCGACCTTCGTATTCATTATGTTAGGCCGCGCTCGTAAGTATCGCTGGCTCTTTATTTGGGCGGCGTTGATCGCTTATACCCGCATCTACCTCGGGGTGCACTACCCTAGTGATATACTTTGTGGGGCAATTCTCGGCATTTTGATTGCACTTGGTACCACACGCTTAACTAACTTGGGCCTGCAATACCAAGCAAGGAATGCCTAATCTTCTCGCCGTATTTATTGGAGGTGGAATCGGTAGTGTAATACGCTATTTGATTGGCAAGGGAACCGTGAATATCATGGGTGATTTCCCTATAGGAACCCTGATTGCCAACGTGTGTGCCACAGCTATTCTCGCATTTGCCTTGAGCTTTTGGGGTAACTCTGACAGCACGCCTTCATGGCTTTCAGCACTCGTCATCGCAGGCTTTTGTGGTGGCTTCAGCACCTTTAGCACCTTCTCTGTTGACACCGTGAAATTGTACACTTCAGGACACACCGGCCTTGCCTTAGCCAATGTGCTCATTAGTGTCATAGGATGTGCCTTCATCGCTTGGATGATTGTAAAGAAATTGTGAATTGCTTTCTCGCCTAACGGCGGAATGTAACTTTGCCCCAAATCTCGTAACCATGAGAAACCTACTACTAACCGCTTCTGCTTTATTGTTGCTTTCGTGCGGAGGAAACGAAGTCATCTATACTTCTCAGGATGCGCCCCCGCCGCCGCCGCCTCTTAAGGTGGAATTGATCATGGATAATGAAACCAACGATTTGATGGCCGGACGTCCGAAATTGGTCGTTGGTATTGTGGTTGATCAAATGCGAACGGATTACCTCTACCGCTATTGGAATGACTTTGGCGAAGGTGGATTTAAACGCCTTGTGGGAGATGGATTCTTCTGTTCAGACCATCATTACAGCTATGCACCAACTTACACAGGTCCTGGTCACGCATCTGTTTACACGGGAACAACCCCGGCAGTGCACGGTATCATAGCCAACGATTGGTTCGATCGCGAAGAAGGAATGGTCTACTGTGCGAAAGACAAGTCAACACGAGGTTTGGGTACGGCGAAGAAAAGCGGACGCATGTCACCCCACCGTTTAATGACTACAACGATTGCTGATGAGTTGATGCTCAGCAATCAATTCCAAAGCAAGGTCATTGCTCTATCTATGAAAGATCGTGGAGCGATTCTACCTGCCGGTGGCAAGCCCACTGGAGCTTACTGGTTCATTGGCAAAGACGAAGGGAACTTTGTGACCAGTGATTGGTACATGGACACACTACCTCCTTGGGTGGTTGAATTCAACAATCGAAAGCTGTCAGAACAGTATGTCTCACAGGGATGGGATCTGCTCAAGGATGCTTCGGCGTACAATGAAAGCTACATTGATAACAATCCGTATGAAGCTCCATATCAAGGACAAACTCGTGCAGCTTTCCCATACGACTGGAGTGATATTACGGAAGATCGCTACAACCTCATCAAGGGGTCTCCGCATGGAGCTACGATTAGTATTGACTTTGCCATTGCTGCCATGGAGGCCGAAGAAATGGGTCAAGATGACCAGCCCGATCTTTTAGCAATCAGTATCTCGAACACAGACTACGCTGGACATCAATTTGGTCCGCAATCGATGGAGGTTCAAGACACTTATTTGCGCTTAGACCTTGAAATCAAACGTCTGCTCGACTACCTCGATGCGAATGTGGGGGAAGGTGAATACACCGTCTTCTTGACTGCAGATCACGGCGGAGCTCCCGTACCGAGCTACATGGAAAGCAACAAAATGCCTGGTGGCTATTGGAAAGCGCAAGCCATGCTTGACGATGTTGATGCCGCACTGCAGGCAGAGTTTGGGAAAGGTGATTGGGTAAAAAATTACTCGAACGATCAATTCTTCTTCGACCAGGAGCTCATGGCTGACCGCAACATAGAAATGGATGACATCTCTGAGGTTGTGATTTCGGTAGCGATGAAGCAGCCTGAGGTATACGCTGCCTTGGCGAAGGAAGAATTCTTAGAACAGGATTATGATGAACTACCGCTCCGTAATGTTCAGCGCGGGATTCATCCACAACGATCAGGGGATGTGATTCTCTTGGTTCGTCCTGGATACATCGAATACGGTTTCCAAGGAACTACTCATGGTTCTCCGTTCAGCTATGACACGCATGTGCCGTTGATCTTCTTCGGAGCTCAAATTCCGAAGGGGGAAGAAATTGCACGCACGACTCATATCCGCGATATCGCACCAACTATTGCTCGCTTGCTTAGAATCACGCAGCCTACGGGTTGTACTGGTGAGGTAATCGACGAAATCTTCGAATAAGATGGCCCAAAAGATTACTTACCGCGTTTGGTCGGAAAAGCCTCATTCTCGCTACCTCGATCTGGAAGCTCATATTCCAACAGGAGGAAGAAAGGAACTCACCTTGCAACTGCCAGCATGGCGTCCGGGACGTTATGAATTGGGCAACTTCGCTCGAAACATCCGTAGCCTAAGCGTCAGCGTTCCGAGCGATAGCGAGAAAAAAATCAACGCGGTTAAAACAGGCAAAGACACCTGGCAAGTCAACTGCGACGGTCATGATTCAATTGTAGTGCGCTACGATTATTATGCTGCTGAATTGAACGCAGGATCTACATGGGTGGACGCTGATCAGATTTATGTGAATCCGGTCAATTGCTTCCTTTACTTGCCTGATCAGCAAGACACGCCGTATGAGATTACGGTAGAGATGGAAGAAGATTTTCGTCTAGCCACAGGCATGAAGGTCGAAGGCAACACGATGTTCGCTAAGGATGTTCAAGAAGTGATGGACTGTCCGTTCATTGCCTCGCCAGATTTATGGGAGCGCACTTATGAGGTGGACGGAAAGCAGTATCACATTTGGATACAAGGGCGTCATCGTTTAGATGAATCGCGTTTGCTTCAGGAGTTTGAAGCCTTCACCAAAGCACAATTGGCTGCCTTTGGTTCGATTCCTTGTGACGATTACCATTTCATTTTCCATTTCCCAGATCATGCTACGCGTCACGGTGTAGAACATGAGAATTCAACGGTCATTGCACTTGGTCCGGCAGAGAAACTCATGAAAGTAGATGGCTATGATGAAATGCTAGGGATTTCCTGCCACGAGCTCTATCACACATGGAATATCAAGAGTATCCGTCCGAAAGAAATGATGCCATACGACTTCTCGAAGGAGAATTACAGTCGTTTAGGGTATGTAGCTGAAGGAGTCACAACTTATTACGGTGATCTCTACCTCTATCGTTCGCAAGTATTTAATGAGCAGAAGTATCTCTCGCTTCTTGCAGGACAGATTCAACGCCATTTGCACAATCCTGGTCGTTTGAATTTGAGTGTGGCTGATAGCAGCTTTGATACATGGCTGGATGGATACCAAGCGGGTATTCCTCATCGCAAGGTTTCGATTTATACTGAAGGATGTCTGACGGCGTTCATGACCGACGTTGAAATCATGCGATCTACTAACAATGAACGTTCATTGGATGATGTCATGAAAATCATGTACGAACGATTCGGACTGAAAGGAGAAGGATACACAGAAGCTGACTACCGAAACGCTGTAACGGAAGTTGCTGGGAAAGATCTGAATGTGATTTTCGATCAACTGATCTACGGCACGGATGACTATACGGAGCACTTGAACTCAGCATTAGATTACCTCGGGATTTCATTTGACATGTATGATGACAACACCTTCATGCAACAGACGGGGGTCTTCCACTTCAATAGCAACGGTAAGGTTAAAGTACACGATGTGTGGCCTGATTCTCCCGGAGACCGCGCAGGATTAGGACGCGGTGATGAGCTGATTTCATTGAACGGAATTTTGGTTGATGAATTGATTAATGAGCGAATTCAATTCACTGGAAGAGACAAGACCATCGCATTCATTCGCGACCGCGCCTTGTATGAAGCTGAAATCGAACTGGATAGAGATGTATACTATCCGCGAGTTTCTTTGAAGCGGAAAGAATCAGCGAACGAAGCCTTCCAGAAATGGGCATGGCTTGAAAAAAAGGCTTAGATTCAACTCATAATTACGCCAAAACACTAAACAATGGAACAAAAATCACTTTCGAACGCAACCGCGTCACTTGTTCTTGGAATTATTTCAATTGTAGGGAGCTGCCTATTCGCCGGACTAGTTGGATTGATCACTGGAATCATCGGATTAGTAATCTCAGGAAAAGACAAAAAGGAATACGCTGCCAACCCAGAAGCTTACACAGAGCAATCGTACAAGCTGAGCAAAGCTGGACGTGTATGCTCTATCATCGGACTCATTTTGAGTGCTCTAGCATTTATCTTCGTGATCATCTACGTGGTGTTCATGGGAGCTGCATTCTCAATGATGCCTTGGGAAGAAATGCAAAACTCTGGATACTAAACTCCAGACTTTAACAAACTTGAAATGGGGCCTAGGCCCCATTTTTTGTTTCTTTGAATATGCTTGAGTGCCTCACGAAAAAACACCTTGGAGTGGACTGTCCAGGTTGCGGATTGCAACGATCTGTGCTCTCTCTTTTCGAAGGTAATTTCGTGGATAGTTTCATTTACTACCCAGGGCTTCTCCCTTTGCTCGTTGGTATTTGTTTTTCCTTCCTATTTATGTGGCGCAAAGCAGATCTATTTATCGTCATCGCCAAAGCGGCCTACATCATTGCAGGCGTTGTCATTCTAGGAAATTGGATCTTGAAATTGACCGGGGTGATTCCTTGTCCGGTCTAGTTATTCTTCACCCATAAAGACATATTGGAGCATGTTCGCTCCCATCTCAAATGCCTCTTGGCGAAGTTCGTCTGGATCTTTGTGTACCTCCCAGTCTTCCCAAGCATCTCCGAGGTCACATTCGAAATCATAGAAACAGACCAATCTGCCTTCGTAGATGATGCCTAATCCTTTCGGCGCTCCGTTATCGTGTTCATGCACTTTCGGAAGTCCAGATTCCAAATCGAACTTCTGATGGTAAATTGGATGATCGAAAGGAAGTTCAACGAAATCAAGTTCAGGAAAGACCTTCTTCATTTGCGGACGTATGAATTTGTCCATTCCGTAGTTGTCGGAGATATGAAGGAAGCCACCTGATGTCAGATAATTCCGAAGATTCTCAGCGTCTGAAGCCGAAAAAACCACGTTTCCATGTCCGGTCATGTGGACGAATGGATAATTAAATAGATCAGGGCTGCCGACCTCAACGTAGGGAACATCGTCTCCGATATTCATTCCAAGGTTCTCATTACACCACTCAACGAGATTGGGCACACTGGTAGGGTTTCCGTACCAATCGCCGCCTCCGCTATACTTCAACACAGCCACTTGCCATGAAGCAGGCTGAAAGCCGCTCAAGACAAAGAAAAGCAAGAAGAATCCAAGAATTTTGAAACGCATAAAACAAAGTTACGTACCACAATGACAATAACGAAACTCGGCGTAAAGTTCGTGCCTCTAAATGGGGGTAGCTTTTCCGCTAACGAATTTATATATTTGCGCCTCGCAAAAATTAAACCTTAAAAACCCATGCAGAACAAGAGTGCTGTATTGCTCTTCACCATCCTGCTAGCCCTTGCAACGGTATACATTTTATCGTTCAACTTCGTAGCTAACCGCTTCGAGGCAACGGCTCAGGTACACGGTGCGTTCGTTGCTGATTCTCTGGAAAACGCTGGTGCGATTACCGCAGCAGAGAAAGAATCTGTAGCAGATGCTGAAGCTCGTGAATTCCTTCGCGATTCAGCGAATGCTGAGATCTACCCAGTTTTCGGTCACACGTACAAGAAGGTGAAGGCGAATGAGCTCAACCTCGGACTAGACCTTCAGGGAGGTATGAGCGTGACGCTAGAAGTTGCTATCGATGAGTTGATCATCGCATTGAGTGACTATTCCGATAATGCTGATTTCCTTGCTGCCATTGAAGCGGCGCGAGTTGAACAGAAGAATGCTAACACCGATTTCGTTTCCCTATTCGCTGACGCTTGGGAAGCACAGGGAAGTCCGGTGGAACTATGGCGCATCTTCCACAACATGGAAAACAAAGACCTATTCCCAGCAAAGAGTACGGACGATGAGATCATCGAAGTACTTCGTAACGAAGCTGAGACGGCGATCAACAACTCGGAAAACATCATTCGTAAGCGTATTGACCAGTACGGTGTAGCACAGCCTAACGTGCAGAAGCTATCACTTACAGGTCGTATCCTAGTTGAACTTCCAGGTGTTGATGATCCAGAGCGTATTCGTGAGAACCTTAAGGCGACTGCGAATCTTGAATTCTGGGAAACATACTACAACGACGATCAGGTGAACGGTAAGACCGTATTCGAACGCCTTGTTGCTGCGAACAACGCCATTGCGCAGGCGAAGTACCCTGAATTGTTTGATGAAGACGAAACAAACGACAACATAGGAGAAGATGTTGCTGATGCTGTTGAAGACGCTGTTGACGCAGTGGTAGATGCGGTTGAAGACGCTGTTGACGGAGAGGAAATGGCTGATGCTGACTCCCTTGATATAGATGAAGCTGCTCCAGATTCAACCATGTCAATAGAGGAACAGCGTAAACGTTCTCCTCTGTTCGTAATGTTGAATCCACAGATTCAAACACGCAGCATCATCGTTGGTCAAGCATTGACTCGTGATATCACTGAGATCAACAAAATGTTGGCTATGCCAGAAGCACAGGCTGAGCTTGGTCCAAACTTGAAGTTGATGTGGGAAGCTGAACCAAACGGATTGGTTTCTGCACTTTACGCTATTCGCGACGACTCAGGAAAAGGAAAAGCAAAGCTTGACGGTAAGACTATCGTTGACGCTCGCGTTGGATACGATCAGATTGGTGACGTAGTTGTTACGATGAAGATGGACAGCGAGGGTACAGCTACTTGGGCAGCAATGACCACAGAAGCTGCGAACGACGGTAACCGTCAGATCGCTGTTACACTTGACGACCTTGTATACTCTGCTCCTTCTGTGAACTCGCCTATCACAGGTGGTAGTTCAGAAATCCAGATGGGATCTGGAGAAAATGCACAAGATAAATTCGCTGATGCAGAAGACCTGGCTGGTCTACTAAAGGCTGGTTCACTTCCTGCGAAAGCGAAGATTGTAAACGAAGTAACGATTGGTCCTGAGCTTGGTGAAGAAAACATCAACGCTGGTCTTTGGTCATTCGTGATCGCATTGTTAGTGATCCTTGTTTACATGGTGTTCTACTACAAAGGAGCTGGTTTGGTATCAGACATCGCGTTGATCGCCAACCTGTTCTTCCTGATCGGTGCCCTTGCTTCACTTGGTGCAGCATTGACACTTCCTGGTATCGCTGGTATCGTTCTTACGATCGGTATGGCGGTAGATGCCAACGTACTTATCTATGAGCGTATTCGTGAAGAGATGCGCGGAGGTAAAGGAATGAACCTAGCGGTGAAAGAAGGTTACGCGAAAGCGTACTCTGCCATCATCGATGCCAACTTGACAACGCTTTTCACAGCGATCGTTCTTTACGCATTTGGTTCTGGTCCTATCCGTGGTTTCGCAACGACCTTGATCATCGGTATCTTCACATCGCTATTCTCTGCGATCGTGTTGACACGTCTGATCTTCTTCACGCGCATGGAGAACAAGAAAGCTTTGTCTTTCTACACAGAAACAACAAAGAACTGGTTCACTAAGACGAAGATTGACTTCGTTGGAAAGCGTCGTATCTTCTACGTTGTTTCAGGAATCATCATCGCAGCTGGTATCGGTTCATTGGTGAGCCGCGGACTAGACTACGGTACTGAATTCACAGGTGGAACAACCGTAGATATTCTCTTCGAACAACCAATCGACTTGGAAGAAGCACGTGGTTACCTACGTGAAGCGTTCACTGAAAATGGTGTTGAAGGAAATCCAAAAGTACAGACCACTGAAAGTGATGCGAAGATCCGTGTGACTACAAACTACTTGGTAGACTACACTGGAGATGACGTTGACCAGAAGATCAATGACGCTTTTGACTCGGCTCTCAGCCAGTTGAATGTTCCTTACACGAAGCCATCATACCAGAAGGTAGATAGCAGTATGTCAGATGACTTCACACGTGGAGCGATGTACGCAACGATCTTCTCGTTGTTGGTTATCTTCCTTTACCTCGTATTCCGTTTCCGCAGATGGCAGTTCGGTCTTGGAGCCTTGATCGCTATGGCGCACGATGTGATCATCGTACTATCGCTATTCTCGATCTTCTATGGTATCCTTCCGTTCAGCATGCAGATTGACCAAGCGTTCATCGCAGCTATCCTGACGGTAATTGGTTACTCGATTAACGATACGGTGGTTGTATTCGACCGTATTCGTGAGTACCTCGGACTCTACGGAAACAAGCACGAAGCGAAAGAGATCATGAACAACGCACTGAACAGCACATTGAGCCGTACAGTGAATACTTCTCTTTCTACATTCGTTGTACTTCTTACCATCTTCATCCTAGGTGGAGATAACATCAAAGGATTCGTATTCGCCTTGATGGTGGGTGTAATCGTGGGTACTTACTCATCGATCTTCATCGCGACTCCTTCGGTTCTTGACTTCACAAAAGACCTCGCAGGTAAGAAGAAGTAATTGAAACTTTGCCGTAAGGCTAAACATAGGTTAAAAGGGCTCGATTAGGCGGGCCCTTTTGCTACCTTTGTACTATGGGAACAAACGAGATTATCCTCATTTTCGTGATCTACCTTTTACTCTTCGGAGCCAAAGGTATTCCCTCGCTTGCCCAAACTATGGGGAAAGCGGTTAGAGGATTCCGTGAAGCCTCTAGCGATATCCAACGGGAAATCATGAATACTTCTGACGACATCAAGAAAGAAGTCATGAAGAACGCCGGGGAACTGAACAATGGCGTAAAAGATGCCACTCGAAATATCGAGGAGGAAATCAAAAACGTCACTGACAAATCCAAAGACCCGCTTAGCTAAATGGATATTGTTCTGCTCATTGCCGGATTGGTTGTCTTGGTAGCCAGCGGTGAAGTCTTGGTTCGCGGCGCTGCCGGAATTGCTTTGAAAGCAGACATCCCTCCCCTGATTGTTGGTCTTACTGTTGTTTCGATTGGAACCTCTGCTCCTGAACTCTTTGCTTCGGTCACAGCAGCCCTTGAAGGAAACCCCGGACTTTCGATCGGAAACGTGGTGGGTTCTAACATCGCGAACCTAGCGCTTGTCCTTGGAATAACCGCCATCATCTACCCCATCCCTGTAAGCCGTGGTGTGTTGCGTTTTGATGGTCCCGTGATGGTTGCCATGACGCTGCTCTTCATCTTCTTCATGTGGGATCGTGAACTGGCAGCTTATGAAGGTGGGATCTTAGTCGGCTTGATGATCGCCTTCATCTTAGTGCTGATCCGCCGTTCACGAATTGAACGTAAAAAGCAGCTCGAAGCTGACGCTGCCAAAGAATTCGAGACGGATGCAGATGAGTTCGAAGGGTTCAAAAAGCGATCCTACCTCCTCCTCACTGGATTTGTGATAGCAGGGTGTATTGGACTTTACTTCGGATCGAATTGGTTCGTTGGCGGAGCGAGCGGAATCGCCAAATCACTTGGAGTCAGTGATTATGTCATTGGAGTAACCATCGTTGCTTTCGGAACGAGTGTCCCAGAGCTTGTGGCTTCTGTGATTGCTGCACTGCGTCATCAGACGGATATCTCTATCGGGAACCTGATTGGATCGAACATCTTCAATATCCTTTCAGTGATTGGTATTACGTCGATAGTTAAGCCGCTACCCGTTGATGGCGCCTTACTCGCTAACGATGTTTGGTGGATGCTGGGTATCGCGCTTCTCATCTTCCCATTGATACGCATGGGCTACAAGATTGTACGTTGGAACGGCATCTTGCTCGTTGCTATCTACATCGTCTACATCGCGCTTGTTCTTTTCTGATGGAGTTGGTTCTTTCAGATGGTCACGCTAGCGCGGAATACTACCCTTACTTCGTTGAAGACTTAACGCTAGACGATTTGATCAATCGTGTTTCATGGCGTCAAAACGACATCAAGATGTACGGTAAGGTCTTTCAAGAACCTCGATTGACTGCGTGGTATGGTCCTCCTTATCGTTACTCAAGTATCCAGTGGGAGGAACAGGCATTTCCAGACTTTCTTGAATCATTGCGAGTACGCCTTTCCGCGCTAGCGAAATTTGAATTCAACGCTGTTTTATTGAACTACTATCGCGACGGACAAGACCACATGGGATGGCACCGAGACAATGAGAAAGAAATTGATCATCAGGTAATTGCCAGCGTAAGTTTCGGCACTAGCCGAACGTTCCGCATGCGCGAGAAAGAAACGAAGGAGAAGTTCGACATCGAATTGGAAGATCGATCGCTGTTGTTAATGAAGCATATGCAAGAACGATATGAACACATGATTCCGAAACGCGCTCGTGTGCATGAAGCCCGAATCAACCTGACCTTCCGAAGAATCATTGCATAACCGTACATTTGTTCTATGTCTGTGAATAAAGAGCATAAACGCATCACCACTCAGGTGCTGAAGGAAATGAAGCAGAAAGGCGAGAAGATCTCAATGCTGACTGCTTACGATTACTCAATGGCCCGCATCATCGATCAAGCTGGTATGGATGTCATCCTCGTAGGTGACTCCGCTTCGAACGTGATGGCAGGACATGAAACTACGCTTCCGATTACCCTTGATCAAATGATCTATCACGCATCATCCGTGATGCGAGGAATCAAACGATCGTTGGTGGTGGTTGATCTTCCTTTCGGTACTTACCAGGGGAACTCGAAAGAAGCATTGCAATCTGCGATTCGCATCATGAAAGAAAGTGGTGCGCACGCGGTGAAGCTAGAAGGTGGATCGGAGATCAAAGAATCGATCACACGAATCCTTACCGCAGGTATTCCTGTCATGGGGCACCTAGGGCTCACGCCACAATCGATCTATAAGTTTGGAACTTACGTCGTACGAGCACGTGAAGATGAAGAAGCAGAACGCCTCTTGCAAGACGCGAAAATGCTTGATGAAGTTGGATGCTTCGCCATTGTATTGGAGAAGATTCCTGCTGAACTCGCTGCAAAAGTCGCTGCGTCAGTTTCAGTTCCAGTCATTGGTATTGGTGCTGGTGGAGATGTAGATGGACAAGTCTTGGTCGTGCACGATATGCTCGGAATTACCCAAGAGTTTAGTCCACGTTTCCTTCGTCGTTACAGCGACATGGGTGACCAAATGGTGAATGCTGTTCGCCAATACATTGATGATGTGAAATCAGAAGACTTCCCGAACGAAAGTGAGCAATACTAATTTGAAACGTACGCCTTTCACTCAGATCCCTCGGGAGCCGATCATCATGAGCAATGAGCACAACCTCCAAGTGCTCTATGAAGACAATCATATCATCGCGGTCAACAAGCGCAACTCAGATATCGTGCAAAGCGATATCTCAGGTGACGCCACGCTATGCGATGTGGTGAAGGAATACGTTCGTATCAAGTACAACAAACCTGGTAAAGCTTTCATCGGAACAGTTCATCGACTAGACCGACCGGTAAGTGGAGTGATTCTTTACGCCCGCACCACCAAGGCCCTCAATCGCCTGGTCAATATGTTCAAGTACCGCGAGATGCAAAAGACCTACTGGGCCTGCACTCGTCCTGGACCACCAAAGATTGAAGACCACATCATCAATTACCTGAAGAAGAACGAGAAGCAAAATAAAAGCTACGCTCACGACGAGCCAGGCAATGGCCGAAAAGAAAGTGAGCTACGCTACAAAGTGGTTGGCAAAACCGACCATTACCACTTCGTAGAAGTTTACCCAAAATCTGGTCGTCACCACCAGATCCGCGCCACCCTCTCGAGTATCGGCGCCCCTATCAAAGGCGACATCAAATACGGCGCTCGACGCACCAATGAAAACGCATCGATTCACCTTCACGCCCGAAAGATTGAATTCATCCATCCCGTCCGAAAAACCCCAATGTGCATCGTAGCTCCTCCGCCGGATGATGTGTTGTGGGATGAGTTTTTGAAAGTTGAAATGGGGAGTTAGGCTTAACTCCGGCGTCCGGCGTCCGGCATCCATTCTTTCTCCGGCGTCCGGCATCCGTTTCTTACTTCGGCTCCCGTTGTTTGTTTTTCTAAATTTCGATCCCAAAATATTGTAGCTCGTTTATCTTCTGCTACTTCAGTGGGATTCCGTTCTTTTTGACTTTTAGGTGTTCTCGTAATCCGTGGAGCATCTTGCTGATGCCTTCAGCTTCCTCTAGCAGCTCTGTCAATGTTTCTTCATCAATCAAACCTTGGTCTCCGTAGATGTGTAATTGACATCTCAGTTCATAACATGACCCAGTAGCTATATCCAAGAACCTTTTGAAATCAGCGGGAGTTTCTCTTCCTGCACCTTCACATATGTTAGAAGCAATAGAGACCGCAGCGCGTTGGATTTGATCATTCAAGGCTGGTAGTTGGTTGAGCAATTCAGGAGAATTAGTAATTGCGAAAATTCGGCTCGTCAGTTTCCGAGCACTTTTCCAGACCCGTAGGTCTTCGTAAGTAGTAGCCATCATTTAATGTTTGAGATGAAGGTAACACAGAAAATTCCTCAACCTACAACGACTTTGTTCGCGTAGGTCAAAAGTTCACTCGCGTTAATAGATATAGTAATCAGGCCTACGATCGGCGCCTAATTCAAGTAAGGTCTCGTGAAAAGGATGCGAATCCTTGAGAAAAAAACAGACGCCGGACGCCAGACGCCGGAATAAAGAACCTCAGAGAAAAAAAAACGGACGCCGGAAGCCGGAAGCCGGAATAAAGAACCTCAGAGAAAAAAAAAAGGACGCCGGACGCCGGAAGCCGGAAGCCGGAAGCCGGAAGCCGGAATAAAGAACCTCAGAAGAAAAACGGACGCCAGACGCCAGACGCCGGAATAAAGAACCTCAGAGAAAAAAACGGACGCCGGACGCCGGACGCCGGAAAAAGGAACCCTCCTTCGAGACACTTTTGTGACCTCCAAACCCAAGTGATTAATTACATTTGCCGTCTGAAAAGTGAATTGCAATGGAAGCGAATGAACACGTACACTGCCTGATCATTGGATCAGGACCTGCTGGATATACTGCGGCGATCTATGCTGCGCGTGCTGACCTAAAGCCAGTTCTTTACCAAGGACTGCAGCCTGGTGGTCAGTTGACAGAAACTACAGATGTAGACAACTTCCCTGGATACCCTGAAGGGGTTTCAGGACCTGAGATGATGATCCATCTTCAGAAGCAAGCGGAGCGTTTTGATACCGACGTGCGCACTGGATGGGTGACTAAGGTTGATTTCTCTGGACCTAAGCACTACGTTGAAATTGATAACGGTAAGCACGTAGTAAGTGCTGATTCTGTGATCATTTCTACAGGAGCGTCTGCGAAGTGGCTTGGATTAGAATCTGAGATTCGTCTGCGTGATGCGGGTGGAGGTGTTTCTGCATGTGCCGTTTGTGACGGGTTCTTCTACCGCGGTCAAGACGTTGCCATCGTCGGAGCTGGAGATACAGCGGCTGAAGAAGCTACTTACCTCGCTAAGCTTTGTCGTAAGGTGTACATGATCGTTCGTAAAGACCACATGCGTGCGTCGAAGGCCATGCAGCACCGTGTGATGAACACGGAGAATATCGAAGTATTGTTCAACCACGAAACACAAGAAGTACTTGGTGCCGAAGGTGTTGAAGGAGCATTGATCAAGAACAACCAGACGGGCGAAGAAACAACGCTTGACGTAACTGGGTTCTTCGTAGCGATTGGTCACAAGCCAAATACTGACATCTTCAAAGGATGGCTTGATATGGATGAAACAGGATACATCATCAACAAAGCGGGTACAGCGCAAACGAACGTACCTGGTGTATTCGTTTCTGGAGATGCCGCTGACAACGTTTACCGTCAGGCAGTTACTGCTGCGGGTACAGGTTGTATGGCAGCTCTTGACGCAGAGCGATACTTGGCAGCAATGGCTGACTAAGCTTAGAATATTTCGAAAGCCACGTTCGCTTGTCCGAAACGGCAGCATTTTTGCTACGTTTGGGATATGCGATACGTGGCTTTTTTGTTTCTACTCATTTCGATCACTGGCTATTCCCAAGCCCTCTCGAAAGAAGAATTACTCGGACAGTTCGATCCATCGACCCATCCTGACTTTGTCCGAATCGATTCCAAGTACACGAGTAAACACAACATCTACCTTCGTCAAGAAGTGTATGAAGCCTACGAACGCATGTATGAAGAAGCATGGAAGGCTGGGATAAACCTTCAAATACTCAGCGCTACACGAAACTTTGATTACCAACGCGGCATTTGGGAGCGCAAGTGGGATCGTCCGCGTTATATGGGTTGGCAAGACATTGACAAGGCTGTCGACATCATGACTTACAGCTCTATGCCAGGCACTTCACGCCACCACTGGGGTACGGATATTGATTTGTGTTCGCTTAGTAATGATTGGTTCGCTAGCGCGGAAGGGGCTAGAGTATATGACTGGTTGAACCTCAATGCTTGGAAATATGGATTCAGGCAGGTCTACTCGAATAAAGAAATCACCGGACGCACAGGATACAACGAAGAAAAGTGGCATTGGTCGTACATGCCATTGTCAAGCGTATTCCTAGATCAATACAACGCGTTGGTGCTTGAAGAAGACATCGAAGGATTCCCCGGATCTGAAGTTGCGGGCGAAATTGGTGTCATCACAGACTACGTCAATGGAGTAGAAGACTAGGACGACCCAAGAAAAAACTGCATCTTAAGGCCAATGGAAGATAAACTGAAGGAAATCAATAATTCCGACAAGGCTGGTGTATCAGGTGGAGCACAGAAAGCTGGTCTCCCTCCAGGAGCGCTGGTCTTCATCGGGAAACCTCAAAACTTTGAACCACATTTAGAAGTGATCACTTACACTTCGGAAGGTGCCCAGCAACACGAAATTGCTACCGTAAGTGAAGCGGCTGAATTGGCAAAAACTGAAGGTGTAGCCTGGGTCACGCTTTTTGGAATTCACAAAGCGGAGATCGTGGGAGAAATGGGAAAGAACTTCGGAATCCATGCATTGATGCTGGAAGATATCCTGGACACCACGCAGCGACCAACTTCTGAGGTATTTGGTAACCTGTTATTCTTCTCTCTCAAAATGCTCCAGTGGAGTGAAACACGCAGAGGAATCACCTTTGAACAAGTAAGCTTCGTCTTAGGTCCGGGACATGTCTTACTATTCCAAGACCGACCTGGTGATATTTTCGATGGACTGCGCAACCGTATCATTAGTGGAAAAGGGCAATTGAGACAGCGCAAAGGAGATTTCCTCGTCTACCGAATGATTGATACTGTCGTTGACCAATATTTCGTTGCTGCAGAAAAAATCGCTGATCGAATCGAAAGGCTGGAGGCTGACATCATGCGCGAACCTCGCGAAGTCCATATGTCGCGTCTTATGAAGATGAAAAAACAGCTGTTACAAATGCGAAGAACCATCATCCCACTGCGTGATAACGTTGGGCTTTTGGAACGTAGTCAACACCCTCTCATCTCTCCTGAGACGCTTCCCTATTTAAGGGATGTGAACGATCACATTAAGGAGGTCATCGAAATGCTAGATATGTACCGCGAAACTGTCACAGGACTCATCGATTTGTACATGTCGCGCACCAGCAACAAAATGAATGAAGTCATGAAGGTGCTCACGGTAGTCACTTCCATATTCATTCCTCTCTCCTTCTTCACCGGTGTCTATGGTATGAACTTCGACAACATACCGGAGCTACATGAAAAGTATGGTTATTTCATACTCTGGGGGGTGATGATCTCGATCACAATAGGGATGTTGATTTTCTTCCGACGAAAGAAATGGCTTTGAATAGACAAGTGACGAGAGTCTAGGGTCGAGAGTCAGACGATAAACGATAAACTATAATCTATAACCGAGATACCGCGTTCCGCAATCCGCGATCCGCGTTCCGCAATCCGCGATCCGCAATCCGCAATCCGCGATCCGCAATCCGCGTTCCTCCCTCAAAAAAAAAGCCCCGAACATTTCGGAGCTTCTTAGGGTGGCTAATGGGATTTGAACCCACGGCCTCCGGAACCACAATCCGGCGCTCTAACCAACTGAGCTATAGCCACCATAATTTGGGAGCGCAAAGTAAAGAATATTCTTGTTTACTTGCAACGTGAAAAGTTCCACCCGAAGGGTGAAAAATGGAAAAAGTCAAAAAACTACGTATCCTCTTCCTTTCAAGCTGGTTTCCTGACCGGAATCAACCTACGCTGGGAAACTTCGTAAAGCGTCACGCTCAGGCAGTTGCGCTGAAACACGACGTAGTTGTGGTGCACGCTGTGGCTGATTCATCGATTTCAGAAGAAGAATGGGTGCATCAAAAAGATGGGAATTACGAAGAGTACATTCTCTATCACCCTCCGAAATGGCCGCGTTATTTTCGACACCCGAAGTACTTGCGCAAGGCGGTCTATAAATACCTGGATGAAGGTGGTGAACGTCCTGACTTGATTCATTTGAATGTTCTTTACCCAGCTGGTCGACAAGCGATTCATTTTCATGATGAATGGGGTGTGCCCTTGGTAGCTTCTGAACACTGGACAGGTTACCATAACAACACGCATAGCGCCATTAAGCCTTGGGAGTTGAAGGTGATGAAAGGTGTGGGAGAACGCGCCTATAAACTGTTGCCAGTCACACAACACTTGGCTTCTGCCATGGAGAAGGCTGGAGTTAAAGGAAGCTACGACACGGTAGCGAACGTGGTCGATACTGATCTCTTCGATCGTAAATCAACCCATGACGGGCCATTCCGCTTCTTGCATGTCTCTTCTTTGTTTGATCAGCACAAGAACGTAAGTGGATTATTGAATGCCTTTGCCAAGCTGCTCGAGAAGAACGATAAGGTCTTCTTAGAAATCATTGGTGACGGTGATACCACGCCTCACATTGAGAAGGCAAAAGCACTGAATATTCCAAGTGATAAGATCTCCTTCGAAGGTGAAAAGACCATTGAAGAGATTGCTGACCGCATGAAAAAGAGCGATGCCTTCGTCTTGTTCAGCAATTATGAGAATCTCCCTTGTGTAATTGGAGAAGCTTGGTCTACAGGAACTCCCGTGATTTCGAGTGACGTCGGCGGCATCAGTGAGCACCTGAATCAAGAAAAGGGAATGTTGGTACAGCCAGGCAATGAAGGCGAGCTATTGGCGGCCATGCAATCAATCATCCAGTTACAACACCAATATAATAGGGATGATCTCCGTTCCTATGCCGTGAAGCATTTTAGCAACGAGGCCATTTGTGAGGCCTTCTCTCAGGTCTATTACCAAGCAATCGCAGCGCAAAAATGAAATGGAAAGTAGCCACAAGCATGGCTTCCCGTCTACTCGTGATGCTGTTCACGGTGGCTGTCGTATTGATGGTCACGAACAAGATCGGCGCTGAAGGACAAGGAACGGCGGCCTTGGTGCAGCTTGGTATTCTGTTGATTGTCTCCATCACCAACTTCATCGGGGGTGGTGCCGTAGTTTATCTTTTGCCACGCATTGGTACTCGTCCGCTAGTATTACCGGCTTACGTTTGGAGTACCGCTATCGCGGGAATCTTCTATGGCTTCTTTCAGCTCGTACCCATTGTTCCTGAAGAGTTTGTCCTCGATGTGGTGATCTTAGGTTGGCTACAAGCGATGTTCACCTTCCACCTGCAAATTTTGGTCGGACAAGAACGAATTCACCGTTTCAACGTGATTGTGACCTTACAGGCTTTTTGGCTAGCGGCTATGCTGGCCTATTTGATTTTTGGGGCAGAAGCGGTTGAAATCAGATCGTACATCAACGCGCTCTACGTTTCTTTTGGAATGACCTACCTCATCGCACTGTTTTCAAGTTGGAAGCACATGATGGTGCCTAGTGAAATCACTCCTCGAGCGGCATTCGATGAGCTCTGGAAATTCGGACGCTATGCTCAACTGGGTAATATCCTTCAACTATTGACCTACCGGTCGAATATCTGGATCGTAGAAAAGCTCATCGGCCTGAGCGCAAGCGGGATTTACTCCCTCTCTCTCTACGCCAGTGAATCTATTTGGAACGTTGGAAAGAGCCTCGCCCTTGTTCAAGGAGCACGTATCGCCAACACCAACGACGATGCCTACAATCGCCAGCTCACCAGCAAGTTTATGAAACTGTCTATCTCGGGCTCCGTTGTTCTCATCGGAATCATGCTCGCCCTCCCAGACCGCTTCTACCAATGGCTTTTCGGCGAAGAAATGGCCGGACTCTATTGGGTACTTCTCTGGGTTTCTCCAGGTATCCTCGCCAATGCATGCAGTATGATTTACTCGCATTACTTCAGCGGCGTAGGCCTCCACAGAAACAACACCATCGGCTCCGGTGCCGGTCTGGCCGCCCTCTTAATTGTTGTCTACCCCCTCATCACCAACTACGGTGTAGAAGGAGGCGCCATGGCAGCGAGTGTTGCGTATATCATCCAACTCATCACCATGGGGATACTTTTTAGACGAGGGTCTAATCGATAATCAATAATCGATAAACTATAATCGATAACTGAGGCACTTACTAAAGCCTATAGCCTAACGCCTAAAGCCTCTCATGATCTTTCTATCCAGCCGAAGGCGAACTAATCATGCTAATTCCGGCGTCCGGCATCCGGCATCCGGATTACACAGCATTACTAACGCCTATAGCCTAACGCCTAAAGCCTCCTAATCATGCTATCCAGCCGAAGGCGAACTAATCATGCTAATTCCGGCGTCCGGCATCCGGCATCCGGATTACACAGTATTACTAACGCCTATAGCCTAACGCCTAAAGCCTTAAAGAAGAGTCGTAAGATCCCTAACCCCAACAAACCTCGCACTCGTAAACCCTTCGCCGTATTTGGCTCCGATGGGTCTTCCGAATTGCATGGCGCGTGATTCGATGAAGTCGAAGAACTCTTTTCCGCTGATGGGGGTTTCAGGTTCTTCTGAGTTTGGATCATAGAACTGACTGCTGAAGGCTTTGATGGAATCCATCTTCTTACCGTAGAAGTCAGAAATGTCGACTACTACGTCTGGATCGATGAAGTAGTCTTGAATGTAATGGTATACTGCTCTCGGACGCCAAGCTTCTTGTGCTTGTCCGTCGAGTTCTGTTTCGATTCGGCGTAAGCCAGAGAGAAAACAAGCTTCAGCCTGAAGTTTCGCTCCCTTTCCGTGATCTGGGTGACGATCAGTTACGGAATTCGCTAGGACGATATCTGGCTTGTATTTTCTGATCATGCGAATGATCGCACGAATGTTCTCTTCCGTGTGTTGGAAGAAGCCGTCGGCCATGTGTAGGTTCTCACGGGCCGACAAGCCTAAAATCTTTGCGGAAGCGGCTGCTTCTTGATCGCGCAGGTCTGCACTACCACGGCTACCTAATTCACCTCGCGTGAGATCAACGATTCCCACTTTCTTCCCCGATGCCACCATAGATGCGATAGTACCTCCTGCTGAGATCTCTGCATCATCTGGGTGAGCTGCCAATGCTAGTACGTCAAGCTTCATTATTCGCTCAACCAATTAATGATCTCTTCGTCGATTGGAAGTGTTTGTGGTTGAATTTCCTTCACCAAGTTTCCTTTCTCGTCGATCAAGAACTTGTGGAAGTTCCACTTTACTTCGTAATCAGACACTCCGTTCTGTGCCTTCTGAGTGAGCCAAGCATAAACAGGATGAATGTTATCCCCTTTCACCGCTACTTTCGTCATCATCGGGAAAGTTACCCCGTAGTTCTTTTGACAGAAGCTTGCGATTTCTTCGTTTGATCCTGGCTCTTGTCCAGCAAAGTCGTTTGATGGGAAGCCGATGATCTCGAACTTCTCACCTCCATACTCATTGTATAGTTCTTGCAGCTGCTCGTACTGAGGAGTCAATCCGCATTCAGAAGCGGTATTAACTACCATTACCTTTTTCCCTGCGAGGGAAGATAAATCGAAGGAATCCCCCATGAGGGTTTCCACTGTAAAGTCGTGAAGTGTTTTGTTCATAGTGTCGACAACAGCTGTAGGTTGCTTTGGTTCATCGAGCAAGTCGATGCCTGACATTCCCAAGAGCGAGAAAGCGAAAATGGGAAGGGCCAAGAGTTGAATCGTTCTGCTTGTTCTCATGCGGTTCAAAAGTACAACACTAATAATCCCAACCCAAGGCAATAAGTTGCATAATACGACGCTTATTCAACAGTGAATCGTTGAATTCCAAAGTGAACCTGCAAACCTCACTCGGCCCTGAACCAGCCATCTCAACGACCCCGTGTTTAGAACTTTTAGCGTTTCCTTGCGTATAAGGAAGCCTTTGAAACCTATTTTTGCCAAATCTGCAAGAGCATGTTGAAAACGACTGGAACCACACTTACGCTTTCATTCTTCCTACTGTTAGGGTTGAACTCCTACGCACAAAGCACTGGAGGAGGATTCGAGGAAAGCCGCAAAGAATCAGGTGTTACTGAAAAGACCCTGACTGACGAAAGCATCTGGGATATCAATGATAGCCTAATGCACATCCCCGCATATGATGATTATTGCGAATGGGATACGCGTAACATTCACGCGTACGATTTCGACTACCGTGAACTAACGGATACCGTACACATGACCCTTCGTCATGAAGAGTGTGATTACGCTACCCCGTTCTACGGAAGAATCACATCAAACTTCGGAGAACGTGGTGCACGATACCACTATGGAATCGACATCAAACTATATAAAGGTGACCCAGTAAAGGTAGCTTTTGAAGGACTAGTACGTATTGCTCAGTACTCTCGCACCTACGGAAACGTAGTGGTCGTTCGTCATTCAAACGGACTAGAAACACTATACGCTCACTTGAGCGCTCGTAAAGTAAAACCAGGTGATTACGTTCAAGCCGGAGACATCATTGGTCTTGGTGGAAACACTGGCCGTAGTACAGGATCTCACCTGCACTTCGAGTGTCGTTACAAGGGCGAGCCGATCGATCCAAACTTGATCATTAACTGGGAAACTGGTGAATTGAATATCGACGAATTGGACTTGAATGCAGAGCACTTCGCTTACCTCAAAGAAGCACGTGCGATCAAGTACCACCGCATTCGTTCAGGAGATACTCTTAGCGGAATTGCACGTCGTTACGGAACGAGCGTATCTGCCATCTGCAGATTGAACGGTATGTCTCGCAACAGCACGATCTACGCCGGAAGAAAAATCCGCATCAGATAAGCTATACCCCCCTTATTTAAAACCATTGTAAATCAGAATCCTAGCCGGGTTTATTGAACAATTACCGTTACCTTGATGTTTAGTGCTGGTCATCACCAAACACATAAACATGACATCAAAAATCGCGGTAATAGGTTCAGGCTTCGCAGGATTGGCGGCAGCTACAAGCCTTGCCGATAAAGGACATCAAGTGACGGTGTTCGAGAAGAATAGCTCTCCTGGAGGACGGGCTCGTCACTTCACATCCGGGGATTTCCATTTCGATATGGGTCCTTCTTGGTACTGGATGCCAGATGTGTTCGAAGATTACTTCGCGCGCTTCGGAAAGAAAGTCAGCGACTACTACACGCTTAAAAGACTCGACCCGAGTTACCGCGTGTACTTCGAAGATGGCCCTGTGGATATCCCAGCAGATTTTGACGAACTCAAAGCGCTCTTCGAATCCATTGAACCAGGAAGCGGGAAGCAGCTTGAGATCTTTATGGATGAGGCAAAAACGAAGTACGAAATCGGAATGTCGAAGTTCGTATTCAAGCCTTCACATACTATCATGGAATTTGCCGAGCTCAATATTGCTCGCGATGCCATGAAGCTCAATCTCTTTAAATCGTTCAGCGCTTACGCGCGTAAGCATTTCTCACACCCTAAGTTGCTTCAGCTATTGGAGTTCCCGGTGCTATTCCTAGGTGCTAAGCCAGAGAAAACACCAGCGCTGTATTCATTGATGAACTATGCTGACAGCAAGCTCGGTACGTGGTACCCAATGGGTGGTATGTCTGAGATTGTGAAAGGCATGGTAGCCTTAGCAGAAGAGAAAGGTGTAGAATTCAAGTACGACGCAAACGTCGAAACCTTGGTCATCAGAGAGCGCGCGATTAAAGCGGTAGTAGTGAACGGTTATGAAATCGAATGTGATGCTGTCGTAGGCGCAGCTGATTACCATCACATTGATCAAAACATTGTTCCGAAAGGATTCCGTCAGTACGACGAAAAATATTGGGACAAGCGTACGATGTCACCTTCAAGCCTGCTGTATTACTTGGCAGTAGACAAGAAGGTCTCTGGACTATTGCACCACAACCTCTTCTTTGATACCGACTTTGGTAAACATGCAGAGGCGATCTACGATACACTGGAATGGCCGGATAACCCGTTGTTCTATGTATGCACCCCTAGCAAAACTGATCCTTCAGTAGCTCCTGAAGGAAAAGAGAATGTATTCATCTTGATGCCAGTGGCTCCTGGAATCAAAGAGAACGACGATACCCGAGATTTCTACTACGAGTTAATCATGGACCGACTCGAAGCGCACCTCGGAATGGATATTCGAAAGCATGTGACCTTCAAACGTTCGTATGCGCACAAAGAATTCCAGCATGACTACAATGCGTTCAAAGGCAATGCCTACGGACTAGCAAATACGCTCGATCAAACTGCTTTCCTTAAGCCAAAGCTTAAAAGCAAGAAGATCAAGAACTTATACTACGCAGGACAACTTACCACCCCAGGACCAGGAGTACCTCCTAGCTTGATTAGTGGACAAGTTGCGGCAGATGAATTGAACAAATTGCTTCCGAAAGCGGTTGCAATGTCTGTTTAAGTGAGGCATCATGAAGGAGATTTTTGATAAAGTTTCGTTGTCGTGCAGTGTGAAGACGACGAAGTCGTACAGCACGTCTTTTTCGCTAGGAATTCGTTTCCTGGATGCCAAATTTCGTGACCCTATCTACGCAGTGTATGGATTCGTTCGCTTCGCGGATGAGATCGTAGATACATTCCATGATTACGATAAGGAGAAGCTCTTCAAACGCTTCGAGGAAAGCACTTGGCTTGCTATCGAACAGCGCATCAGCTTGAATCCTATCCTTAATGCATTCCAGTGGGCTTACCACAAGTACAATATTGACCGTGAACATGTAGAGACTTTCCTTCGCTCGATGGAAATGGACCTACATGAAACAGAATACAACCGTGAAGGCTTCGAAGAGTACATCTTGGGATCGGCTGAGGTTGTTGGTTTGATGTGCTTACGTGTCTTTGTTGAGGGCGATGATAAGCTCTACAACCACTTGGAACCATACGCAAAAAGCCTTGGGTCTGCATTCCAGAAGATCAATTTCTTGAGAGATCTTCATGCTGACTACAAAGAGCTTGGAAGAGCATACTTCCCAGGCTTGGATGTGGAACAGTTCGATGAGAGCACAAAGTTCCGCATCGAGGAAGAAATTGAAGCTGACTTTAAGGAAGCATACAAAGGGATTGTGCAACTGCCGAAAGACGCACGTTTGGGAGTGTATGTAGCGTACGTATACTACTACCGTCTCTTCCGCAAGATAAAGTCATTGCCGAGTGAACGCGTTCTCGAGGAACGTATTCGTATCAATAACAAACGCAAGCTGGCACTTTTCGTGGGCTCATATGTCCGCCACAGCTTCAACCTCATCTAAATGAAGTTTCTTTTGATCACTTATTTACTTCTGTCAATGACGACAGGAGGTGAGGAAGAACTTTCTCAATGTCGCGCTTTGTACTTCCAACTCGGCGATAAAGAGAATGCAGAAGCCTTCCTTGATCAGTGCGAAGAACTTGGTGGTGTTAGTCCTATTGCCAAAGGTTATGAGGGCTGTGCAAAAACAGTGATGGCCGGTTATGGCTTTAACCCCTTCTCGAAATACAACCTCTTTGCCGAAGGTAGAGACGAACTTGAGGCAGCCATCAAAAGCGCACCTACAGATCCTGAACTTCGTTTCTTACGCCTTGGAGTTCAGATTCATGCACCCGGCTTTTTGAATTATGACGATCAGATTGATCAGGATATTGAACTCATCGTTTCGGCGCTAGCCAATGGATGGGCATCAGACACCCCTTGGTTTCAAGAAAAAGTAATTAGCTTTCTCCAGGATTCATGCGACCTAGATAGCGCATCACAATCCACACTGAAGAATCTATAGACATGGAAGAAGTAGTTCTCGTAGACGAACAAGACAATGCGATTGGTAGCATGGAAAAGCTGGAGGCTCATGAAAAAGGAGTGCTTCATCGCGCCTTCTCCATCTTTATTTTCAATAACGATAACGAATTATTGATCCACCAACGTGCTGCTGAAAAGTATCACAGCGCCAATCTTTGGACCAATACATGTTGCAGCCACCCTCGTCCTGAAGAGGCTTTAGAAGACGCAGTAGTTCGACGTCTTGACGAAGAAATGGGAATGATGTGTAATGTTGAGCATGCTTTCTCATTCATCTACCGCAGTGAATTTGACAATGACCTGATTGAGCATGAACTTGATCACGTATTCATTGGTTACACAGATGACGTTCCTACACCGGATCCTGAAGAAGTGCAAGCATTTGAATACATCTCACTTCCGGAGCTTGTGCGAAACATTGCTGAAGATCCCGAGAAATATACTACGTGGTTCCGCATTTGCTTACCACGTGTCATCGATTACCTCGAGCCTTAATGAAAACAGCGGCGATCGTTGGAGCAGGAATTGGTGGTATCGCCACCGCACTTCGCCTTGCTAAGCGCGGATTCGCTGTTCATGTATACGAAGCTGCTGATGGTCCTGGCGGCAAATTGAGAGAATTCAGAACTAAAGGGTTTCGCTTTGATGCGGGTCCTTCCCTCTTCACCCTTCCACATCTTGTAGAAGAGCTGCACACCTTGCAGGGGAATGAGGTGCCCTTTCCTTTTGAAAAACTCGATCGTTCATGCCATTACTTCTGGGATGATGGAACGCACTTCACTGCATGGGCTGATAAAGACAAACTCTCAGCTGAAATCGAAGACTCATTCGGCGTTAGCCCCACCCCAACCCTTGAGCATTTAGAATACAGTGATCTGTTATATGATCGAACATCGAGCCTCTTCATGGAGCGTTCGCTGCATCGCACCAAAAGCTATCTTTCAAAGGATGTGCTGCGTGCTTTGGTGAAGGTGCACAAACTTTCACTGAACAGCACAATGAATGCGGTGAACGAGAAACGATTGAACCATCCCAAGCTCGTGCAGCTGTTCAATCGCTACGCGACCTATAATGGCTCTGATCCTTACCGAGCTCCTGGGGTGTTGAGTATCATTCCGCACCTTGAACACAATATTGGCACTTTCTTCCCGAAGAAAGGCATGTACCAAATCACTCAGAGTTTGGTGGCGGCGGCTGAAAAACTTGGAGTCAAGTTCCACTACAATGCCAAGGTTGAGCGCATTGTGGTTGAAGGAAAGAAAGCAGCAGGGCTTGTTGTAGAAGGTAAAGAAACCAAGGCTGATTTCGTTGTCAGTAACGCGGATGTCTATCCTACCTTTCGGAAATTGCTGAAAGATCAACCTGCGCCTGAAGCGGTATTAGCACGCGAGCGATCAAGTTCTGCGCTGATCTTCTACTGGGGCATTGATCGCAGCTTTCCGGAATTGCATTTGCATAACATCCTCTTCTCAAACGACTATGAAGAAGAATTCAAACTTCTCTTTGAGGGCGAACGAATTTCAGAAGACCCGACGGTTTATATCAATATCACCTCAAAGTGTGCGCCTGAAGATGCCCCAGAAGGCAAAGAGAATTGGTTTGTAATGATCAATGTTCCTTCAAATAGTGGACAATCTTGGGAGCGTTTAATACCGCTAGCGCGGAAACACATCATTCGCAAGATTAACAAGGCCTTGAAGACAGATATTGAGCCGTTTATTATTACCGAAGAACGTCTAGATCCGATCACTATCGAATCGAAAACGAGCAGCTACATGGGGTCGTTGTACGGAACGAGCTCGAATGATAAGATGGCGGCTTTCTTGCGTCATCCGAACTTTGCGAAGAAGATTAAATCACTCTATTTCTGCGGAGGAAGTGTCCACCCAGGTGGGGGTATTCCGCTTTGCTTACTTTCTGCTAAAATTGTTGATGAACTGATAGCTCAAGACCATGCCTAAGTTGACCAAAGCACAAATATCTATTGGTGTGATGATCATCCTTCACGTGGTGGGGGTATGTGGCTTGTCATCACCTTGGAGAGAATGGTTCTTACCCTTGACACCACTGAACTTGATGGTTTCAGGTTACTTCGTCATGCGTCACGCTAAATCGCCAATGAAGAGCATTCTATTTTATGTGTTCGTTTTGGCTTGGGGTGTGGAGTGCCTTGGAGTGCACACGCAATTCCCCTTTGGTGAATACGCCTATGGAAGTGCACTCGGCCCCCAACTATTCGAGGTACCTATCCTCATTGGATTGCTTTGGCTGCTTCTATTGATGGGTTCGCTTCATCTCGCTTCCCGCGTTAGCGGAAACAAAATTGTCAAAGCATTGATTTCTGCCGCGTTGATGACCTTGCTTGATTTCTTGATTGAGCCTGTGGCGATTGAATTCAATTTTTGGACATGGTTCGGGGTTGAAGTACCTTGGAACAACTATGCAGGATGGTTCGTTACCGCACTCATCCTCAGCTTCATAGCACAGATCGACAAACACTTCGGAAACAACAAGGTAGCTGCGGTGTTCTTCTTTATACAAGTTGGATTCTTCGGGATCCTAAATTTACTTCTCTAGGATGGCAGCATTGATCGTCATAGGTACTTTCTTCTTCATGGAATTCATGGCTTGGTTCATGCACAAATACGTGATGCACGGGTTCATGTGGTATTTCCACGAAGACCACCACGTGCCTGAACCAGGCTTCTTCGAAAAGAACGACGTCTTCTTTTTAATCTTCGCCATTCCGAGTTCCTTGCTCTTCATCTTCGGATCTTTAAATGGAATTGATTTTCGATTCTTCATTGGCATGGGAATCGCCATCTACGGCGTTTGCTATTTCCTCGTCCATGATGTGTTGATTCACCGTCGATTCAAATGGTTCGATAAAACCAACAACGTCTACTTCCGAGCGATTCGAAAGGCGCACAAGGTGCATCACAAACACCGTGGAAAGGAAGAAGGAGAATGCTTTGGAATGTTGGTGGTTCCTTGGAAATACTTCAGAGCTGCGATGGATTACGATCGCAAGCGCACAAAGCCCGCGGGTTAATGGATAGCCACTTCTTGTACCTCGCTGTCAATCTCGGCAGCATTGCCGTGCCCCTCTTGTTGAGTTTCGATAAGAAGGTCGCCTTCTACAAGTCGTGGAAATACTTTTGGCCTGCTAATATCATCACCCTCATCTTTTTCATTGTTTGGGATGTCCTCTTCGCTAACGCGGGAATCTGGGGCTTCAATGATAATTACCTGCTGGGTCCAAGAATCTTAGGACTTCCAGTTGAAGAGTGGCTATTTTTCATCTGCATCCCCTACGCCTGTGTCTTCCTCTACGAAACCTTCAAGGCCTGGATACCAGGTGAACCTTTTAAGCAATGGGGTAAGCCTATGGTCTATGGAATGGCTGCATTGTGCGTCCTCTTGATGGCCACTAACGTGGGAAAACACTACACCTTCTTCACCGCGCTTTTCACCTTCATTGGTCTACTGGTGATGATAAGATGGCGGCCTCATTGGTTAGGATGGTTTGCTTTCACCTACCTCATAATTCTAGTCCCCTTCCTCATCGCCAACGGCATCCTAACCGGACTAGACTTCTGGCAGTACCCCATCTTCAACTCCACTCCCGAAATCGTAACGGATCAAATTGTTTGGTACAACAACGACCACAACCTCAGCTTCCGCATCTTCAGCGTCCCGGTAGATGACACGGTTTATGGGTTCTTGTTGATTGGGATGAATATTTCTATCTACGAAGGCTTAAGGCGTAAGGCTTAAGGCCTAAGGCCTAGGGCTTTACCTAAAAGAACAATGCTCCTTTTCCGGCGTCCGGCGTCCGGCATCCGAAAGTACTTTGCTAACGCCTAAAGCCTATGGCCTAACGCCTAATCCACTAACCACGCTATCGCCGAAGGCGAACTAATCATGCTATAACCGGCATCCGGCGTCCGGCATCCGAAAGTACTTTGCTAACGCCTAAAGCCTATGGCCTAACGCCTAAACCACTAACCACGCTATCGCCGAAGGCGAACTAATCATGCTTTGTCCGGCATCCGGCGTCCGGCATCCGGCGTCCGAAAATACTTTGCTAACGCCTAAAGCCTATAGCCTAACGCCTAATCCACTAACCACGCTATCGCCGAAGGCGAACTAATCATGCTATAACCGGCATCCGGCGTCCGGCGTCCGAAAGTTACTCCATACCCAACTTAAGCCTTAAGCCATACGCCATAAGCCTAGTAAGAGAGTATTCCGCGAATCGGCCGATGATCCGAATACCTCACATCAATGGTGCGGAATTCCTTTGTGTTTAGCTCAGACGAGTGCATGAGGTAATCGATTCGGAAGAAAGGATATTTGCCGAGGTGAGTAGACCCGATGAGTTGATCTCCAACGTGGAAGGCGTCGGTCATGTCACGGCTGATTTGTTCGTAGACGTAGCTTACTGGGGTGTCATTGAAGTCTCCTGCGATGATGGTGGGGTATGGAGAGGTTCGCATGTGGTTTGAAACACGATCTGCTTGTTCAGCGCGTTTGCGGTAGGCGATCTTCATACGCTCAGCTAAACGTTTGGCATCCTCAGCTTTGGGGCCCTGATCAATGGCCTCGTAGTCTTCGTGTTGGAAACGGATACTGGCCAGGTGGGCGTTGTATATCCTCAGTGTATCGTCTCCTTTTTTGATGTCAGTGTAGATACAGTAGTTATGTCCTTCAGATTGGAAATCGACTTCTCCTTTGCCGACAATCTTGAATTTCGAGAACGTGGCTATTCCGAAATACTGCTTTGCTCGAGGCTCATAGGCCAGCTTTTCATGGACATGGATATTGTCAAGGAACTGTACGAGCGTATCTCGGGTTTCGAACACGCCCGTTCGGTCAGTGCGGTAGAACTCTTGAAAGCAAATCACATCACTTGGATTCTCCTCTAGAAAATCGAAAATGGCATTCCGCGTTTCTACGCCTTCTGTCCAGTTGTAGAGGTCAAAGAGGCGCACGTTGTACGACATGATGGAAAGCTCTTCCGAATGTTCCTCAAGCTCTTCCGAAGTGGATAGCGAAAAGGTTCTTCCTACCAAGTCCCAAGTGAATATGAAAGTTAGGGCTACGAGTCCGGCCATGACCCACCGCTTCCTCGCTAGCGAATAAACCAAACCAATGACAGAAATGGTGAACCATACGAAATAGGTCAACCCAAAAAAGGCGAAGAAGGGAAAGTATACGGGTGTGACTTGAGTTGAGAGGTAAGCGAGAACCACGCCTGTGAGGCCGATGAGGGCGCATAGTCTGATCAATCGACCAGGAAGACGTTGGAGAAATCGCTTCATTGAGCGTGGCTTACTTCTGGGCGTTCAAAAAGTCTTTTTCGTCTTTCGTCAAGCTATCCCAACCTGACTTACTGATCTTATCCAGGATCTTGTCGACCTTGGCTGCCTTCGCATTTTTCTCAGCGTTGTACTCTTCATCGGTTTTATGTCGTTTTTGCTGAGTTTGTTTGTTGTAAACGACCTTCATTCGGCTTCCACCGCCACTGCGGAAAAGATTCACCAAGCGATCCAATAGCTTCTCAAACCACATACCTATATCTCTTCCTTTACGCATTTGTGTTATCAGTAGGAACCCATAAAGCGCTCCTCCTAGGTGACCGATACTGCCGCCAATGTTTGAGACACCATTAAGACTGAAAATCTGAACAACAACAAGGACCGTCGCTATCCATTTGAATTTCACCGTACCGAAAAGGAGAAGACGCACCTCTTGATCAGGGAAGTAAGTCGCATAACCCACGATAATGGCAAAAACGGCAGCTGAAGCCCCTAGGATCGGCGGCCCTGCTTGAATCAATGGTGAAACATTGCTCAGTATAATGAGGAGAAAAACCCCCATGAAACTCCCTAAGAAATAGGTTGCAAGCATTTTACGAGCACCGAACATGCCTTCAAACATTCTTCCAATAAACCACAACATAATCATGTTGAACAGGATATGCATGAATCCTGCATGGGCGAACATAAAGGTGATTAGAGTCCATGGCCGCTTAAGTAAAAGGCCAAGGTCAGCAGAAGTAGCGGTGAAATAATAATAGTTGGAATCTTCAGCTCCAACGAATTCCGCCCCCACAATGAATTTCCCTACTATCTGAATGAGTATAAATGCAACAAAAACAGCAAGGTTGACACCAATGAGACGTACGGTCATTCCACCGGTACGCCAAAGTCGCTTTATTTCATCCCCTATCGAAGCCATTTTCTATTCTTTCTAGTAAAACGTGGTTGTATCTCGCTGCCATTTCTTCAGAAGCAAGTAACCGAAGAGCATCCCTCCAAGGTGGGCGAAGTGAGCGATATTATCACTTGCAGAATCCAAAGTCACAAGATAGATTTCCATGATTCCCAATCCAAACACCAGCCATTTGGCTTTGATCGGGATCGGAGGGAAAAGTAGCATCAATCGGGTATTCGGGAAAAGTACTCCAAAAGCCAGTAACAATCCATATACTGCCCCTGAAGCTCCCACCATAGGAATATTGTAAATACCAGCTAAATCACCAGCATTGGCATTGGTCATGACCGGCATGAGTTCTCCTGTTGCTTGGAATACTTGGTAGGCATTCACCGCTTCGTGTAAGAAGAACGCTCCCAGGCCACAAACCATATAGTAAATCAAGAATCGTTTCGATCCCCAAACACGCTCAAGTGTGGTACCAAACATGTATAGGGCGAACATATTGAAGAAGATATGCAAAGGTCCCCCGTGCATGAACATGTGGGTTACTATCTGCCATGGTCTAAACCAATCAGATGCGGGATAAAAAGCACCAAGTAAATAGGTAAGATGTACTTCGAACATCGACCCCGCCACACTTGTCCCAAGAAAGAACAAGACATTCAGTATCAATAAATTCCGGACAACTGGTGTGGTTGGCTGCAACATATAATTCTATTCAAATTTTGACGATAAATCGTCTGGAGTAAATGTAACAATCGCCTGTCGGCCAGTAGGGCCGTAATAAGGCACTTCACAAGCGAACAAACGGTCAATCAACTCACGCATTTCAGCAAGTTGAAGTACTTGTCCGCTTCGAATTGACGCCCCTCGAGCCAAGCCCATTGCCAGGGCATGCTGACCCGGACGTTCGTGTTCACCGCCTTCTTTCAATGCGTTGACAATCAAATCAACCAATTGCCCGGCATCTTGTTGACGGCTATCTGCAGGAAGCCCACGAACAATGAGGTCGTTCGCGCCAAATTCTTCGACATCGAAGCCCATTCCTTTCAGGTCTTCAAGGTGAGAGACGATGAGGGCATGATCTCCAGGACTCAACTGCAAATTTTGCGGGTACAACAACTGCTGTGCATGCTGCTGATGCTGCCCGTCTTGGTTCATAAATTCCTCATACAAAATACGCTGGTGCGCCTGTTGCTGGTCAATGACCATTAGTCCGCTCTTGATCGGCGCCACAATGTAGTTTCGTCCAACTTGGAACACTGACGCACCTACTTCAGGCTTATGAGAAGTATCTTCCAAGCCCGTTGAAAGTTGGGCAGGCTCCTCTTCACGGTCTTGCTTGAGGATTTGATAAAACTCTTTCCACTCTTTCGATGCTTGACGATCGAAGGTGCTTTTTCTTCCGGCCATGCCGGGAACGCTTCGCTTCTGATCGTTCCTGAACGGATTGTATTCTGGATCCACATTAATCTGCGGAACTGCAATCGGGCGGTTCTTATCGAGAGGTGGAATATTAAGTGACGACTCCGCCTCAAAATCAAGCGTTGGAGCTACCTGGAACTGACCGAGTGATTTCTTAATCGCAGAACGCAGGATCAAGTAGATCGCTTGTTCATCACGGAATTTCACTTCCGTCTTCGTCGGGTGAATATTCACATCAACGTACGACGGATCAATATCAAGATAAATCACATACATCGGATGGTTCCCGTGAGGGATCAATCCTTCCATTGCCGAAACTACAGCGTGATGGAAACGGTGGTGTTTGATGAAGCGGTTATTCACGAATAGGAACTGCTCCCCACGTGTCTTTCGAGAGAACTCAGGCTTTCCTGCGAACCCATTGATCGAAACAACGTCTGTCGCTTCCGATACTGGAATGATACGTTCATCGTATTTGTTACCAAAAAGACCAACCACACGCTGACGGGGTGTTCCAGTGGTCAGGTGGTATACCTCAGTTCCGTTGTGGTGCATCGACATCGCAACATCTGGATGTGCCAGCGCCACTCGCTGGAATTCGTCCATGATGTGACGTGTTTCCACCTGATCTGACTTCAAGAACTGGCGTCGTGCCGGAACGTTGTAGAACAGATTACGGACCATGAAGCTCGTTCCTTCTGTGGCCTGGCAAGGTTCACATTCTGAAACATCAGCACCTTCAATGCGCACTTTGGTTCCAAGATCTTGATCATGCTGGCGGGTTTTCATTTCCACCTGCGCAACTGAGGCAATGGATGCCAAGGCTTCACCACGGAATCCTTTGGTTCTAATCTTAAAGAGATCTTGTGAATCAGCGATTTTGGAAGTTGCATGACGCTCGAAACAAAGGCGCGCGTCAGCAGGACTCATCCCACACCCATCATCGGTGACTTGGATCAGTGTACGTCCTGCATCTTTTATGATCAACTGTATCTTCCCTGCTCCTGCGTCGATGGCGTTTTCAAGTAATTCTTTGACGACCGAAGCTGGACGTTGAATTACTTCACCCGCTGCAATTTGGTTTGCGACGAAATCAGGAAGTAACTGAATGATATCAGACATTCTTTGCGGAGTCTAAAACTTTTCCGAAATCCGTGGTTTCGACCCACAAGATTCCTTGGTACAACAAGTAGCACAGTGCAGCCAAGATCAACACAAATCGAATCACGCGCGTTCTGCTTGACTGTTTTGCTCTAACTCTGCGAGAGCGATCAAAGGAAACACGCGGTGGTGTTGCTTCGTCGGTAACTTCGCCACGTTCTCTTGCTATCTCTTGATCAAGGCGCTCTTGTCTCTCTTCAAGTTCCCTTTTCTTGGGATCGTAGTGAGGAGAGCGAAACTCGAATCGACGAGGTTCTGTACGAACATTTTTAAAGAAAAGACGTGGCACTCGCATAGAAGATCAAATTTACAATCTTCATCCACAAAGAACGTGCCTGAGCTGGCTTAGTTCACAGTTGTCAGTGCGGCAATGACCTCATCGGTCGAACTTGCCCCATCAAAATAGCTTAGAAGCTTAGCGATAACGCGGTCTACAATCGCGTCTGGACAAGACGCACCGCTGGTTACGATGATTGTTGGAGAGTCATTTGAAGGCAGGTAGTTACTGCTCTTCAAGACCTCCTTTGTGTGTATGTCAAAGTGACTGATTTCGTCACGATTTAGAATATCCTCTTCCGTTTGGATAAAGAAGGTGGGCATTTTCTCCTCGCAAAGCTCTACCAAATGGCTTGTGTTCGAGCTATTGTACCCGCCAACCACAATGGCTAGATCGGCACCTTTTTCGAGCAAACCGTAAGTCGCCTGCTGATTATCATTCGTTGCATAACACAGGGTATCTCGCGTATCTGCGAAATGCTGTTTCATGTTTTCCTCGCCATGAATGGCAATGATCACTTGCTTCAGATGATCAGCGATGGCTTGTGTATCACTTGCCAACATAGTGGTCTGATTCACCACCCCAATCTTATTGAAGTGCACGTCAGGATCAAATCCTTCAGAATACTGTCCTTCAAAATCCTTGTAGAACTGATCCTTCGGCAACTCCTTTCGAATGTACTTCTCGAGCACCTTTGTCTCATCCATATCTTTCACCACAACTGCTGCAGCATTTTCTCTGGCATGCGAAAAAGTAGCACGCGTCTCTTCGTGCTTCGGCTTTCCGTGGATGATGATGGTACAGTCTTGTTGTCCGAGCTTCGCAGAGCGGTTCCATACTTTCTCAACGAACGGACAGGTCGTGTTGTATTGCTGTACTTCAATTCCGCGATCGCGGAAATAAGCCTCCACTTCAACGGTAGTACCAAACGCAGGAATGATTACCACATCATCCGTAGTCACTTGGTCAAAAGGAATCAACTCATTCCCATAAGTGTCTTGCAGGAATTTGATTCCACGATCAGTGAGATCGGCATTGACAGAAGGGTTATGAATCATCTGGCTCAGCAAGTAAATCTGCTTCCCAGGATTTTCATTGAGCGCCTTGTAAGAAATCTCAATAGCGTTCTCCACCCCATAACAGAAACCAAAGTGACGCGCTAGCATAAACTTCACCGGACCAAAATCCAATTCAGTCGGACTAAAGTCTTTCTTCTTAGGATCCTGTGCTTTTCGGAACGCTTTCACGCGACTAATAATCGGTGAACGGTAGAATGTAGGGATGTCGAAACTTCTCATCGATGTAGTAACTCTGCAAAGCTAAATTTGTTTTGCGATACTTCGAGGTAGACGGTGGACGGTGGACGGTGGACGGTGGACGGTGGACGAAAATAAACCTTCCACCCTCAACCGTCTACTTTTTTCCGGCGTCCGGCAACTGTTTTCATAAGGACACAACCACCGCGTTCCGCGATCCGCATTCCAAACCCCGTCAACCGTCCACCGTCCACCGTCCACGGTCCACCGTCTACCATCTACCGTCCACCGTCCACCGTCCACCGTCCACCGTCTACCGTCCACCTGTAAGGCGAATCCTACATTTCTATCAGCCAACCCTCGTACAGTTCTCACGTACACGAACATGAAATTTAGCCGCCCAAATGTTTGAAAGAACTGCCATAAAACGATCATCAGGAGTGAAGCTACTCCTGCTGTGTGCTGTTCTTCTATTTACATGGACGCTGACAAGTTCCATGAAGGTAGTAGAGCAAGAAGACCAGTACCTGGAAGTTGACCTCGCGATTTCGATTGAAGGTAAACGTCCGGATAATGCATGGGTGACTGTGTACGGTATTGAAGAGAAGCCGCATGAATTCCAAGCCGATAGTAAAGGCATGGTATTTCTCATTCTTGACTTCGGAAAAGAGTACCGCGTGAAAGTGGAAGCTGAAGGTTGCTTATCAAAGAGTTTGATCTTTGACACCACCGATTCTAAAGCAAAGCACGACGAATACCCTTGTGATGTAGATTTAATCACTTTTGATGCGAAAAAAGGTGAGACGCCTTTTGACGATGTACCCATCGCGGTAATTCGCTGGCATCGAATGAAACGAAAGTTCATCCACGATCTTGAGTACACAAAGGAAATGCAGAAGAAGTACCGTGAGATGGTCTCTGCTCAATGATCTATTTAATCCACTCCTGAACCCTTTCTTCCAACCTGCCCTTTCTTCGGTCTTTACGTAGACGCTTTAGTTCTTCGTCTTTTTTGTAATCCGAACACTTTCCGATAGCATCTGTCACTGCTTCGAGCCCTGCGACGTGAGCATTCACTTCATTGCATTCTTTCTCTGGTGTTTCCATCAGATACATTGCCATACCGTGTAGCATCGGGTATAAAAGCTCTGGGTGACTGCGTAGAAATGGCATAGCCTCTTTCTTCACATCAACAATGAGGTCTGGGTGTCCACTGAGCCACACTAAGACAAAGGCGTTAAGCTCATTTCGGTCAGAGGCACAGTAATCTAAATCATGCGCAAGCAGCCATTCCATGCAATCAGCTGCCAAGGCATCTGCGCTGCGGTAATCGCCGGGCTCTTCAAAGGTCATCCCTTCCGGAATTCCAGGTGCATCGCATTGCGCTACCGTTCCGAATGGAATCAGAAGAATGAGGAGTAGAAAGTATATGTCAGTGAATCGTCTTTTCAACGAATTGGATATCGAATTTCGTCAGTTCATCAAGGATCGGCTCGTAAACCTCTGGTAAGATAGGCATTTGTACGCCTGTCAGCTTCATCTCACCATTCAAGATCATCTTCGCAGCAATTCCCATTGGTAAACCTACGGTATTGCTCATCGCCGTATAAGTCTGGTCTTCACCAATCGCCACCATTGACGACTGCACTTGATGCTCTTGTCCGTCAAGCTCATAATCAAAACGGTGCCACATGACGATCATGTCTTTGTCGTTTTCTTTCAGCTTCCATTTGTCTTCAAGCAATAATTGTAGCAACGCCGCTGGTGTGGCGCTATCCACGCCAATTTTCGTTGAGTCGAAGATTCCAGTCCATTTCAGCATATCCATTGTTTCCTCGTCGAGGTTGAGGTAATTCTGAATCTTTGCTTCTACGGGAAGTTCTGGATCGTACTGCAAGTATGAGTTGATGAAATCACGCCAGGTCATGTTCTTGCTTTCCACTTCAAAATCTTCCGTGGTCATCCCCAGTTGAACGAAGACATTCCAAGCTTTACAGTAGCCTTGTCCGCGAAGTGTACCCCGGTAAATCGTTGGAACATCTTCCAATCCGTATACACTGCGGTATGAAAGGCTATCACGATTAGCGTAGCCTTCGAAAACACCGTAGCCTTCGATTTCAATTTCCTTGTAGCGTTCGAAAATCTTGTGAATCGGGATGTACTTCAGGTTGTGGTTTTGGATGTACTGCGCCGTCCCCCCCATCCCTGCCATGATCACATTACGTGGGTTCCAAGTGAACTTGTAATGCCAGGGATTATCATCACTTTCTGGGGCGATCAAACCACCAGTAAACGACTCAAAACGGATGAGTTTTCCTCCTTTCGACTTGATCTCATCAATCACGCGCATCGCACTCATGTGGTCAATCCCTGGATCCACTCCCATCTCATTTAACAACAATACCCCTTTGCGGCGGGCTTCGTCGTCTAACTCCTTCATCTCCGGAGAAACATAACTTGGGGTAATCAGATTCTTTCCAAGCTCAATCGCATCAGTCGCCACCATCATGTGCATGCTCGCTGGCAGCATAGAAATCACGAGGTCACACTCCTCAATCAATTCCTTTCTTCTCGGATGATTATCGGCCTCGAATAACAGCGCCTCTCCCCTCTCATTTCCATTCAACTTTGACTCGGCCAATGCCAGATCACGATCTGCCAAGGTCACTTTCCAATCTTGTGCCTCTGCGTTGTCAAGTAGGTACTTTACTAGGGAAGAACTAGACCTTCCCGCACCAATCACTAGAATCTTCTTCACGTTGCTGATTTTGCGCCAAAGATAGAATTTCTTGGGTCTAGGAACGCAGATCGCGGAACGCAGGATTTGGATCGCGGAATGCGGATTGCGGATCGCGGATTATGGGGGTCTTAGTGATTCATTCCCAGCCATTTTTGAGGCCATGACGGCTGCGGATACTTCGTTTTAAACTGTGAAGCTGAGCTTGGATTATCCTAAGACTTTCGAAAATACTTGATAGTTCAGCGGATCCAATAAATCCCAATTGTTCTGCAATCTTCAGTTGGGTCACTAACTCAGCAGCTGACCCCGTAGAATGATTCAAAAAACGATGGTAATTACGTGGGCTTCCTGAAGCAGCACCTTCAGCGATATTTGAAGGATTAGAAATCACAGATTTTCGGACTTGATATCGTAGAACTCGATCATTATCCAATTCAACAGAATCCAAGAGGCGGTAGCATTCAACGACCAATTTCATGGATCGCTGCCACACTTCTAAGTTTTCGAATGAGTTGTTATTCATACACCTAATGTAGTAGCAGATTCACCCGGTTTAACAACCGTTTTACAGTCGTCGACCAAAAATTCACCACCGTAACCCTCATTCCGCGTTCCGCGTTCCGCAATCCGTATTCCGTATTCCGCGATCCGCATCCCGCGATCCCTATTTCCTTAAAAACATTTTTGGCACGCTGATTGAAAGGATAGAAGAAACACTAATTTAGACCCGAAAACTTATCCTTATGAAGCAACTGCTACTCTCTACCGTATTCGCACTAGCAGCCATTGCAGCTTCGGCGCAAGGAGCCACGGCGATCTTCTTCACTGAGTTTGGTGAGAAGTTTACCCTCTACATTAATGGAGCTAAACAAAACGACACACCACAAGCGAATGTGCGTGTAGACGGATTGACCCAGGAATTCTTCCAGGTTCGTGTTGATTTTGAAGACGACATGAACGCTGACTTTGCAGCCAATGGAGGTGCAGAGAAAGGAATGGAATCAACAATCATGATTAAGAAGAATAAGAAAGGACGTTTCGTTCTTCGCATGAATGGTGTTGCTCCATTGGGTACAACTGCGCCTGCAGAACCAATGGAAAAAGAATACCCTGTGGTTCCAATGGAAGCTCCGGAAGAACGTCCGGTGAAAGAAACTGTTGTACAGGAAACGATTACTACACGTCCGGGTACTACAGAGACCGTGACGACAACAACAACCGTAAAAGACGATGACGACGAAGTAGGCATCAGCATGAAAGTTGGTGATGAAGAAGTAGGCATCTCGATCAAAGTTCCAGGGATGGAAACAATGGAGTCAGAGACAACCGTGACTGAGACTATTTCGACGACTACGACAACAACGACCATGACTACTGAGGTAGAAACTATGGACATTGAAGATCAAGCGATCACCTTACCTGCTCCAGCTCCAGTTGAAGGACCATGTGCTTCACCGATGGGTGATGGTGAGATGGACGAGCTAAAGCGTTCGATTGAAGACAAGAGTTTCGAAGACTCGAAATTGACAATCGCAAAGCAAGTAACGAAAGCGAAGTGCTTCACGGCACGTCAGATCAAAGAGATCATGATGTTGTTCTCTTTTGAAGATACGAAGCTAGAGTACGCTAAATTCGCTTACGACTACTGCTTCGATCAAGACAACTACTACGTCGTTAATGATGCCTTTGGGTTTGAAATGACGATCGACGAACTGAATGAATTTTTGGAAGGAAAGTAATTTCCTTCCCTAACCAAAATTCTCTCCTTAAGATGAAATTTCTGCTACACTATACCGCATTGATTTTAGCCCTCTTCCTGATGGCAGGGTGTGCTACGTCGAAGTCTTTCGCTAAGAAAGGTGCTAAGCTGGAGGAAGCAGGCATGATGTCTGAAGCTGCCCAGATGTACTACACTTCTTTGCAGAAGAACCGAGGCAATGTTGACGCTCAGATCGGAATGAAAAAGACCGGTCAAGTAGTGCTCAATAAAATGTTGCAGGAGTTCGTCACCATGAAGACCTTCGACGACAAACGTAAAGCCGTAGCTGAATACCAGGCTGCTGAGCGTTATGTCAATCAAGTGAAGAGCTTAGGGGTAAACCTAGAGATCCCTGACTTTTACCGTACCGATTTCGAGGAAGTAAAGCACTTGCTTATCAATGAGCTTTACGATGAAGGAATCTCGCTGCTTGATGACGGAAAGTATCAAGATGCTGAAGCACGCTTCAATGAAATCGCGAAGCTCGATCCTGAACACCCAGAAGCAAGTGACCTTGCTGCTATCGCTTACTGCGAACCTTTGTACAAGAAAGGTATGGAGTCGTTCGAGCTAGAATACTACCGCGCAGCGCACGATAACTTCCAGATGGTGATGTCTCGCATCCCTACTTATAAGGATGCTCCTCAGTACCGTCAAGAGGCACTCGATCTTGGGCTATTCACTGTGGCTATGTTGCCATTTGAGAATAGTACCATCCGCAACGGTCTTGATGCGAAAGTGGAAGCTTACGCACTAGAAGCATTGACCGGAGTGGATGACCCGTTCCTCAAGATCGTAGACCGTGACAATATTGAATTGATCCTCGAAGAGCAGAAGCTTGGATTGAGTGGAGTCATCGATGAAGAAACCGCTGTTTCAGTGGGTGAATTGATTGGTGCACAAGCAATCCTTACCGGAACAGTACTTGGATACAATCGCGAAGAAGGCGATGCTATTCGCACGGAACGTGAAGCTTACGAGCAGTACAAGGTGAAGAAGCTTAACAAGGAGACGAATAAGTACTACTACGAAACGAAGTACCGTAAAACGAATTACGACGAACTTTCTCGTCGCAATCGCGTAACGGTTTCATTCCAGTACAAACTGATCTCATTGAAAACAGGTGAGATCCTGAAATCGAAAATTGTTGATCGTGAAGTGACTGATCAAGCAACATGGGCAGAGTACGATGGTGAACTGAATACGCTCTACCCTGCACGTTCGAACGGAGTGAGTTTAAATGCTCGCGCTCGTCAGAACCTGCACAACCAGATGTCTGCGAATCGTAACCCACGTTCTGCAGAAGATTTGACAAACGATGCCTTTCAGCAAGTCAGTAGAGACATGAAAGGTGACATTGCACAACTATTGAAAGAATTGGTGAAGTGATCAACGTAATACGACATATCAGCATCTTTGGTGCCTTGGTGTTGCTTTTCGCCTGTGGCGGAAAGGAGATCACGTCTACACCTGAACGAACTCAGCCGTCATGGGTGAATAATCGTCCGATCAACCCGAGTTACTACATCGGAATCGGTTCGGTGAGCAAATTGGCGGAACCTGTAGACTACGCCGCGGTAGCAAAGAAGAACGCCCTTAGCGACCTCGCCTCTGAGATCAAGGTAGTGGTGAAAAGCGAAAGCTTCCTCAATACTATGCAGGTGAATATGAATGTGCAGGAAGAGTTCAACTCGACCATTGCCACATTCACAGATGAAGAGATCGAAGGCTTTGAATTAATGGATGCCTGGGAGACGGAACGAGATTACTTCGTGTACTATCGTTTGTCTAAGTCTCTGCACGAACAGATTCGTACTGAACGTAAGCGCTCATTCATGCAGGCGGCGTATGATCAGCTCGTAAAGGCGCGCGAATCGCGCGATAAAGGCGACATTCAAGGAGCCGCTGATCTGTATATGCGTGGTCTCTTCGAAATGAAAGACTACTGGAGTGATGTCAACCGCTGGCAAGACGGTATGGAAGAGATTTACCTCGACAACACCATCTTCCAAGAAATGCGCGACATGGTGAATGCCATTGAATTCACCGTTGACAAGGAGAACATCCTCTTGAACTCGGAGAATCGATTTGACGAAACGGTTCGTGTTTTGGCCAGCTATGAAGGGAAACCTGTGAAGGGAGCCCAGCTTTCGTACAAGTACGACAACGGTAAATTCCGACTAGCAGCTACTGCTAAGACAGATGTAACCGGAGCATCGCGAATTGTAGTTGACAATGCCAACTTGAAGAACAACAGCAACCACCTCGACATTTGGTTCGATACTGATGATCTAGCTCCAACAGATTTAGATCGTCGATTAGTTGAGCCATTGATGGAGAGTCTTCGCGCACCAAGCGTAGTCATTCCTATTGTGGTTGATTTCCCAACGGTCAGTTTCCGCGTTAGCGAGAAAAACATGAATAGCCCATTGGGAACGGAACGTCTTGCCACACCGCTAAGAAAAGAGATGGCCGAACAAGGATTCCGCTTCACAGAAGATGAAACAAATGCTGACTACGTAGTTAGCATTGACGGAAATACACGCCAAGGTGGAACAGCACAGGGATTCCATGTTGCTTACCTCGACATCGTGTATTCGGTAAAAGACAAAGAAGGAAATGTATTGATCCAGAGTAGTGAGAACAATATCAAAGGACTTCAGTTGAATTTTGACTCTGCCGGACTCGAAGCCTATAAAAAGGGTGAGAAGAAGATGGAAAAAGAAATCGCTGAAAGCATTATTGACACTATACTTTGATAGTTTGGCACAGCATTTGGATAATCCTTATCAAACACTAAGAATCGAATAAATACCAGGAATATGAAAAAGATCACCTCTACCCCAGCCCTTGCGATGGTACTAGCTATGGCGATGTTCATCACAGTAGGAACCGGTTGTAAGCGTAAAAAAGAAGTTGAAGACCCAAAACCAGCTGGTGAGGTTCTTATCAACGAGTACTGTACCGGTGATTCGTACATGTCAGATAACAAGACATTCCGTGCCGCAGCTACAGGAGAAAGTCAGAGCCGTGAAACAGCAAAGAAAATCTCTCGATCAAATGCTGAAGACGAAATTGCACGTACTATCTCTGCCACGCTACAAGCCGTTACTGACAACTATGTAAACTCAACGAAGTTCAACAACAAAGAAGAAGTAACAGAGACGTTCAACAACCTTGCACGTACCGTAGTAGATCAGCAGCTACGTGGAGCTATCACTATCTGTGACAAGCTTACACAGAAGCCAAACGGGAACTACGTGAGCTACATCGCCATCGAACTCTCTGGAGAAGATATTGCTTCTGCCTACAACGAAGGTCTACAGAAAGACGAAAAGATCAAGGCAGACTACAACTACGAAAAGTTCAAGGAGACTTTCGAAGCTGAAATGGAAAAGCTCGGAAACCAGTAATTGGAACTCCTTCCCTGATATTTGAAAGCCTCCACATTGTGGGGGCTTTTTTTTTCCGGCGTCCGGGATCCGGCATCCGTAGGTGTACTCATGAGTGGACGGTGGACGGTGGACGGTGGACGGTGGACGGAACAAAACGAATTCACCTCTTATCTCTGGCATTAAGGGCAAATCTCACCTGAAACAGGCGCAAGATTGCGCCGCTATAGGACCTGAGAGAAAGCATCAAAGTCCTTTAGCGATGCACCTGTCCCGTTCTTCGGGATTCATGCACCTTTTAACTCTAACCACCCACGGACGCCGGACGCCGGATGCCGGACCGTAGTAGCCTTACCGCCCTCCAGCGAATTTACTTCCAATCACTTAGAGCGGATTCTTATCTTTGCCCACCCGTAAAGCACTACTAGTATGACCCGCGCTGCCCTCATTCTGTTTGGATTGATGCTGAGTTTCGTATCGCAAGCTCAGATCTATGGAGATATCATTGAGTATTGGGATTTCGAAGATGGAATTCCTGCTGACTGGTTGAACGAATCAGAATCGGGTATTGCTGAGTGGGAATACCGAGGGCCAGACACGGAACCAGATAACACCGTTTGTTCTCAAGGTTCATGTGGAGGGAATTCCGTTCCGATTGAATCTGAATCAGTTGACAATGGCTTCGTCATCTTCGATTCAAACTATTGGGATGATGATATTGGTCCTTGCGGGAATTTGGGATCAGGACAAGCAGCGGCGCCACACTTCGCCACCTTGACTACGGGGAGCATCGATTTGACCGATTTTGAAGATGTAGCGCTTACCTTCCAACAACAATACCGTCACTTTGAAACTGAAACTTATGTTGAGGCTTCTATCGACGGAGGCGAAACTTGGGAAGTGGTGTACAGCAACCCTACTGAGTTCTCTGCGCAGAGCGGACCAGGAGAATGGGCGACAACGAACATCTCAGAATTCGCTGGAGGACAGTCGGATGTCCAGCTGCGTTTTGTGTTCACTGGAACCTACTACTGGTGGCTTCTTGATGATATCGCCCTTTATGTTCCTAGCGACAACGATTTGATCATCACCGAGGTGATGTACACAAATTTCGATGGAACGCTGGAGCCGAACGGATTTGGTGACATTGAATACAGTGCCTGGCCTGACTTCATGATTCCAGATTTGAACTTCTCTGGATTGATCACCAACGTTGGTGCCCAGATGCAAACAGGAGTATCAATGAACGTGCGCATCACCAACGAATTGAGCGAGTTCATTTATTCAGCGAACACTGAAATTACTGACCTGGCTGCTTCTGACACGACAACCGCATTCTTCGAAGATCCGTACGACCCGCTCACCACGATTGGTGAATACACCATTCGATTTAAAGCAGAGCAAAATCAAGAAGATCAGACGCCACTCAACAATGAGCTTTTCAAAGACTACCGTGTCACTGAATACATCTATGCGCGCGATGAATTTGAGGTAGAAGACACTTTTGTTCCTTCAGGCATTTACGCTGAAGAGAAGTATGAAATCGGAAACCTCTACGAGTCGCAGATTACAGGGAATATTTTCCATTCTATTGGTGTCGCTATCGCGGAAGGGTCTATTCCTGGAACAGAGATCTATGGTATGGTGTACGACGCCGGTCTTGATAGCGTCATCGGAATGACCGATCCATACATCATCAATGAGTTTGACGTCAACGAAACTGGTGGAGAGTACATCGTTCACCTGCAACTGCAAGAAGATATTCTGACGCATACAGACACACTTTATGCAGTAATGGTCGGTTTCGAGGGCGAGGATGGAGAAATGTTGATCGGACGATCAGGATCAACGCCTCCGCAGTCTTCATTGATTTCGTACCCTGACATCAACGGACTCTTCTACTTGCTGAAAGCACCTATGGTGCGTATGCACGTTTTCCCTGCCGGCACCATTCCTGGTTGTCTTGACCCAATGGCAGCGAACTACGACGATACAGCTGATACCAACGATGGGTCTTGTATCTACCCTGGCTGTACTGATCCTGAAGCAACGAATTACGATGCCAACTCCAACTTCGAAGATGGAAGCTGCGCATTCACCGGATGTACTGATCCTGAAGCAGACAACTACGATCCAAACGCCAATACTGACGACGGATCATGTCAATACTCTGGATGCACAGACCCGGGAGCGAACAACTACGACGAAACAGCCAACGTTGATGACGGCAGTTGTGAGTACAACGAGGCCTTCCTAGGATCTGATGTGATTGATGGATGTGCACCACTAACGGTGACTTTCTTCAATCAAACGGATGTAGTTCCTGAAGGAACATGTTCGTTCGACATTGCCGGACTTCAAATGATTGAAGATTGTGTTGAAGAATTTGAATTCACCTTCGATACCCCAGGTACCTACGAAGTGACCTACGTTTACACAGTAGGCGAATTTGAAAGCACATTCACTTTTGGCCCTGTTACGGTTTATGAGAACCCCGCTCCTCCAGTATTGACATACAACGAAGGCGAAAACCTCATCGAATGTGCTGGGTGCGAAGACGCAGACCAAATCATCTGGTACCAGAACGATGAAGTTATCGAAGGCTTAAATGCTGATAGTTGGGCTCCGCTTGATAACGGTCTCTACTCAATCGAAATCATCACCTCAGAAGGATGTTCTGCAATAAGCGACGATATCCTAGTAGTGATCATCTCCGTGGAAGAATACGGACTCAGCAGCGTAGAGCTCTACCCGAATCCAACTCAAGGTGAATTCACGGTTGTAACGAGCACAGTTGCTGACGAAATCGCCATCATGAACCTCGCAGGACAAGTCCTCAAAAGCGTTCAGCCACTCACCAACACCAGCGCCTTTGATCTTCAAGGCCTAGCTTCAGGTGTTTACTTCGTGAGAGTGACTGAAGGTGGAGTGGTTACGGTGAGAAGGGTCGTTCTTCAGTAATGGTTGACGGTAGACGGTGGACAGTGGACGGTGGACAGTAGACAGTGGACGGTGGACGGTGGACGGTGGCAAACTAACGCCTAAAGCCTATGGCCTATAGCCCCCCTAACCATGCTACCGCCGCAGGCGGACTAATCATGTTATTCCGGCATCCGGCGTCCGGCATCCGTACTTTACTAACGCCTAAAGCCTATCGCCTAACGCCTACACCATTTGCAACCTACGAGCCACTTTTCTCGTTAACTTAGTAGGAACCAACCGAGGATACAGTGCGACTACACCTCCCAATACTTGTAATCGTTCTGCTACTTTTTTCGTGCAAAAAGGATGAAACTATTGTCTATCAGGACAATACCATCCCTGATTATTCAGGTATTCCCACGATTGTAGTGCAGAATTACGTGAACAGAATGTACATCGACCTCATCGGCCGTGAGCCGTTGGATGTGGAGATGGATAACCATGTCGCGTACCTCGAAGAAAACGGACTTTCAGCTTCCGCTCGTGGAGTCATTGCTGACGAATTGATGTTCAGCACTGCCTACGTTGAAGGTGATAGCACCTACAATCACGCTCACTTTTACAGACTATATGAACTCGCGAAGGCTCGCTTTATTGAAGGCGCGTCGGAGGCGGTATTACAGGAAGATTGGGCCGTATTGAATAGCAATGCGGTGAACGATTCTCTCAACGGTAACATCGCGGGATATCAGTTCAACCGAGCACAGGCGAATAAGATTCTCGACATCCTGAATTCGCGCGAACAGCTGAGAACAGAAGCAATTACCATCGATGAGATGATGCGTCGTATGATGTTTAACAGCATCTATGACGACATCAACATGAACAGCTTCAACTTTGTGAATGCGACGTTCGATGATCTCTACTATCGCTTCCCAACGCAAGATGAATTTGATAACGCTTACCAGATCATTGAGTTCAATGAACCCGCGATCATCTTTGGTCAGGTAGCTTCGAATAAACCAGAATATTTGGATGCACTCACTGCTACGAGTGAATTCCACGAGGGAATGATCTATTGGGCTTACCAGTCGCTGCTTGCGCGCGACCCTTCTTCACAGGAGGTATTTGAGCTCATTGGAAACTTCCAGAATACAATGAATTACCAGGCTGTCTTAAAGACGGTCTTAATTACTGATGAATATGCAGGCTTTGACTAAAGGCATCATACTGCTGGGAATCTTCGGGCTGATTCTCACTGGATGTCGAAAAGAAAAGGAAGCAGAGTTCGTGCTTAACGATGTTGAGCTCTACCCTGCTTCGGCTGGAAAAGACAAGCTGAAGACGAATGAGCAGTATGTGGCCATTCTCTACTCAAACCTTTTCCAAACAGCCCTTTCGCCGAACGATGTGTTCGACCTCAACTCTTGCATTGAATCCATCGGTGATAAGGAACTCGCACGTGAAGTCATCATTAGCAACTTCATGAACAAGCCCGACGTGCAGATTCCAACGGTAGAAACAATGAACGCAGATTTGGATGCCTTTATCCAAGATACCTATGTGCGCTTCCTTGTTCGTCTACCGAATGAAGCAGAGAAAGAGTACATGCGCAATTTCATCACGACCAACCCGTACGTGACGCCCGAAATCGTGTACTTCTCTTTCGCATTGTCAAACGAATACATGTACTACTAGGCCTATGAAACGCAGAGATTTTATCCGTAAGACTGGCCTAACCGCCGCTGGAGCTTTAGCCTCACCATACATTCTTCCAAGTGGACGACTATTCGCGCCAACTGGAAGTCGTATGAACGGACACGTCGTCATGGTGATGTTCGCCGGTGGAGTACGTCAACAAGAATCGATTCTTCAACGTTACCTCGACGATAGTCAAGAAAACGAGCCATACCCAGGGAATATCATGTACAACATGCTCAATGGGGAGGAGCCTGAAGAGAAGATCGTATATGGTACAGGACAAGGTGGAATCAATCCAATTCCACAAATCCTAGATCAGACGCTTCAAACACAGGGAACTATTTTCCGTGAAGTTTCGGCTTTGAGTGCAGGGCACTATGGTGGTCTGAACTCGCTCATTCAAGGGAGTACTGTTACTACGCAGGGATTGAAGAATCGTCCGTTGAACCCGACCATTTTTGAGTATTTACGTCGTCATGGCGGCTACAGCGCTACCGATATGTGGTTTATTGGAAATGGGATCTCGAACTCAGTGCCTTTGTTGAACTACAGCGGACACTCTGATTACGGAGCAGCCTACGGTGCGAACTTCTTTGCGCCAAGTGTGACCTTCTCTGAAGTTGGACAAGAGTTCTTGGGTGATGCGAAGATCTATCACCCAGAGAACGAACTGGCTCCGATGTATCAGCTGAAGTACTTCCTTGACAACAGCTTTGAAGAATACGCGGGAGGATTGCTTTCACTAGGAAACACGGAAGAAGAAAAGCAAAACATTAAAGGCTTCATGGACGATATGTTCACCCGAACACAAAACGGGACCATCGCCATGCCGCCGTTGACTGATAACAATGATCTCGCCACCGTAGGTTATGCTTGTGAGGTGATTCGTCACTTCAAGCCGGCCTTAACCGTGGTCAACTTGAACTCAGTAGATAGCTGTCACTCGAACTTCTCGGGTTACTTGAGCTCTCTACACCGAGCTGATCACGCCATTGGACATCTCTGGAATTTCATCCAGAATGAAGTACCGGAAATTGCCAACGACACTACAATGATCATCACTCCTGAGTGTGGACGAAACCTCGAGCCGAACAACATTCTCGATGAGAACGATTGGCGAGCTTATGACCACTCAGATTTGAACTCACTGCGTGTATGGACAACGATGGTTGGACCAAACGTTCCTTCGAACCTTGAAATTGGTGGAGAAGGAAATCCAGTAGGACAAGTAACAGATACCATGATGACCATTGCTGATATCCTAGGTGTAAAGCCTGAGGTGCAAGGGGCTGGATTGGTAGCACCAGGTACAAACTCCTTATTCGATTTGATCTAAATGCAGAAAGCGAAGCTGGTCATATTGCTCTTAGTGCTTGGGTTGGTCTTGGTTCAATGTAAAAAAGACGATCCCGAGAATCCTTACGAGGACATTGTGCGTGTTCAGAATGACAATCCTGACGCCAATGATCTTCCTGTAGGCAATTTCGCTTGGCTGCATGCGAAGGTGTTCAAACCAACGTGTGCAAATAGCGGCTGCCATGATGGAACCTTCGAACCGGAGTTCAATACCATCTCGAGTTCTTACAATTCACTGGTGAATCACTCGGTAATCTCCAATGACGCTGGGTTTACGTTCAACTATCGCGTTGTTCCAGGAAGCGCTAGTCAAAGCCTGTTGAATGAACGATTGACGAATGACATTCCGAACTCTTCGGGTATCATGCCTTTAGAAGTGGATGAGGATTCAGACTGGAATGAATTGAGTGCTTCTTACATTTCCGCGATCGCGGAATGGATCAATAGCGGAGCACCAGATATGTTCGGAAACATGCCTGGCGAAGCCGGAGCAGACTTACCACCACAGGTGGAAGGATTGATGGCTTTTCCTGCTGGAAACACCACTACGCCTTACGAGCGGGATGAAGATGGCTTTGGAATTACGCCAATCCTCGTAGATGCTGCTCCAATTGATATTTGGGTGTACGCTACGGATGACCAAACAGCTCCGCAAGACCTCATGGTCAATGAAATCCGCTACGCCGAGAGTATAGAAGAAATCGATTCCGCGCTAGCGAGTTTATTCAGCACCGGAGAAAACGTCAATGGACTCAACTTCAACGACGCTCCTGTGACCTTCTTGCATAAAGCGACCATTGATCTCACTAACGTGGAATCGGGAACGACCCTCTTCTTGCGCACCTACTTCGATGACGGAGCACAAGAAAGCGTAACCGCCATTCCGAACGAGAATAGCAACGAAATCATTACTTCCATTTTTGTAATTCGTGTCCAATGAGAAAGCTGATATACATAGCGATCTTGGCATTGGCCGTGAGCGGATGCAAGAAAGATGAGGAGGTCAATCGCATTCCTGCGATCGAGTTTATTTCCATCTCAGAAACGATGGTGGTGAGTTTTGAAAACTCCGTCACCATTCGATTCTCTTATACAGACGAAAACGGAGACCTTGGCTTCGCTGATCCAGACGCTACTTCGCTAAGGATCAAGGATGCCCGACTCTCAGATTACGATTGGTATCATATTCCTCCTATGACACCAGATAACCAGGAATTAAATATTTCAGGTACCTACACCGTGGAACTCAACCCACTCTTCATCCTCGGTAACTCAGAACAAGAGACCACAAAATTTGACCTTCAGATCAAGGATCGTGAAGGCAATTGGAGCAACACGATCAGTTCACCGACGGTGACGATCGTTGAAAGCATGTGATGTATGATTAGAAGGGTTTGGTTCATAGCATTCTTATTCATCGCGAGTGCCGTGAGCGGTCAAGATTTCATGGAATACACCATGGCGGATACGACCGTGACGGATTGTGATGGCTTCCTATCGGATACCGGTGGGCCAGACATGTCGTACAGTATCAATGAAGACCTCATGTTCACGGTGAACACCGGTGGCGTTTCTATTGAAGTAGATTTCCTTGCCGACGTTTGTATCGAAGATGGTTTCGATACCCTCTATGTCTATGACGGTGTCGATGACAATGGAATATTGCTTGCTGCGATTTCTGGTTTTGACTTCACACCTCCACAATTAGTGGCGACTAGCGGTGCGGTTACTTTTCACTTTGTTTCTGATCAAAGTGCGAGTTACTGTGGCTTCGAAGTCTTTTGGAACACCATTGTTGGTCCGCCTACACCGCCAACGGCATCAGTTGATGCTCCGGCATGTGGGACCAATGAGTTTATCGTCGATTTCTCCTACCCCATTGGATGTGAATGGCTGTTGGAAGATAGCGTGACCTTTGTGGGGAATGGCCCCATCGACATTCTCAATGCCGAGGTCATTTGTACAGATGATGAAGGCACCCAAGCTTCTTTCATCACCGCCTCCCCCTTGGATTATAATTGCGAGTACTTCGTTGAGATGGTCTTGGCAATTCCAGATGTCTGTGACAGCATTTGGCATTTTGACGTAACAGCCTCTTTCCTACTGAGTACCTGTGATTTGCAGAGTTATATTATCGCGGATGAAGAAGAATTATGTGGTGGCGGATGTACAAATATTGAAGCCGGAGTGAGCGGTTGTTTCGAGCATTCATATGTCTGGGACAATGGTCTTCCGGATGGTCCTGGTCCACATCAGGTTTGTCCTGAAGTGACGACAACCTACACGGTGACCATCACCGAATTGGCCACTGGAAACGTTGGGACAGAGAGTATCACGATCAATGTCGTCACCCCTACCATTGATCCGCCAAGCGGACCAATGTGCCAGAGTGAGCCTGCGTTCTTCCTCCAATCAAATACGCCCGGAGGTCAGTGGTTTGGACCTGGCGTTCAAGACGAAGATTCTGGCTGGTTTGTGCCCGATAGCTTGAATCCAGGCATCAATGTGATCTACTATGTCGCCACCGAAACGTGTTTTGATAGCGTCATCTACGACGTCACTGCCATAGAGGCCGGACTGTTCGACGCAGCTTGTCCGGGTACTGCGCCGTTCTTCCTTGATCCTGAAACTCCAGGAGGTACATGGCAAGGTGATTCGGTGACCGTTGATGGCTGGTTCAACCCAGAAGTAGCGGGTACCTATCCTTTGGTGTACTCGTTGGATGGGTGTACAGACACCCTGATTGCTACAGTTGCTGAGATTACCGGGACTTTCGATTTGGGTGATATGTGTCAATCGTTGTTCCCGGACACGCTTGACTTCTCCCCTCTTGGAGGAGAATGGAGCGGACCAGGTATTCTGGATCCGCTTTACGGAATCTTCTCTCCAAATGACGCGCCTCCAGGTCCGCATACCCTATTGTATCAAGTAGAAGGTTGTGACCAGGAGTTCACCGTAAACGTATTGGAGATCTACACCGGAGAGCGTGTTCGAAGTAGTTGTCCTGAACAAGCCCCATTCATTCCCCAGCCTGATTTTGCTCCGGCTGGAGGAAGTTGGTCTGGCGATGGAATCACCGACGCTAACACCGGAATGTATGATCCAGGAAGCGTTCCGAATGATTATTGGGCAAACCTCATTTACACTGCTCCGAACGGATGTCAGGACACGATTTTCTACTACAATCGCCAGACTGAAATCCCTGTAGACACTGCTTGGTTCTGCATTACTGATGATCCGCTCAACATGAACGAGAATAACACGGGAAGGACTCCTTTTGGTGGTATTTGGACTGGTGCGGGGATTTCGAATCCATGGGGTGACCGTTTTGATTTCACACCTGCATCTGCGGGTGTTGGGGCACATTGGTTGACCTACGAAGCCAACGGCTGCAGCGATAGTCTTTTGGTTTACGTGATTCCGACCGAGTTGAACGCGCCAAGTCATCAAGTCTGCACGAATGCTGATCCGTTCTACCTTGATCCAAATCAGCCTGAAGGAGGCAGCTGGGTTGGATTGGGCGTGGTTGAGCCTTCGACAGGCCTGTACGATCCTTCGCAGTCGTTCGAAGGCAGTTATTGGATCTATTGGACCACACCAACCGGTTGTGGAGATTCTGTTTTTGTCGAGGTGGAAGAGTTCTTCCAAGCCACTTTGACTGGACTAGAAGAAGTCTATTGCTGGAGTAATGAAGACATTCCACTGGAATTGTTCCCAGACGATGGAACCTTGACCGGAAGCACAGGGCCAGATACCTTCAACCCAGCGCTAGCAGGCGAAGGAAATCACGTTATCACTTATGAATGGTCAGGTAATTTCTGTGCTTCTAACGCTAGCGCGGAAGTCTTTGTCTACCCTCAATTGCTGGCGTCGCTCCAAGCGAGTGATACGGTGATTTGTCCGGGGGCTGGAACGCAGCTAAGCGTAGTTGCCGAAGGTGGAATTCCCGATGTCTTGTACGAGGTTGAGTGGAGCGATGGTCTGTTTCCGGTGACAGAAGTGACGGGCATTCCAGAAGAAAGTCAATACTTCTATGTACAAGTCGACGATGGCTGTTCAGACACCTTCATCGACAGTGTTTGGATTGAAGTGCTTCCGCGCATTGAACCTGTTGTGACGACGAGTGATACACTTTGTTTCGGCTATGACGGTGGTTTCGCTAGCGCGGAAATGGACATCCCTGAAGAGTTTACGATCACTTGGTCTGGAAATGGAGATATCGACGGAAACGATATTTACACAACCGCAGGTACGGTGGTTGATTTGAACATCATCGACATCGACAACGGTTGTGAATTTGATAGTCTGGTGCTTGTGCCTAGCTACACGCCAATCGCGGCACTCTTCACCCCAAACCCCAACGAAGATTGTATCCCCTGGACAAGTCAACCGGTGACCTTTATCGATTTCAGTCAACACGGATTGACCGGACTATGGGACTTTGGAAATGACAACATCGAGCTCTACAATCCAGGAACCAATCCGACCCAGAGCTACGATACGCCGGGAGACTATACGGTGTCCTTGTACATTGAGAATGAAGGAGCATGTCCAGACTCCATCACACGCAACGTCTGCATCCTGCCCCCTACACCGATTTTCGTTGCTGACATCTTCTCACCGAATGGAGACATGATCAACGACGAGCTCTTCGTTCGTGGATCGGGAATCATTGAAATGAACTTCACGGTTTACGATCGATGGGGTGAATTGGTCTGGTCAACAGACAACATGGAAGCCGGCTGGGACGGAAACTTCCGTGGGCAAGAAATGCCTGCAGGTGTGTATGTCTGGTTCTTGCGTGCCCGTTTGAACGACGGTTTAACAGAGGAATTAACTGGTAACGTGACACTCATCCGATGAAGAAGTGGTATCTACATATCATCCTTTGGGTAAGCGTTAGCGTTCCCACGTTAGTGGAAGCACAAGACCACGTACCGTCACAATTCTGGCGCAGCTTTATTTTGAACAACCCTGCCAACACAGCGTTGATTCAAGAAGACTACAGGGCCTTCACCAGCTACCGCAATCAATGGTCAAGCGTGAACTCGCCCTTCAAGACCATGCTCGCCGCTGGAGAAGCCAAGTTGCGGAAAGGAAACTTCTCATACTTCGGCGTAGGTGCGACAGTTTTGAATGACAAAGCGGGAGACTCGCAATTGGGATTGTTCCAAGCGAACTTGTCGTTTGCCTACCACATGCGCATAGGCAGCAAAGACGGACTCAGCGCAGGAATTGCGGCAGGCTACATGCAGCGCAGTATCAACATCGACGGCCTCGAATGGGACAGTCAATTCAACGGTGTAGGCGTAGATCCAACCCTTGCCAGCGGTGAATCATTCGGAAACCAACAGAGCAGCGCGATCGATGTCTCTGCCGGCATGCACTGGTCACACGACAAGGTTCGTCGATACGACCTTGGCATAGCCATCTGGCACTACGGACAAGCCTCAGGCTTTTTAGACAACAGCATTGAAAAAACTCTTCCACGCTACGTAGGAAACTTTGTGTGGTACGAAGATTTTGGTCCGGTAGGCGCAAGATTCCAGGCCCTCTATACCCAACAAGGCGGCGCCATGCAAGTCGTAGTCGGAGGAACCGGAAGGTACCGAGTGGGAGCTGATTCACGCTTCACCAGCGCCCGCACTAGTAACGCGATCATTGGAGGTATCCACTACCGCTACCAAGACGCCATCCTCGTTAATCTCGGTTACGAATACCGACGCCAATACGAGATTGGATTGAGCTATGACTTCACCACAAGCAATCTAGCCCGCAACAATCAAGGAAGAGGGGGATTTGAGATTACGCTTAGTTGGAAGGGGTGGTATGTGGATCGACGAATAAGGGTAAGGTAGACTATAATCGATAATCGATAATCTATAATCGATAACTGAGGGCGCTCGTTCAACATTCCACGAACCACGTACCACCAACCACGTACCACGTACCACGCACCACGTACCACGTACCACGTACCACCAACCACTAGGATACCCAGCGATAGATCAGGTAGGCCAAGCAAAGAATAAACATCCAGAACGAAATCTTATTAATCCCGTGCATGACGCGGAGGTTGATTCCTTCGTCTTTTTCTTTCTTGAAGAGGTTTACCGGGTTGATGTAATAGAGGACTTTTCGGAAAAACATGGCTTGGCGTGTTTAAGATAGAACTGTGGGGAGGGCAGAATGTTTACTGCTTCGCTGCGATGACGCTGATCTCGACGTTTACGCCTTTGGGCAGTCCTTTCACAGCGACGGTTTCGCGGGCTGGGAAATCAGACTCAAAGTACGAGGCGTAGATGGCGTTCACCTCATTGAAGAGATCCATATCTGAAAGGAAGATGGACGTCTTGAGGATATCGCGCACTGAGTATCCTGCGGCTTCTAGCACGGCTTCGAGGTTACTCATCACCTTTGTTGCTTCCTCTTGGATGGAAGAGTTCATTAGTTCACCGCTTCCTGCGTCAAGGGCGATTTGTCCGCTGACGAAAAGGAAGTCTCCAAACTTTACTGCTTGGTTATATGGTCCGATTGGTGCTGGGGCACCTGAGGTAGTAATGATCTCTTTCATTGGATTACATTTGCGACCAAAGTTAGCGCATTGAGGCTACTCATACTCGACAATTACGATTCATTCACATACAACCTGCATCACTACCTCGTTCCAATGGTAGATCAGGTCGACGTATTCCGCAACGACGCCATTGCTTTAGACGAGGTTGCAGCGTATGACGCCGTGGTGTTGTCTCCTGGTCCGGGTCTACCCAAGGAAGCCGGTATCATGATGGATCTTATCGAAAGGTATGTCGAAACCAAACCCATCCTCGGGGTTTGTTTGGGACATCAAGCCTTATGCGAATACTTTGGTGGTCAGCTTCTAAATCTTCCAGAAGTGTATCATGGAAGAGTAAGTCAGTGCCACATTAAAGACCGCGAAGGCTTGTTTCAAGGCATCCCCACTCCCTTCACCATCGGACATTACCATTCATGGGTCATAGACCCTGAAACATCCGGAAAAGGCATCCAAGTCACCGCCATCAACGAATTCGGATGGATGATGGCCATGCGCCATGAGCAACACCCATGCTGCGGCGTTCAATTCCACCCGGAGAGTGTAATGACGGAGTATGGGAAAGAGTTACTCCGAAACTGGGTTGAGCAAGCGGCGCTGAATGTGAAACGATAAAAAGTACCAGGATTAGCAAAGCCACAGCATACTGCATACAGCATACCGCATACAGACGGTCCACAGTCCACAGTCCACGGTCCACAGTCCTCGAGATGGATTTCTTCCTTACATTCGTCCCATGGCAGAAGAACACTACATGAAGATCATCGAGACGGGGATTATTGCAATAGCATTTCTCATCATCCGCACCATCATCTTTCGGATCATTAACAAGACGATGACCGATCGTTTTCTCCATGAAACCAGAGGGGTTGTCATGAAGAAAGTGATCAGCATCACACTCACCTTGATCGCCCTCATTTTTGCATCTTTGATTTGGGGGGTTGATCAAGCCGAATTGGCAGTATTCATAGGATCTGTATTAACGGTTGTAGGAGTCGCGTTCTTCGCTCAGTGGTCACTCTTATCGAACATTACTTCGAGCATTATCATCTTCTTCAATCACCCGATCAAACTCAATGATCAAATTGTGATTATGGAAGGCAAAGAATTCGAGATCAAGGGTAAGGTGACCAACATTGGACTGTTCTTCATCACTCTTGAAATGGCAGATGGTGAGGAGTTGAGTTTGCCGAACAATGTGTTTATTCAGAAGAGCGTACGAAAGATTTCGAAGGCTTAAGGCGTAGGGCTTAAGGCCTATGGCGTTAGGCGAACTTAACTGATCATGCAGCCGCCGCAGGCGGACTAATCATGCTGAAACCGGCGTCCGGCATCCGGCGTCCGAAATTTTCATTATGTCGATAACCAAGACCTAATCATGCTGATTCCGGCGTCCGGCGTCCGAAACTATCATTACATCAATAAAACTCATTCCTCATTATTCAAAAGCAGCTTACGGCTTACAGCTTACTGCCTGCGTATTCGCTTAGCTGCTGGCACCACTCAAGCACAGCCACCTTGTCTTGTTCCTTTGGCTCCTTTCCCTTCATGTGAAGCTTGAGTTCTTCGATGTGTTCTTGAGCTAAGGCTTGGTGGTCTCCTTCCAGTTCTTCTAGGCGTTGGATCATGTGGATGAGGAATTCTCTGCTTCGCTGATCGTAGATTTCAGCGCGAGAAAGAGCTCCTCGATTTCCTCGACGCAAGGCTCTGCGCTCACGCTTTGGCACATCCATATTTAAATACAAAGTTTCAGGTGCCACATTCACGCGGACACCTACTACTCCTTTTCCCTCGCAGTACGCACACATACCCGGTAACCAAAGCAATTCAGCGTTGAGTCGTTTGATGTCGGCATCATCGACACTTCCTTTTCCGAGGCAGCGTGGGCAGGGTTTGGTTTTGAAGAACATGTTTTTCTTGGCTTAGGGCGTATGGCTTAAGGCTTAAGTTGCAATTTAGTATTCAGAGATTATTACTCAATACCTTTTCCGTTCACTTATCGTAGTCTACCGTTTACGGAAACTACGGGCGGTACTCCTTGGCTTTCTATCTAACTTGAGGGAACATTAACGAAAATCACTTCTCTCGATGTTTACCAAAACGACTCCACTGGCTTGGCTGGGACTGACAGCTCTTTTCCTCTCTCTATCACCTTCTGTCTTAGCTCAAAATGAAGACTTTTCGCTCTCACGATTTTCGGAGTACGAGCATAAGATTCCGACCGTTGATTTATCGAAGTCGACGGGGACTGAAGATGTGCTTGACCAGGCATTTGATGACGCGTTCGCTGGTTCTACGGTGAAAGGAATGACTGCTGCATTGGTAACTTCTGAAGGAACCGTTTGGGAGCGCGCAGCTGGGTTGAGTGAAGAGTTTCCAGCTGACGCTACGCTCACCATTGATCACCTTCACGGAATTGCCTCGAATACGAAATCGTACGTCGCGGCGACCGTTCTTTTGATGGCAGAAGATGGCTTGCTAGATATCGACGATTCAATGGATATGTACCTCGAGCCTATCGAGAACACAGATGGGTCAGTGACCATCGCACAGCTGTTGGGAATGCGCAGTGGATTCAGTGATTATCTCAATGACAATCCTGACTGGGTGCCATACCTCTTTGATGAAGAGGGAACCATTTGGGAGATTGAAGATCTACTCAGTTTATTCATGCTCGAACCGAACTTTGACGTCGACCAAGACTGGGGGTACTCCAACAGCAACTACCTGCTAGCCGCATTGATCATGGAAAGCATCACAGGCAATCCATGGCACGAAGAAGTGCGAAACAGAGTCCTCGACCCACTCGGATTGACTGAGACTTTCGTCTACCCATTCGAGGAACCAACCAACGAACAAGCGCTCTCTCATGTCTGGGGTGGCAACGAAGATGGAGAATTTGTAGACCTAACGGAGGTTATTGATATCCCAAGCTTCTTCAGCATTGCCACCAGCGCAGGATGCATCATCAGCACCGCAGAAGACCTCGCCAAGTTCAGAGTTGGCCTGCACGGCGGTCAACTTCTTGAAGCTGCGAGCTATGAAGAAATGAAACAAGCCTACTCCCCTGCCGGCATCGGCATTGACTACGGACTGGGCATCTACTCAGACAACTATTTCGCAGAAGAAAACTGGGGCCATGATGGAAGCTGGGGTTACTTAAGCCTCTCACGCTACTTCCCAGAGTGCGATTACGCCTTAGTTGTCATTCAAAATGAACCACGCACCCAAGGGGTTGGCAACAACTACGTAAACGCATTCCTTGACCTCAAAGAAACCTACGACATCTGCGAATGCGGCTTGGTCTCAACCGATGAGATTTCGCCAGTAGAAATAGATCTATATCCTAACCCTTCAAGTGGGGTGTTGAATGTGCAGGTAGATGCTTTGGAGGTGGAGTTGCGAGTGATTGATCTTCTTGGAAACACCGTCATCGGCAACTTAAAGGCTGGAAGCAACTCACTTGAGATGCTGAGCAATGGTACGTATTTGGTTGTGGGTGTTGTTGATGGGGAGATTGTTAGGGAGAAGGTTTTGGTGGAGAAGTAAGGTTTTAGTCTTGAGTATTTAGTTCTTGGTTTTTAGTTTGGGTATTCGCCTCGGGTGGATTAATCATGCTGATTCCGGCGTTCGGCATTCGGCGTCCGAAACTTTCTTCATATCAATAACCTAATTCCTAATCACGCTAACCGCCAAAGGCGGACTAATCATACTAACCGCCGAAGGCAGACTAATCATGCTGATTCCGGCGTCCGGCTTCCGGCTTCCGAAATTTTCATTCTATCGATAACTAAAACCTAATCATACTAACCGCCGAAAGCGGACTAACCATGCTATTCGCTCCAAGCGACCTCCCCATCCTATTCCCAAATTCCCTTTCTTCGTAATAAGAAACTACTTCATCTGATTATGCCATTTATTCCTAGAGTTCCGAAACCTCCGATGAAAGAGGAAGATCTCCAGTTTATTGACCATGAGATGTCTTTTCTATTGGAGCTTCGTCCTGAGTTAAAGGATAAAGAGTTGATCTTACCATTGCAGCGTTTTTTCCCTGACACGTATCGAGGAACGGAGGAGGATGCACGAATTGTGATTGACCGAGTAACTGAGCTCTGCGACGTGGTACCAGGTAGTTTTAAACTAGAGTTTGAAGATGAAGGACTTCGTCCGCTTCAAGGATTGGATAATTGGGAAAGTAGCGGAAGAAGCAGCGCGGGGTTATACGAACATGATCTCTACCCAACGATTACCATCAGCCGCGACATGTTCCGAAATTTCTCTGAATTAGTGAGCACCACGGCACATGAGTTAAGCCACCTCATCTATTATCGCTATTCCGAAATGGATTGCAGTCTTGCCCGTATGGCTTCTATTCACAAATCAGGTCTAGCTGATGAGGCCCCAGATTTCGAAGAGATTTCTCATGAAGAAAGAATCCACCGCGAAGAGTTGTTGACAGATATCCTCACGATCATGAACGGTTTCGGAATCTTTCTGGGAAACAGCAGTTTTCATTTCAGTCAGTGGTCAGGTGCTGGCAAAATGGGCTGGCAAACAGGATCTCTTGGTTATTTACCTACGATTGGCGCGGCCTACGTCCTTGCTAAACTAGAGTACAAAGGAGAAGAAAAGCTCCCGGATTGGGTGAAATACATGTCCAGCGCCATGAAAAGCGATTTTAAGAAGACGTGGAGGTGGGTTCATTATGTGAGTAAGGCTAGGTAGCCTTCTAATGAGATATACATGGATTCACATCTTTCCTATCTTCGATTCAACAACTAAACACCATGAGCGAAGATTCTGATATTCTCGATCAAATAGATCCTCCAAAGGTCAAGCCCAGAAAAGAAAGTAAGGTACCGCTGATCGTATATACCGTCATGGTAATGGGCTATATAGCCAGTTACTTCAGCGAAGCCGTGAATGGAGGGCTTTCTTTCTCATATATCAGCTTTCCTTATTCAGGCATTTTCACGTTAGGAGTGTGGGTATTGGTTGCTCGCAAACATAAGTTTTGGACTTCTGCCTTTTCAACTACTTTGATCCTCTCTTTCCTGGGTATTATAGAGTACACCACATTCTTCGTTGGGATCACACTGGGGAAATTCGAAATCAACGGCTTAGCCATTTTAATCTACCTCTTTCATATCACGATGAATGACGTCGTTTGGCCATGGACAAAAGAGAAGAGAATCGTCACTAGCACCGCGGAAGGTCGAACGGCTTATTTTGAAGACAAATTCAAAGACAAGACTGACGGACAGCTCAAAGCCATTTTGAACGGGAAACACTCATCAGCGGAGTCGAAGAAAGCGGCGAAAAAGCTATTAGATCAACGTGATGGAGATTCTTGATAATAAATTAAAGGTGAGCTAAACGAAATTCAACCAATTGCTTCCCTTGATCGTATACTGTTTACCAGAACTTCCAATCACCTAGATTGCTTTGGCTCCAACATCAAGCTCGAGCAACATTCCAATGTAACCGGCGGTAATTTCTGGGGTGTCATGTGCACCTGAAAGCTGGCAGCAACTCACTCGAGATGTTAAGCAATGGTACGTACTTGGTAATAGGAGTTGTTGATGTGGATGTTGCGAAGGAGAAGATTGTGCTGGAGAGGTAAGTACTTAGTGATTAGTCTTTAGTTTTTAGTTTTTGGTTTTTGGCTATTAGTCTAAATAAGGCAGTTCACAACAAGTGCGCTTTGATAGCCGTTCATACTGAAACCGCATGATTATGGATATGAACGTTGCCTTCGATTACTGTGTTGAGTTGCTTGAACACTGGGCTGTGCTCACCGGAACCACCTACAAAGAGATCAACATCTGGATATTCGTCATTATCGAACCGATTGTTTTCGTCGTAATGTCTTTGTGGATTTGGTGGTTGCTCCGAAGAGTTAAGTCGCTCAAGAAGACCACTTCTTTGAGTACCCTAGGTGCAGACTAGTCAATCGTCACTTCAATTTTTCCTTCTTCCGCTTCATCATGCGTTCCCATCACAATGAACCATGAATCATTCGACTTTCGCCAATAATTCCCAGTGTATGTAAAGAAGAACTCTTCTTTCCCGCTGAACGCAGGAAAGCGCACGGATTCTTCTGGATGGTATTTAAAAATGAGACGAAGCTTATCTTTTGGATTGAGTTCAACTGGAAAATCAAAGAGATCTTTCCGCTTCAACGCTTCTGCTAGCTTCTGATGATTCACTTTGAAATCTTCTTCGCTCATTCCTGAGGGAAACTGCACCTCCCCTAGCACCATTTCCATCTTACCTTCGACATAACGATAGAGCTCCCAAATATGATCCGCATTATGCAGCTCGTCTTCAGAAGCACAAGAACAGAGTTTGAGGTTTTTGGTTGGGATGCACATGAAAGAGAGTAGTGAATTGCTTACAAACAAGAAGTAATTGGTTTTGTTTCGGTTAAAACCAAAGGCAGACTGACCACCCACAAAAGATACCAATTACTTCCAAAAGAAATTCGCTAGCCGCCCAGTCAAGCAGTTGAGGGATTTGATTGATAGTCCGCATACTTCAGCTGAGGCGCGGGAGGGGGCTAGGAAGGTTTTGGAAGGGAGAGAGTAACGAAACGCCCGGCTCAAGAATATGAACCGGACGCTTTTTGACGGTGAATTAGTTCACCCAGACTTTGAACATCATCATCACGCGATTCTCGAAGACATTCCATGGTACTCGAATTTTTCCATCTGTACCGGGCATAGGATCTCGAAGAATGACATAGTGCGGGATAGTATTATTCCATTGATCTACAGAATATTCAATTGCTGTTAATACATAGGCATGACCAACACCACCGTTAGGATTCCGAAGGCCTACAATCAAGGGCCATTTATAAGCTAACGCTTGGGTAATTTCATTTACATGGTTCACCACAGAGGAACAGTGAATAGTAGAATATCCGCCTCGAATATTTGGAGCCCATCCGCTCAATGCTCGTCTTATTTGGTTTGCATTCGCAGGTCGATCAACCAAATCACCGTAGATGTGATGTACGATCTGTTCTTGTGTCACGTATAGCCCGTGATAATTCAAAACCATCTGAGAACATGCCGCCCAACACCAATTTGCTTGTCGTTGATTCCCATAAACAGATTCTGCTGCCATGAATTCGAATTCCACTGTTGGAACACCAGCAATGAAATAATTCGGTCCAGTTTGTTGAATTGACTGAGCGCTTGCTACGCCACAAGCGAGTGTCATGAAAATTACAAGTAGATATCTCATTACATTCGATTTAAGGGTTGTAATTAATTCCCCTCCAAAAATGTGGACTTTAAAGTTGCCCTGATGTGAGATATTGGAGGAGAGTTGGGGGCTCAGATAAAGACTGACCCCCCGGTTTATCAGTCCCGATTAGCAAACTCTCACATGCTTCTATTGCTAACCGAGGTTTTGATGATTAGCGAGTCGCCACGGGTTCGAAGATCGTTCCCAGTGACTTGAAGTTGATTGCTTTCGACAGCGTGACCACCATGTATGGGGTTGGTACATCAATACGATTGTAGATTTCTGCGTGTACTGTCAGACCCGCATTTGGCTCTGTAATCCAAATTTTCCCGTAGTAGAACGCATCCAGATCATTCGCTCTGAAGGGCTGATCTAATCTTCGTTCTTGGCTCGATAATGTTGAGAAAGGTCGCATGAGTCCACCCCCTACTTGGAAACGAACCGAAATCTTGTCATTTGAATGATCAAACATCAATCCTGCGCCTAAATTCAGGTCAAATTGATTACCGTAAATAGTGGTTAGATTCGGGTTATACGAACCGGAATAATCAACAGGCGAAGATTCGCCAATAGCATAAGTGATAGTATCTCTATCTTGAATATTTGTGTATTGATAGTCCGTCTTAGAGCGTCTCCAAATAAACTCACCAGTCAACATGAAGTAGCCTTTGGTAGCACGTCGTGACGCTGAATGATCTCCGAGTTTTCGCAATAAAGACATTTGCATACCAATGTTATCAGCCTGGTATGTGGTTCTACGATCAGCAACACGACTGAATTCAGTAATTGAGTCGTTTCCTACCATCAGATCTTCTCTGAAGTTTCTTGTCGTAACTGAATCAGTACTCGAGAACGATCGATTCCCATAAAGGCTAACATAGGTGCCATACTTTCCATCCTGATTAGGCATGAATAAGTTGGTTGCGAAGAATAGTTTGTTTGCTTCTACTCCGTCCACCAAATCGAAATTAGTTCCGATGTAAGCCAGGTAGTTATAGTCGTTCAGTTTCGCAATAGGCAATACCTTAATGGTCATTTTCTGAATCGCACCAGTATTCGTTTCCGCCTTGTCTTCATCTCCTTCTTTGATAATTAATCCAAGATCAATCTGGCGGTTTCTATCGCTCATTTCATCTTTAGGCACGGTCAAGAAGAACTTGAATTTCTTCCCTTCATCAGCGTCTGTGAAGGATGTTTTTGTGGTGGAGATTGAGAATTCGTTCGCATTCAAAGTAGTACTTGAAAGCACTTTGACATCAACGGTATACGTTTTTCCGTCTGGGATTTTCTCAATCTCTAGTGTATAAACTACGGTCACATCTTGCAAAGAAGAACGTGTCAAAGAATCTGTAGCTTCTGAGAATTGGACCTTAAGAATAGTGTCTCCCTCTTCACCATCCTCTCCAGCATCATCGGTTGCTGGATCCGGGGTTTCGGTGGGAGTTGGTTCAGGCGAGGGCTCTTCCGTTTCTTCTGTCGTGGTAACAGTTTCAATAACTTCAGCACCATTCTGCTGAACCTCTTCTTGTGCGAAAATCGATACTGAGGTTAATAGAATTACGAGAAGCAGGAACTGCTTAATACTAAGTTGTAGGTTGTAGGTTTTCATGGCATGTGATTTTTGAATGATTACATGCCGCAAGATTCAATCATCCTAAAAGCCTTGAAACCGTGATTGCACGTGAAAACGCCTCCGTATAATTACGAATTCAGTGCGTACTTATACTCAACACCTGAGTGTCTATACGGGTATGTTTTCCAAAATTTGGAATTACATCAAAAACGAAATTACTTGCCAATCAAATCACTAATAATCATTTAACTATGAAATCAAACAATTCAATTTTAATCTGCATAATTGCCTTGATACTTGGAGTGACGATAGGCTACTTTTTAGGAGCTTCAGGAGGAGAAGAAGGAGCGTTTTCTGGAGGTGACCCAATCGAAGATGACCTCGCTCAGTGTATGGTTAAATCATACGCCCAAAACCCAAGTTATCATTTGGCAGGCAGGTATGACGATACTCCGGTCGAAGTGCCTTATGTAAATGGAAGACCATTACCACCAAGACCCGCGAAACTTGAATCCTGGTTTATTGAACGAAACGCTCTCATGGCGTTGACACGCGATCACACATACAACAACGACAATGACGACGAAGTAAAAGAGCGAATTTCTGGATTCAGGATATATCCCGCGATGCATAAGACATGTGTCAATGTTCAAGAAATGAATCCTCCAACGGGAAACCCATCTATTGATACAGTTCATTATAACTACCATACACTTGTCTTTGTACCTACAGTTGAACGTCAAAATTTGCACTTACCCTTGAATGGACGTGCTTATGAGTTCGTTGATCCTTGTCCAAATGACTGCTTAGATGAACAATATTGTGTGGAGCCAGCTTCCTCATCCAATCAATTATGGAATTGGTTATGTCATGATTATGTAACCGGATTAGAATGCTCTCAGAAAATTCCTAATCCTGATAAATGCGATTAAAGCTTTTATCTCAGCTTGTGTACTTTCTGACACTACTCTTATCGAGTGGTGTCGGATTGTACCTCTTCAAGAAGATTCCGATTCCTCTCAGGGTTCTAATTGTTCTCCTGGTTCTGACATTAGCAAACGAATTCTTTGTTCATTTCGTTGGTTCAAGGGATCAGAACATTCTTGCTTATTGGGGTTACGCTATTTTAAGTTGCTGTATCGTTCCATTAACGATTGGACTTTCGAGCAAACTCAAAATAATGAGGAATATAAGTCTGTTATTCACTGTCATAATAACAGCCTTTGGTATATTATCTTTGCTTAGTTATGAAACATTACCGTTTCCTTCGAAATGGCTTTTGACCATAATACCTGCGCTCATAACGTATATCGTAATAACGTTATTCAAAAGAGTGAAAGAGCCCTCGGTTACCCCTTTGTTCAAAAACTGGAGAATAACAGTACCCCTCATATTCCTTGCATATTACACGTTAACGCTTCTATACCTAGGGTCAATCAACTATTTCATCAACAAGGGAGCCGTGAACGAAATCCTCAATGGCTTCAACCGCATTGTTTCCATTGTATACTACCTCTCCCTCGGGTATATTTTGTATTCTTCAGCTGAACCCTCTCGCATAAATGACTGAAGATTTAACTTTTCTCCTGATTTCTGGAATATTGGTTTTTCTCCTGCTTATTGTAGGAATAGTGGCGTTTGTAATTGCATATCAAAAAAACCTAAGATCGCACCAAGCTGAGAAGTCGCTTCTGCTATCAGAGTTTCAGAATCAGTTACTCGAATCCCAACTAGAAATCTCCGAACAAACTATGCGCCAAATCGCCCAAGAGATTCACGATAATGTTGGTCAGCGACTTACAATGGTAATGCATGCCACGGAGAAATCAGGCGATCAGGATCTAAGCAACATACTACTAGAAATACGAGAAGATTTAAGAGGAATTTCTCATAGTCTCCATAGCTCCAGAATTGCAGAACTAGGTCTAGACCTTGCCTTGGAGAAAGAATGCCTGCTTGTCCAAAAGACTGCTGGCTTGACTTGTCACTATCACCCGACCGAAGAACGACTATTATTGACACCTCAGGAAGAGGTCATCCTGTTTCGATGTGTGCAAGAGGCCATCAACAATGCTATCAAATACGCTGAAGCCAAAGAATTGAACGTAACGCTTGCTGTTTCGGATTCTACTCTCAAATTAGAAGTTAACGATAACGGGATAGGGTTCGAGATCAATAGCAAAGCAAATGGACTCGGACTTACCAGCATTAATGAACGGATGCAAATGATTCAAGGAACGTTCGAAATTGCCTCCAAAGTTGGCTCTGGTACGACACTCACCTTTACAAAAGAAATGAACCATGGATCAGATTAGAATTGCTATCGCCGACGATCACGATTTGATCCGAAATGGCATCGCGAAATTGGTAGAAGAGTATAACTGCGAGGTCATTTTCCAAGCTACCAACGGCCAAGATCTCATCGATCAATTAGCCAACCAATCCGTTGACGTTGTTTTGATGGATATCAATATGCCCGAGAAAGACGGAATAAAAGCAACACAGGAAATCTCTGACAACTACCCTAATATCAAGGTCGTTGCGCTGACGGCTCTGGAAGACGAAACGAATACCATTCGAATGCTGCGTGCAGGGGCTCGTGCTTACCTTCTCAAAAGTTCTTCATCAGAAGAACTGAATCGAGCCATTCGAGATGTGTTTGAACGCGGCTATCATTTCTCCGAACTTGTTTCGGGCAGGCTAATTCAGAACCTGAATAAGAACCACGAAAGCCAAGAAACTTCTATTGCTTTGGAGCTAAGCGAACGTGAAATTGAATTTGTCCAATACTTGTGTACCGAAATGACGAACAAGGAAATTGCTGATAAGATGCACGTTTCGCCACGTACATCTGAGGGGTGGCGCAAAAGTCTATGTGACAAGTTCGGAGTGAGTACTAGAGTGGGGATTGTGTTGTTCGCGTTTCGAAACAATCTTACCAGTTGAGTCCCTTAAAGAAACACTCAACTACCAACGTTATATTTCTTCCAACGAATTCTAGATTTGCTCACTTAGCCCTGATATAATTGTGATCTTGTCTCAATGGAAAGACAAAGTACAACCTTGATTGAGAAGGATTTGATCCTTTCTTGGGAAAGCTTCGTGATCAAACGGACTTACACATACTTCTTGGTTGGAATTCTCTCCTTAGCCCTCATCCCCCTCCTATTCATCGGCCCGAACCTTTGGTTCAGCATTTTCTTACAGAAATGGTATGTCATTCTTGGGGCTATCATGGGCTTCGTTCTATACAATATATCCCTCAACAAGCGCCTGGCGCGAGTGATCTTAACCGGATCACTGAATAGCTTTGCTGGAGGAATTACCATTGGCTGCTTAACCGTACTCTTTGGATACATCGGTGGCTTTCTTGGAGAAGCGTTAGAATATCAAACGCAATATGGATGTTCTCCTCCGAAGCCGATCCTCTACTCTTCGGCAATGAGTCTAGCTTATAGTTATGCCTTCACCTCCGTTCCCGTACTCATTTTTGGACTTCGACTAGGTTCAGAGTTAGAGGAACGAAGGATACTTACTCTTCTCAAAATGAATACCTAACAAAGAACCATTAACCCTTCTTAACCCTACGCCACCTAAATTTTCGCCATCTTCCCGCTACTAACATTATTTGCCTTGCTTTTTACCCGAATTCTCTGTCCGATAATCGGCTTTCTGTTTGGCCTTCAGATAAGATCAAAGAGTCAAATCTTGGTTAGCCCTGAAATACACTCTGCTCATGAATGACATACTTGACAGTCATGAGATAGAGCCGACAAATGAATTAGTCAAACAATTCACTCAAAAAACCCGCAAAAATGCCTTCACCTCGGTATTCGCTTGTCTTTTCTGCCTCTTTATATTCGTGGTTGCGGTGGAAGACAAGGCTTCCATTGTTGAAGGTGTTAAGAAGTTATTTGACCTGCGTTGGATACTACCGCTTTGCGTAATGCTGTTCACGATCTTCAAGGCAAGTAAAACCATCGGCTCCAAGATTGCGCTCAGAAGAATCAATCCTTTTCTCGGTTTCTTCGGAATCTTATACCTCGCCTTTTTTGCCACTTTTGTGACAGCCTGCATATCGCAAATGATCTGGGAAAAGTTGATGTACACAATCCTTATTTCTAATGAGTCAATGTTTATGGGTGCATTTATTATCTCGAACCTCATCATCCTGATCCCCGGGCTTTTTGTGGGAATAATTTACGGTGCCGACCTGCGTATCACCCGTGATGAGCTCTTCCCTCCTTCTGAGCAGAAGATTTAGCCACACCCCTCAAAAACTCCAAATCCCCCCACGAATTCTCCTTCACCTCATCCAACAGAATATCCTTCCTTTACTTAGCTTCAAAATCAAGCTTATCACATGGACATCCTCGACAACGACCAAGTCACCTCCTCGATTACACCCGAGATGCGCAGCCAACTGTCAAATCTGATTGTTGTTAGAAGCGCCATTTTTTGCGGTATAGGATTCTTCGCGGCTATTTTAATCTGTGTGACCTTTCTCGGCGCCAGTTTCTTGACCGAGCTCTGGAATGAACTCGGCATCGTAGTTCTCGGGGTTTTGGTTGGATTGATTGTCACCCTGCTGACCACCACGCGACTTTTTGCACGTGTCATCTCGGAAGAGAAACTCAACCCATTGTTGGGTGGAATTTTGATTGCAATTGTGACGGTCATTATCGGACATTTCTTCGGATTCCTTGGCTTCATCATCGAGAATATGATGAAGGATTTCTACGACTTCCCAGGTTTCGAAGGCTACATCGCTACACTTGGGTTAACAGCTGCATTTGGAGGACTACCTTGCATCATCCTCGGAGTGATCTTTGGGTTGAATGTGGGGTATAAGAAGCGAGAAATCTACCCCCGGTAGGCGGGACGCCGTAGGCTGTATGCCGTAAGCAGTAGGCCGCAGGCAGAAGGCAGAGGGCTGATCTTTAGTTATTAGTTCTTAGTCTTTGGTTATTGGTTATCAATTCTAGATTATCGTCTATCAGTTATTGATTATAGATTATCGTTTATAGATTCGTTTCATGTCCGATCTTCTCGATGAACAAGAGATAACTACCGAAATCTCCCCTTCCCTGCGTGAGGCGATGATCAGTTCTGTGATTATGCGCGGAATGATCTTCATCCTCATTGGTGTGGCACTGGCAGTTTCTATTACACTGATGCTGAGCAGAAAAGGATCATTTAGCAATCTCTTACAGAATGAGAAAGGAATGATCCTCGGGATCATCGTCGGACTCATATTTTGTGTCCTTGTTGTGGTGCGTTTGGTAGCACGATGGGTCGCTTATGAACAATTAGCGAGCATATTCGCAGGTTTAATCTTCGCCTTCGCTACCCTCCTTTTAGCACACACCTTCGGATACCTAGGATACGAAGCACAGCATCTAAACGACCCTCCCCCAGACCACGGACAGATACATCTCTTTGAACTCGATTACCAAAGCACACTATTCTTAACCATGCTCATCGGAGGGCCACCAGCGCTGGTGCTCGGACTTATTTTTGGAATTGGAATTAAGCGAAGGAGAGTTGTCTTGTTTGGTAGATAGACGTTAGCATGATTAGGCCGCCTGCGGCGGATAGGGGCACTCATGCGTGCCCTTAACCAAGGGCGCACCACGCACCTCTAGGGGCGCGCATGCGTGCCCTTAACTTATCGGTTATCAGTTATAGTTTATCGATTGACCCTAGACTCTCGTCTCTCGACCCTCGACAATCAGAACAGAAGCCCGTTCGGCCCACCCCTCGCTTGCAACTTCAAGTCTTGAAGGAGTGATGACTTCACATTCAGCTGGATGCTGAAGCTTTGGCGGACACCAAATGGAATCCAGTTGAAGGTGAGTTCCCAGCAGTGGAGATCCCAGTAGAGATTGAGCGTGGTTGGTGTGAATTCGCCTTCTGTGAAATCGTACCCGGAATCGAAGCCGATTTTCCATTTTTCGAAGAGACTGAAATCTCCACGGAACAGCACCGTTTGGGCGATGACATCTTCGTCTGCCTGGGTTTCGGTGTTCCAGTTACGACGTAAGTTGAGCGTGTAGCTGAGGTTCAACGACCAAGGCACATTGAAATCGACAAAAGCGCCTGGGTTGCGTTCAATGACTTCGAGTTCTTCCTCTGTGGCATTTTCTGTATTGCGAGTACCCGTGCGCTGCTTGCTTCGTAGGTTCATGTTCACCGAACCGGTCAAGCTTTCAAGACGTAGCAGTCGTCCTTGAGATTGGGATAGGTAGGTGTTGATTTCACGTCCGGTAGAATCACGGTCGTAAGCGCTGTGGCTGCTGTTCGCGCTCAAGCTGATGTTGTTCCAAAGCGTAGTAAATCCACGCATCGAAATGTTCGATAGATTCAATGAATCAGCCATCATATTGTAACTACCTGAAATGATGTAGTTATCAATGATCTTCTGCTTCTTCGTCGCACCTCGTTTACCCTTCTTATCGCGCACCTTCACCTCAAGGTTGTTAGCCAAAGAGAAGTTCACGTTGAACTGCTCACTTGTGCTTCCCGGACGGAATCTAGCCGCATCAAAGGTGGTATATGAGTTCAGGTCTCCAGCTGTGTTGTAGTAAAAGAGATTGCGGTTCACAGCTGGCACATATGACAATCCTGCCTGTGGGGTTACCACGTGGCGAATGGCCTTTAAGTTCTTGAACTTGCGGAAGTTCTTGATCCCGTAGAATCGGGTATTCAAGCTACCACTCACACGCCAATCACGCGCAGAGCGGAATCCATTCAAAGTATCTGCCGCGAGATCTCCTGAATTTTGCTCAACCAGGTCGAGGTATTTGAAAGTCCAGTATTCGTTGTAGTTGAATGAAGGGGTGAAGGTCACAAAGCCCAGACGTGCTTGCGTAGATACGCTGGCGGTCTGGCGAATTCCATTCTGTGCTTGACGACTCAACTGCGCTGTTTCATCCCAGCGGAAGAGACTTTGACTTTCCGAAATGAAGTTCTCGAAGTTGGCTGAATAAGTCACACCAATCTGATCGTACCACTTATTCGAACTCACCTTGCTACCAAGCCACTTGGAAATGGGTAGGTTCGTACGGTTGCGGTTGAAGGTGATTCCTGGCAGTGTCAACTGCACATTTCCCGTCTGCGAGTTTTGTGAGTGACGTGCGTTTACGGCCAATGAATACGGTTTCCCTGGGAAGCTCTTATTCCATTGTATACTCGAGCTGAAGGTATTCGAGAGGTAATCCGTCTGCGAGCTGTTCAGGTTATTCCGGAAGTTATTCGTCGTACCAAAGTTGATGTTGGCAGTAAAACGACTGTTCGGACGAGCTTTCGGGTCTTGGTTGTGTTGCCAACGAACGAAGAATTCAGTACTCTTCGAGAAGTCTGAAAGCTCTGGAATACTCTGTTTCACTACCGTTCGAGATATGTTGAAGCTCCCAGTATATTTGTAGCGCTTTCGGTAATTCGTTAGGTTTTTAATACTCCAGCTACCGCGGGAATAGATATCTCCCAATAGACGGGTATCCAAATTCCGACCGAGAGGGAGATAATACCCCCCATCTTTTAAGAAATATCCCAAGTTATTCGCATTACCATAACCTGGAAGAATCACCCCATGGCTCGACTCATTCTTAGTTGGGAACCATGCAAAAGGCAAAGCCAAAGGCAATGGCACCTTCCTGACCTTCATATACAACGGACCAGAGACCACCTTCTCATCAGGAATCAAAATCGCCTTACTCAAATGGAAGTGGTAATGAGGGTTCTCAGCATCACAGGTCGTGAACTTCCCTCCTTTGACATGAATCCATTCGTTTTCGTGTCTTTTCGAAATATTGGTATGGAAAACCGCATCCCCTTCTTGTGTCACCGCGATCTTGCTGTAGCCTTGCTTGGTGCGGAAGTTGTAACACATATACTCTTGAGTGAACGATTGTCCAGCATCATCTAAAACTGGCTTGCCCATCAACACCCCTGTTGAATCCGGAACACCTGAGGCGCAGGCTTCGTTATTCGTGAAATCGTATTCGACGTAATCAGCCGTTAACGTGAGGGTTTCAAACTTCACAATCGCCCCACCATACAAGAGAACCCGGTTATTGATCGCATCAAAGATCATCGAATCCTCAGCATCGTAGAAAATGCTTGAATTGATCGCATCTACACTTTCTGTACTATCTGGCACATCTTCCACGTTAGTGAAGGAAAGCGTGTCAGTTGGCACGATGGTTGGGTTATTAGGATCAGAAACCTGTAACGAATCCTCTTGACCTGCAAGGGAAAAGCATGTCATTATCAACACGGCCGCGAGGAAAAAACCGAGCGTGGTTGCTGATAGTCCGAGAGTGTTCGTTATACCTTTGGTCATTAGGGGATAAACGGGCGCCCAAAGCTACAATAGTTTCCCTATTTGCATCAGAGGCACGCAATGAGTTTAGAACATGAAGACGCATAGTAAACGTATAGCGATCCTTTTTCTTGCTCTGACCTTCGGAGTTTTTGTTGGCTTTACGCCAGAATCTCCTCAAGGGGTCATTCAAACTATCGTGCTCGACGCCGGACACGGTGGTAGCGATCCAGGTAACCTGGGAACAGGTCGTTACAAGACCACTGAGAAAGATATTACCCTTGACGTCACCCTCCGTGTCAAGAAATACATCGAGGAAGCTTTCCCGAATGTGAACGTGATTCTAACGCGTGACGATGACTCCTACCCTACGCTCGAAAAACGTGTGGAAATTGCAAACACTTCTGAAGCAGACTTATTCCTTTCGATTCACTGTGATGCCTTCACGAAAGAAAGTGCTCACGGTTCTGGAACCTATGTGATGGGAATGCACCGCTCAGATGAAGCGCTGCGTATTGCCATGAAGGAGAATGCAGCCATCTACAATGAAGAGAACTATCAGGAACGCTACAGCTTTGACCCGAAAGATCCTGATACCTACATCGCATTGACGCTTCGTCAAAATACCTACCTCGATCAAAGCTTGAAGCTTTCGCAAAACATTCAAGACCAATTCCGCGATCGCGTAGGAAGAGTAGACCGTGGCGTTAGACAAGCAGGATACTATGTGATCTGCTTCACCAACATGCCAAGTGCCTTGGTTGAGCTCGGTTTCCTCACCAACAAAAAAGAAGAAGACTTCCTGAACACAGAAGATGGTAAGAGCTACATGGCTTCGGCGATTTTCCGTGCGGTGCGTGATTATAAGTCTGACATTGATGGGATTCAGTATTCCACCGTAGAGGAAGAGGGAGAATTAGAGGAAGAATTAGAATCAGAGGGAGAATTAGAATTAGAGGAAGGAGTTGAAACTGCGACGCCGCCTTCATCGGCTTGGACCGAGAAGATCTGTTACAAGGAGATTAAGCGTGGGGTGAAGTTCCAGGTACAAATTGCTACCTCTTCAACTCAAGTGGCCACTACCCCAACCAACTTTAATGGATTGGATAGAGTGGATGAATATTTCAGCAACGGACTATATAAGTACGCCGCTGGAAGCACTAAGAAATACAAGCATGCCCTTGAGATGAAGGATGTGCTTCGAAATAACGGCTTCGATGGAGCATTTGTGATCGCGTTCAAAGATGGCGAACGGGTGACGCTCGAAGAAGCAATGAACGAACAGCCATAAGACCAGATATAGTTTGAAAGGCGTCTCTAAAGAATTTAAAATTGGTGTGATCGTGGTGGTGAGCCTTACCCTGCTCATCTTCGGGATCAACTACCTCAAGGGAATCAACATCTTCGTTCAGCAACGAACCTTCTTCGCTGTGTACGATGACGTCGATGGATTGAGTGTGGCCAATCCGGTAATCTTGAACGGATTTAAAATCGGTCAAGTGAAAACTGTTGGATTCCACCCGAAGGGTGATGGATCACTGATGGTTGAATTCAGCATTGATCAGAAAGACCTCAACGTTCCGGTAGACTCAAAAGCCAAGATCTTTAGCTCTGACCTGTTTGGATCGAAAGCAATTCAGATCATTATGGGTGATTCCACCTTGATGGCCAATCCAAAAGACACTTTGGAGTCTGAGATTGAAATGGGCCTCGCTGAATCCGTTCGACTTGAGTTGATGCCGTTGAAGAACAAGACCGATGAATTGATCGCCGGTGTTGACGACATCGTAGAAAACTTGAAGACGGTATTTGACGATGACGCTACGCAAGGACTTCCGAAAGTATTCGAAAGTCTACAGCGTACGATGGAGACCTTAGAGAAAACGACCCTTCGTCTCGACGAAACCATCGCTAACAATAGCGACCGTATTGATGGCATCTTCGCCGATGTGCACTCCATTACAACGAACCTCAAATCAAATAACGAGAAGCTGAACAACATCATCTCGAACTTTGATACCGTGAGTGATAGCCTCGCGAAACTCGAACTTTCTACTACCCTGAAAAAGGCTGATGTAGCCCTTGGTGAATTCGCGGATATCATGACGAAGATCAACGAAGGTGAAGGCACAATGGCCCAGCTGATCAACAATGATTCATTGCATACATCCCTGCTGAATACAAATCAGGAACTGCAATACCTCATCAATGATCTTTACATGAACCCTTGGCGATACGTTCATGTTTCTATCTTTGGCAAGAAACCGAAGGAGAAATTCTCTAGACGTGAACTCGAACAGCTTCGTGAATTGATTGACGAGCAGCTTGACGAACCGTCATCGGAAGAGTAAAAGGGTAATATGATCGCTCAAATCGCATTTGTGCTTGTATTCGCTGCAGGCATCTTCCTCTTTGCACGACGGGTGCGAGAGATCAGACGTAACATTAGTATTGGACAAGCAGTCGACCGCACGGATCGCAAGAACGAGCGTTGGCGCACAATGACCATGGTAGCCCTAGGGCAATCGAAAATGGTTGCTCGTCCAATCGCTGGATTCCTCCACCTCTTGGTGTACGTAGGGTTCGTCTTAATCAACATTGAAGTACTAGAGATCGTCCTTGACGGTATTACTGGACATCACCGACTCTTCGCGAGTTTCGGCGGCGGTGTTTACGACGCGCTCATTGGAGCCTTTGAGATTCTTGCTGCGCTGGTATTGATTGCCTGTGTGGTTTTCTTGATCCGACGAAACGTGATCAACATTCGCCGTTTCCGTATGAAGGAAATGGACGGATGGCCGAAGTCAGACGCCAACATCATTCTTGTAGCAGAAGTGCTCTTGATGTTTGCTCTGTTGAGCATGAATGCCTGCGACGCTTTGCTGCAAGGGAAAGTGGCTGAACTGATGGCTGCAGGACAAGAAATCCCTGAGGCACTTTCACATTACATTGAAGCTGGGTCGTTCCCTGTCAGCTCTATGCTGCAACCGCTGTACGCTGGTATGGACGTTGACGGTCTGATCATGACTGAGCGCTTCATGTGGTGGTTCCACATTATCGGAATCCTCGCCTTCCTTGTGTACGTGCCTTACTCTAAGCACTTCCACATTATCATGGCGTTCCCAAATACTTGGTACAGCAAGCTGGAACCTAAGGGACAAATGACCAACATGGAAGCAGTGACCAACGAGGTGAAGCTGATGCTTGACCCTTCTGCTGATCCGTACGCAGCGCCACCCGCTGATGCGGCTCCTGTGAAATTCGGAGCGAAGGATGTGCAAGACTTGACATGGAAGCAGTTGTTCGACTCATACACTTGTACTGAGTGTGGTCGATGCTCAAGTGAGTGTCCTGCGAACCAAACAGGAAAACTACTTTCTCCACGTAAGATCATGATGGATACACGTGATCGACTGGAAGAAGTTGGAAAGAATATTCAAAGCGATGGCAGCATCAAAGACGACGGCAAGTCGCTGCTTCGCGATTACATCTCTGAAGAAGAATTGTGGGCGTGTACTACATGTAATGCTTGTACAGAAGCTTGTCCGGTCAACATTGATCCGGTAAGCATCATCCTTGATCTACGTCGTCACTTGATCATGGAAGAATCGAAATCACCGGAATCGATCACGTCTATGTTTAACAACGTAGAAAACAACGGAGCACCATGGGCCTTCCCTGCTGCTGATCGAGGAAAGTGGATCGAAGAACTTAACGCGTAAGAAAGATGGCTGAACATATTACTGTACCAACCGTAGCGCAATTGGTCAGCGCTGGAGAAGTGCCTGAAATCCTATTCTGGGTAGGCTGCTCTGGAAGTTTTGATGACCGCGCAAAGAAAATCACCAAAGCGATCGTTCGCATTCTTCATCATGCAGGTGTCAAGTACGCCGTGCTTGGTGCAGAAGAAACGTGTACCGGTGATCCTGCAAAGCGAGCTGGAAATGAATTCCTTTTCCAGATGCAAGCCATGCAGAACATCATGGTCTTGAACGGCTATGAAATCAAGAAGATCGTCACTGGTTGTCCGCACTGCTTCAACATCTTGAAGAACGAATACCCCGAGCTCGGAGGTAACTACGAGGTCATGCACCATACACAGCTCATTAACGACCTGATCAAAGAAGGAAAGCTTGCGATCAAAGGCGGTGAATCTTTCAAAGGTCGTCGTATCACATTCCACGATCCTTGTTACTTAGGACGTGCAAATGATGTGTACGAAGCTCCTCGTGAAGCGCTGCAAGCCTTGGATGCTGAGCTCGTTGAAATGCGCCGTTGTAAGCAGAAAGGATTATGCTGTGGTGCCGGTGGTGCTCAGATGTTCAAAGAAGCGGAACCTGGCAACAAAGAGGTGAACGTAGAGCGCACTGAAGATGCGCTTGAAGTGAAGCCGAACGTGATTGCTACGGGTTGTCCGTTCTGTAACACCATGATGACTGATGGTGTGAAGAATTTCGAAAAAGAAGACAGTGTAGAAGTAAAGGATGTGGCAGAGCTGATTGCTGAAGCTGCAGACCTCCTTCCATCCTAACGTTTTTTTAGCCTTTTGAGGTAGTCAATTTGGCTATCTTTACCCACTCCAAAATCAACTTGATGAAATTACTTGAAGGAAAGGTGGCGATCATCACTGGTGCCTCTCGCGGTATCGGAAAAGGAATCGCTGAATCTTTTGTTGCCCATGGGGCTAAAGTCGCTTTTACTTACCTCTCTAGCGAGGAAAAGGCGCGTGCCCTTGAAGCTGAGCTCTCTGCCAATGGCGGAGAAGCGAAAGGTTTCCGCTCAGATGCTTCGAAATTCGATGAAGCACAGAAGCTTGTAGAAGAGGTAGTTGCCCACTTCGGTACGGTAGATATTCTAATCAACAACGCTGGAATCACTCGTGATACACTCTTGATGCGAATGAGCGAAGAGCAGTGGGACGAAGTAATGGAGATTAACTTGAAGTCTTGTTTCAACCTGACAAAGGGTGTGTTGCGCACAATGCTGAAAGCGCGTAGCGGTAGCATCATCAACATGAGCTCTGTGGTTGGAGTAAAAGGAAACGCTGGACAAGCAAACTACGCAGCATCAAAGGCTGGAATCCTCGGATTCACGAAGTCTGTAGCTGCGGAGCTTGGTTCTCGTAATATCCGTTGCAATGCGATTGCTCCGGGATTCATTGAAACAGAAATGACAGGCGCCTTGGATGAGAAGGTAGTACAGGAATGGCGTGAAGCAATTCCATTAAAGCGTGGTGGTTCGCCTGAAGACGTTGCCAACCTCGCCATCTTCCTTGCATCAGACATGAGCGCATATATCACTGGTCAGACGATCAACGTCGACGGTGGAATGTTGATGTAAGCGCCGTTGGATATCCTGTTTGAACAACCGAATTGGCTGATTGCCGTGTGTCTGCTTCTGGCAGCACTGTTCGCTGTGTTCTTATACAGGAAAGATCGACTGAACCGTCACCTTTCTATTGGAACCCGAGCTTTCCTCGGAATTCTTCGATTTGTTGCGCTCTTCTTGCTTTCTCTTTTCTTGTTGCACCCGCTGGTGAGAACCATTAACCGAGAAGTAGAAGAACCGTTAGTTGTGGTTGTTCAAGACAATAGTGAATCATTGGTCATGGCCAAAGATTCAGCCTTTGTCAAGAACGAATGGCCTGCGCAACTCGATGATCTCATCAGTCAAATTGGTGATAAGTATAAAGTACGTCCGTACACTTTCGGAAGCACACTTCGAGAAGGTATTGACAGCATTTCATTCACTGAGAAGTCGACAGACATCTCTAAGCTCTTTGATGGCATCTACAACCGATACAGCAATCGAAATATAGGCGCTGTCATCATTGCCTCTGATGGTATCTACAACGAAGGAGCCGATCCACGTTACCAAAGTCGTAAGCTAGATGCTCCCGTCTTTACGATTGCTCTTGGTGATACCAGTGTGAAACGCGACATGCGTATAGCGGAAGTCGCGAATAACCGACTGGCTTACTTGGGCAATCAATTCCCTATTGAGATTACCACTGAGGGTAAGAAAGCGGCTGGTGAAACGGTTCGTATTTCTGTTTCCCATAAGGGAAATCAAGTTTGGAGCGAAAGCCTGACAATAACAGATGATTACGTCTTGGATACACGCCGTGCGGTGCTCGAAGCCAAAGAGGCTGGACTGCAGCGCTACGTTATCACAGTTTCCACGATTGACAATGAGGTAACCACTGCGAATAACCGTTGGGAGGTCTTTATCGATGTTTTGGAGACTCGCCAGAAGATCTTGATCCTTGCGGAAGCTCCACATCCTGATGTTGCTGCTTTGCGCAGTGCGATTAGCTCGAACCTGAATTACGAAGTAGAGAGTGTCATCGCTGAGAACTACGAAGGAGATCTGGAAGACGAAAGCTTGGTCATCTTCCACGGCATTCCGGTTTCGAATAACACGGGAACCAAGATGCTTCTGAAAGCGCTCAAGGAAGGTATTCCTTCCCTTGTCGTGCTTACTCAGCAAACCAATATGAACGCCTTCAACAACTTGAAGATGGGCTATGCTTTGAAAGCATACAATGGCACCAGCAATGATGTTGGAGGAACATTCGCTAAAGGCTTCCCTTACTTCCAGGTTGATGATGAGACACAAGCGTTGATTCGTGAGCTACCTCCGTTAGCTGTTCCTTTCGGAGATCTTCAATCGGTTGAGGGTTCGGTAAATATGATCAGCCAACGTGTGGGGAACATTGAGACGGATCTTCCATTGATTTCCTTCAACCAAGTCAACGGTACAAAGGTGGGTGTCATCACGGGTGAAGGCATTTGGCGTTGGCGAATGGTGAGCTACCTCAAGCGAGATAGCCATGAAGCATTTGACGGCCTCATTTCAAGTGTGGTTCAATACATGGCCAACCGCGAAGACCGTCGTCAATTCCGTATTGACGCGCCACGTGATCTCCTCGAGAATGAGCGCATGGTGTTCAACGCTGAGGTGTACAATGACAGTTACGAAGCCATCACTGACCCTGAAGTTGCGTTGACCTTGACTTCTGTTGATGGTAGCAATTATGATTTCGCCTTTGGGCGGAACGGCGATTTCTATCGCCTTGATGCTGGCCTTCTTCCCGTAGGAGACTATAACTGGGAAGCTTCAACCATCATCGGCGGAAGAAACTACTCCGAACGCGGAAGCCTCTCCATTGCTCCCGTACAACTCGAAATGGCCACCACAACGGCTGACCACAAACTCCTCTACCAACTCGCCATCGACAACGGCGGCGACATGGTTTACCCAGATCAAGTAGCGCAACTCGCCACCATGATCGAAGAAAGCGGCAACGCGGTCGCTGTTTCATACGAGCGCAAAAAGCTCTCAGACCTCATCAACTTGCCATGGATTTTGGGGTTAATTCTACTTCTGCTCAGTCTGGAGTGGCTCTTAAGAAAACGCTCAGGCTCTTATTAGGAATGCGGGTTGCGGGTTGCGGAACGCGGTGTGGAATGTGGAATGTGGAATGAATCTAACGAATAAAGAATCCACGAACTAACGCCTATAGCCTAAAGCCTAACGCCTACCGAGCATGCTATCCAGCCGAAGGCGAACTAATCATGCTGGTTCCGGCGTCCGGCATCCGGCGTCCGTAACACTCCGCATTACTAACGCCTATAGCCTAAAGCCTAACGCCTCCCCAAGCCCCATTCACCTTACTCCGGCTCCCGTTCCCCATACTTTGAAACAAACAGACGTGTTCTGGGCTTAATTTGACGGTATCTATTAAACCCTCATATCATGGCGAACAATCCTAATACACGACTCTTGAAATTCGGGATACCTGTTATTGCTGGTATCGTGATTCTTGTGGTCTTTTGGTCATCCTTTACTGTTACTATCCCCTCGGGTCATGCTGGATTGATGTTCCACACATTTGGTAGTGGTATCAATACAGAAGAAGCTCCGCTCGGACAAGGATTCCATTTTAAAGCTCCTTGGAATAAAGTGATTCAATACGAGGTCCGACAGCAGCAGCGTATGGAACATTTGAGTGTCCTCTCATCGAATCTTTTGAAGATTGAGATGGACTTGACTGTGTTCTTTCAACCGATATACAATAAGCTAGGTTACTTGGAAGTTGAACGTTCTAAGGATTATCAAGATAAAGTGATCGTTCCAGCTATGCGGTCAGTTGCCCGTGAAGTCATTGCCAAGTATTTACCTGAAGAGATCAATACAACCAAGCGCGAGCAGATTCAGAATGAGATTACCTCCGCCTTAGCTGCAAAATTTGAAGACAATTACGTCCAGTTGAATGACGTACTTCTTCGCAACATCAAGCTACCGCCGAAATTGGAAGAAGCCATTGAACGGAAACTACAGCAAGAGCAAGAAAGCTTAGAGTATGAATTCCGCATTGAAAAAGCGAG